>NZ_JBYOJO010000005.1:0-223392 GCF_057798955.1 Cupriavidus sp. 207A1 | reverse complement strand
CTCTCTTGTTCCCCCCCCGTCCTCCCACCCCCCCCGAGGGGGCCCCCCCCCCCCCCCCCTCTTCTACACGCCTTCGCACGCCCATGCACAATGGGCGAGCCTTGGCTGGGGAGCCCTCGGGCTCGCCGGGTTTCCGAGTGTCCCGGTCTGCTAACCCTGCCCTGTGCTCGCCCACCCGATTAGCAGCGGACCGCGAGCCTCCGTCACTCACACTTGGAGGTTGCAATGCAAAGCACAACCCCGGCTCCCCAGGAGCCCACTCTCGCCCAAAAAGCTCAACTGGCCGAAAACGTGGCCAAAGTGGAGCGCGCCCAGGCCCGCCCCCACGCCAAAGCCGCTCCGCCCCCACCCAGCAAAGCCGTCACCCTGGAGGAGCAAATCCGCGAGGCCACTGACGACATCCTGCGCGTCAGCGCCGGCCTTCAGTCCTTCCTGACCTTGCTGGACCTGCAGAGCGACACCATCCCCCAAGGCATCGGCCTCCACGCCCTGCTTTTGCCGCTCAAGCAACAGCTGGACGAGAGCGCAGATCGCCTGCAGGCGTTGGTCTGACCAGGGAGAGCCTGCTTACCCGCCCGACGGATGAGCAGCGCTGAAAAGCAAACGGCGCGAGCCAACTGGTCTCGCGCCGTTTGCATCTCCCTCATTGGCGCCGTGCGTCTCAATGGAAATCCCGGCTCCCCACCATCAACCGTCCCAGCATCGGGCTCAGGTCCACCAGTTCCTTGGCCACCAGGTGGCGCACGTCGCCCTGGCGCTGCCAGGTGCCGACCACGCCCAGCAGCGTGGCGCCCAGCACCTCCTTGCGCTGGCGCTCGACCAGGTCGGGCCACAGGATCAGGTTGATGCTGCCGGTCTCGTCCTCGATGGTGGCGAAGATGGTGCCGCTGGCGGTGGACGGGCGCTGGCGCACGGTGACGATGCCGCAGGCGCGCACGCGGCGGCCGTTGGCGCAGCGTTCGAGCTGGCTGGCAGTGACGAAGCGCATCGCCGCCAGCTTGTGCCGCAGCAGCGCCAGCGGGTGCGACTTGAGCGACAACCCCAGGCTGGCATAGTCCGCGGTCACATCTTCGCCGAGGCGCGGCGCCGGCAGCGCGAGCGCGGCCTCGGCGGGCGGCGCTTCATACAGCAGGTCGCGGTGTGCGGCATGCGCGGCCGCGGCGCGCGCCTGCCAGCGGGCCTGGCGGCGGTTGCCGGCGAGCGGCGCGAGCGCGTCGGCGGCGGCCAGCACGTCGATGTCGTGGCGGTCCAGGCCGGCGCGCAGCGCCAGGTCTTCGACACTGTCGAAGGCACGCTGCGCGCGCGCGGCCTCGATGCGCAGCGCCGCGGCCTCGCGCATGCCCTTGACCCGGCCCAGGCCCAGGCGCACGCGCGGATGCGGCGGCCGCTCCTGCCGAATGATGGCCGCATCGGACTCCGCCACCGGCTCCAGCGTGCTGTCCCAGCGGCTGATGGTGACATCCACCGGCAGTACCTCCACATCATGGCGGCGCGCGTCCTGCACCAGCTGCGAGGGCGAATAGAAGCCCATCGGCTGGCTGTTCAGCAGCGCGCACAGGAAGGCCGCCGGATGGTGGCACTTGAGCCACGAACTCACGTACACCAGCTTGGCGAAGCTGGCCGCATGGCTTTCGGGAAAGCCGTATTCGCCAAACCCCTCGATCTGCTTGCAGATCGCCAGCGCGAAGGATTCCGGATAGCCCTTGCCAGTCAGCGCCCGCACCAGCGCGTCCTGGTGCTTGCGCAGGTCGCCGCGCCGCCGCCATGCCGCCATCGAGCGGCGCAGCTGGTCCGCCTGCCCCGGCGAAAAACCCGCCGCGTCGATGGCCAGCTGCATCACCTGCTCCTGGAAGATCGGCACGCCCAGGGTGCGGCCCAGCACTTTCTCGATTACCTGGTTGAAGTAGACCGGCGGCTTCTGCGTGCGGCGAAAGGCCTCGCGCCGCTTCAGGTACGGATGGACCATGCCCCCCTGGATCGGGCCCGGCCGCACGATCGCCACCTCCACCACCAGGTCGTAGTACTCGCGCGGCTGCAGCCGCGGCAGCATCGATTGCTGCGCGCGCGACTCGATCTGGAACACGCCGATGGTGTCGGCCCGGCAGATCATGTCGTAGGTCGGCTTGTCCTCCTTCGGGATGTCCTCCATGCGCGCCGGCAGCCCCGCGCGCGCCGGATTGCGGCTGGGGTTGGGGATCATCTCCAGCGCGCGCCGGATCGCCGACAGCATGCCCAGCGCCAGCACGTCGACCTTGAGCAGGCCCAGCGACTCCAGGTCGTCCTTGTCCCACTGGATCACGCTGCGGTCGGCCATGGCCGCGTTCTCGATCGGCACCAGCCGCGACAGCTTGTGGCGCGCGATCACGAAGCCGCCCACGTGCTGCGACAGGTGGCGCGGAAAGCCACGCAGCTGCGCCGTCAGGCTGGCCCACTGCTGCACTGCCGGGGACTCGGGATCGAGCCCGTAGCGGGCGATCTTGTCGACAAAGCCCGGGCCGCCGTCCCACCATGCCTGGCCCTTGACTACCTGCTCCACCACGCTGGCGTCGATGCCGAGCGCGCGGCCGACGTCGCGCAGGGCGCTGCGCGAACGATAGGTGATCAGCGACGCCGCCAGCGCGGCGCGATGGCGGCCGTATTTGTCGTAGATGTACTGGATCACCTCTTCGCGCCGCTGGTGCTCGAAATCCACGTCGATATCGGGCGGCTCGTCGCGCTCGCGCGACAGGAAGCGGCCGAACAGCAGGTTGGCCTGCTCGGGGCTGACCTCGGTCACATACAGGCAGAAGCACACCAGCGAATTGGCGGCAGAGCCGCGCCCCTGGCACAGGATGCCGCGCGAGCGCGCAAAGCGCACGATGTCGTGCACCGTGAGGAAGAACGGCTCGTAGTGCTTTTCCTCGATCAGCTCCAGCTCTTCCTTCAACTGCGCTTCCCACTCCGGCTTCAGGCCGTTGGGAAAGCGCTCGCGCTTGCCACGCTCGACTTCCTTGCGCAGATAGGAGATCGGGGTCTCGCCGGGCGGCACCAGTTCCTCGGGATACTCGTAACGCAGCGTGCCCAGCGAGAAATCGCAGGTCTCGGCAATCTTCAGCGTCTGCGCCAGCGCCTCGCGCGGGTACAGGCGCGACAGCACCTGGCGCATGCGCAGGTGCTGCTCGGCATTGGGCGCCAGCGCCATGCCGCATTCGGCCAGCGGCTGGCCCAGCCGGATCGCGGTCAGCACGTCGGACAGCGGCTTGCGCGAGCGCACATGCATGGTGACCGCGCCGGCCGCGGCCAGCGGCACGCCGGTCTGCGCCGATACCGCTTCGAGGCGCGCGCGGTGCAAGGCATCGGCATGGCCCTGCAACTGTTCCAGCGCGATCCAGGCGCGCTCGCCGAACACTGCGCGGCACCACTCGGCCTGCTCCAGCAGCCGTTCCGGCTCGGCGCAATAGTCGGGCAGCAGCAGCGCCACGCAGCCGGGCATGCCGCGCAGGTGGGCGATGTCGCCGGCCGGCGCGGCGAGGTCTTCGGGATGCAGCCGGTAGCTGCCCTTCTGCGCGCGCCGGCGGCCCAGCGTGATCAGCTCGCTCAGGTTGCCGAAGCCCTCGCGGTGCTGCGCGATCAGCACCAGCCGCAGCGGCGCCTGTTCCGGTCCATTGGCCGGGATCAGGCTGAAGCGGCTGCCGATCAGCAGCGAGAACGCATCGGCGGCGCGGGCCAGCGCCTGCAGCCGCTGGTGGCGGCTGGCGTGGAAGCCGGGATCGTCGTCGCCGTTGCCGAAGGCATCGGCGTCGTCGAGCAGCGGTTCATCGATGCCGTCATCGGCGCCGTCATCGACACCTTCATCCACGCCCTCAGCGACCCGTGCCGCGCTGCGCGCCACCGCGTCGTGCAGGCGCTTGCGCAGGGTCTCGATGGCATCGTGCGCGCGCGCGGTGCCGGCCACCGAGCATTCATCGGTCAGCGCCAGCCCGCGGTAGCCCAGGCCGAAGGCGCGCTCGATCAGTTCGCCCGGGTGTGAGGCGCCGCTCAGGAAGGTGAAGTTGGAGATGCAGTGCAGCTCCACGTAATCCGGCAGCGCCGGCAGCAAACCCGGCAAGGACGCAGGCAACGAGGGGGGCAAGGGCGGCGCGCTCATGCGAACAACCCATGCAGGAACCAGCGATACTCGCCGCCATCGTCCTGCGCGGCATGGCCCGGACGCTCGCGGAAGATCCAGCAGCGCAGGCCGTCGGCGCGCTCGGCGATAAAGTAGTCGCGCGTGGCCAGGGCCCCGTCCCACCAGCCGGCCTCGATGCGCTCGGGCCGGCTCAGCAGCGCCAGCGGGCCGCCGTGGCAGGGCCGGTGGCGCTGCACCGGCAGCGGCAGCGGTTGCGGCAGCAGCCACAGCGGGCGCTCCGGCTGCGGCTCGGGCAGGCTGGCGGGCTTGCCAGCGGGCTCGTCGACCGGGCACCAGCGGTTGGCGCGCTCGGGCCGGTGGTCGGCCAGCGGGCGCGGCTGCAGCACGTTGTCGCGGCCCAGCCGCGCCATCAGCGTATCGAGCAGGCGGCCCAGGTCTTCCGGCGTGCCGCCGGGCTCGGGGAACAGCGCATCGCTTTGCGGCACGCACGCGGCCATGGCTTCCACGCGCAGCGCCAGGCCGGTCACGGGGGCATGGAAGCTGAGCTGGTCGAGCTTTTCGCGCAGCAGCCGCGACAGGTGCGCGGGATCGCGGCTGGGCTGGGCCAGGCCCAGTGGCACCGGGGTGCCTTCGGTCGCCGCGCCGCGCCGGTAGCGCTCATGCTCCAGCACCAGCACGCAGCGCGTGACGCCAGCCTGCTGCACCGCCAGCCAGCCCGCCAGCGCCAGCAGCAGCCGCTGCGCGCCGGCCAGCACGGCTTCGGCGGATTCGATCCGGCCCGGCAGGTCCATGCGCTGCGCAAACGCGGGCGGCGCCACGAACCAGACAAAGCGCGCCGGCGCCTCGCCATAGGCCTGGTCCAGCCGCGCCAGCAGCGCCGGGCCCAGCCGGCGCGTCAGGCCCGCGCGCGGCAGGCGCCGCACCTCGCCCAGCGTGCGGCAGCCGATGCCGTCCAGCCAGGCCGGATCGGCCAGCGTATGCAGCGCCTCCACCGGCAGGCGGTCGAGCAGCCGGTGCAGGCGCGCCATGCCCACCGCCCGGCGGCCGGGCCGCACCACGCCGCGCCGCGTGCGCCGCAGCGGCTGGCGTGCCAGCCAGGCGGCGCCGTGCGCGGTCGGGCCGCAGCCCACCTGGGCCACGGTGCCCAGCTGGCGCACGCAGGCCCGCACCGCGCGGCACAGCGCGCGATGGCCGCCGAACAGGCGCAGGCTGGCGCCGGCATCGAGCATCAGCGTGGCCGACTCCGGCTCCTCGTCGACGGTCACGCCCGGGGTGAAACGCAGCAGCGCCAGCGCCACCGCTTCCATCAGCGCGGCTTCGGCGGCCGGGTCGCGCTCCAGCTGCACGATATCGGCCGACAGGGCCTGCACGCCACCGCGGCGCATGCCATAGCGCACGCCCAGCTGCATCGCCGGACCATTGGCCAGCACCACCTGCTCGCGCGCCATCACCGCCACCGGCAGCGCATGGTGCAGGGTGGCGGTGGACACGCTCGCGGGCGCCAGCTCAGGCCAGTTGGGCTGCAGCGCGTCCAGGGGCAGGCGCGGCAGGTGCACCGCGATCCAGTACGGCATCGGATGAAAGCTGAGAAGACTGCGCCAGCGGTTCGGGCCCGGCGGGCACCGCCGCAGTTGCCCCTGCCGGCACCGGCCAGGCGGCCGCGCGCGTGGCCGCCGCCATGCCGTCCAGGCGCAGCAGCAGCGGCGTGTCCCGCACCGGCCCGCGGCGCTTGTGGAAGGTGATCGACAGCATGTTGCCGGGCAGCGGCGCCAGCAGCAGCCGCAGCACCGCGGGCGACGACTCGCGCAGCGCCGTGGCCGGGCGCAATGCCCAGGCCACCGCGTCGCTGGCCTGCGCCAGCACCTGCAGCCGCCGCAGCGCCTCGGGGCGCGCCGCCGGCAGCCACACCAGCACGCCGCCAAAGGCCTGGCTGCGCAGCACCTGTTCGGCGGCCCACAGCATGTCGGCCTGCTGCGCGGCCCTGGCCGCTTCGGCCGGAGCACGCACCCAGTAGCACTGCCGCGCCGGCAGCCCGGCCGCGGCCAGCCCCATCGCATTGGGCAGGTAAGGCGGCGCCACCAGCGCAATGCGCCGCCCCGCCCCGGCCAGCGTGCGCAGGGCTGGCAGCAGCAGGCGCATTTCCCCCGCGCCGCCCTGCGTGGTCAGCAGTTCGGTCAGGCCGCCGGCCGGCCAGCCGCCGCCGGGCAGTTCCGCCGACAGCGCGTCATACCCGGTCGGGCACACCGCGGCCCCGCCGGCGCGGCCCAGCTGGCCGGCCCGCCACAGCCCGGGATAGCGCTGCTCGAGCGCCGACAGCGCCTGCTGGCGCTCGGCCGCAGCAGGCCAGGCGGGCCCTGAGGCCGCCGGCGCAGGGAAAGGCAGACCCTCCGCCGCCCTGGGCGGGGCTGCATGCAATGGCGCAGTCATGTGAAGTTAACGTCGCTCGCCGGCAGGGCGAGGATTTAGGATATTTACGATGACTGTATATTTATACAGTATCGGTGACAAGGCAAGGGGTAACGGAAGGAGGTGGAGGCAGCGGCACTGCGGAGCCTCTCGACGAGGCGCCAGCCCTCTCGCGCACGCAGGTCTTTGGCCACTGAAGTTGCCATGCACTATCATTCCATAGAATGATTATCTTATAAAAAAGCTTCTATCGAATGATATGCACGAGGTCCATCAAGGCAGGTATCATTCCAAAGAATGATTTTTCTCGTTGACTAATGCTATGTCATTAATCTCCCAATGCCGTCAGCTGCGCGAAGCCAGGGGCAAGAGCCTGGGCGAACTCGGCCGGATCCTCGGCATGGCGGCGCAAAACCTGTCGGCCATCCTGCTCGGCAAGAAGGACAGCCGCGCTTCCACGCTCGAAGCGCTGGCCGCCGCGCTCGACGCGCAGTGGGTGCTGGTGCCCAACGAACGCCTTGCCGAAGTCCGCCAGGTGCTGGAAGGCAAGGGCGGCGGCCCCGACCGTGGCGCCCGCGCCGCGCTCGACATCTTCCTGGAACAGGAATGAGCTACGCCCTGCATCCCCGCTTTCTGGAGGTTCGGCTATATGACCGGCTCTGCGGCTACCTGTGCGAGGCCGGCGGCAATGTCCGCTTCGTGCCCGCCGATGAATTCCGCGGCGACACCGACCGCCCCACGCTGAGCCTGTCGATCACGGTGCCGACCGAAGCCGGCCGCCGCGCCACCGCCGAGGTGCTGGACAACCCCTTCCATCCCGCGGTCTACAACACCGGCCATGAGTTGCCGCCCTACTTTGCCGGCCTGCTGCCCGAAGGCGAGCTGCGCAAGCGGCTGGAAGCCACCCGCAGCCACCCCGAAGACAAGGACGACTTCGGCATCCTGGCCTCGGCCGGCAACGACCTGCCCGGGGCCGTGGTGGTGCGGCCGGCGGACATCGACGCCCTGCCCGCCTATGCCCGCGCCTATGGCGTGACCGGCGGCGCCGACAACCTGGAGATCGCCGTGGTCGAGGGCGCCACGCAAGGGGCCGCGTCGGTGTCCGGCGTGCAGAACAAGCTGGCGCTGTCGACGGTGCAGGATGGCAAGCGCTACACGCTGCCGAGCCACGGCAAGCTGTCCGACATCATCGCCAAGCTGCCGGCCCGGAACGACGACGCGCAGGTGTTCAACGAATCGGTCTCGATGCAGCTCGCGGCCGCCGCCGGCGTGCATGTCGCGGCCACGCGCGTGCTGCCCATGTCGACCATCGCGGTGGAGGGACTGGCCGAGGCCCTGGGCGAGGACCTGCACTACCTTGCCGTCGACCGCTTCGACCGTACCCCGTCCGGGCGCGTCCATGCCGAGGACGGCTGCCAGATGCTGGGCCGCATGCCGGCCCGCAAGTACGCCAGCATCGACGGCTACGTGCAGCTGGTGGCCACGCTGTACCGGCTAAGCCCGAGCGGGGTCGAGCATGTGCGGCAGTTCTTCCTGCGCCAGGCGGTCAATACGCTGATCGGCAACAGCGACGCGCACCTGAAGAACTTCTCGGTGATCTACCCCAACGGCGTGCTGCCGGTGCTGTCGCCGGCGTACGACATCGTCTGCGTGGCCGCGCTGCCCGGCTTTGCCTCGTACGGCCAGAACGTCGCCATCGACCGGCTGCAGCGCGAGGAAACCCTGGCCATGTACGAGGCGATCGCCGAGAAAGCCGGCGTGCCGCGCCGCATCGCCACCGCCGCGGTCAGGGAAGCGGTGGCGCTGGCGCATGCCCGCTGGCCGCGCCTGCTGGACGAGCTCGACGCCCCGCCGGCCATCCGCGTGGTCGTCCCCGCGCGCGGGGCGCCGCTGCGGGGGGCGCGCATCGCGCGCCAGCGCCGGTGAGTGCCCGCGCCGCGTGGCGGCACCTAAAGCATCGCCATCGCGGATAATGCGCCATCCACCCATCGACCTCGCCTCATGTCCGCCAGCAGCCCCAGCCCCCGACGCATCGACTGGACCACCCTGTTCCTGCTGACCTTTCCCCCGCTGAGCTGGGCCGGCAATGCCATCGTGGGCCGGCTTGCCGCCGGCACGGTGCCGCCGGTCGCGCTGAACTGGGCGCGCTGGGTGCTGGCCGGCATGCTGCTGGCACCGTTTGCCTGGCGCGGCGTGGTCGAGCACCGCGCGGTGCTGCGCCGGCACGCGGGCGTGATCACCGCCATGGGCATCCTGTCGATCGCCAGCTATAACGCGCTGCAGTACCTGGCGCTGACCAGCTCGACGCCGATCAACGTGACCCTGATCGGCGCCTCCACGCCGCTGTTTCTGATCGTGATCGGCGCGCTGTGCTTCGGCGAACGGGTCCGGCCCTGGCATGTCGCCGGCGCGCTGCTGTGCATGGTCGGCGTGACCTTCGTGCTGGTGCGCGGCGAACTGGCGCGGCTGGCGCAGCTGGACCTGGTGCCCGGCGACCTGTTCATGCTGGCGGCCACCATCGCCTGGAGCGCCTACACCTGGCTGCTGCGCAAGCAACGTCCCGCGCTGCCCCTGCCGGTGCTGCTGTTCGCACAGATCGTCACCGGCGTGCTGGCCAGCGCGCCGGTGACGGCATGGGAACTGCTGACGCTGGATCAGCCGCTGCAATGGAACGGCAAGGTCGCGGGCATCCTGCTCTATGTCGCGACCATCCCGTCGCTGCTGGCCTATTTTGCCTGGGACCGCGCCATCGCGCGCGCGGGCGCGCAGCTGCCGGTGTTCTTCATCACGCTGACGCCGGTCTTCGCCGCGCTGCTGTCGACGGTGCTGCTGGGCGACTGGCCGCGCTGGTACCACGGCGTCGGGCTGGCCGCGATCGCGGCGGGCATCTGGCTGGCGCAGCGGCGCTGACGGCGGCCAGCCCCGTTCAGCGCGCCATGACCTTGTCCGGCGTCATCGGCGTGCTGCGCAAGCGCCTGCCGGTGGCGTGATAGATCGCATTGCTGATCGCGGCGGCAACGCCGACCAGCCCGATTTCGCCCACGCCCTTGGCGCCGAGGCTGCTGACCACGCGGTCGTCCTCGTCGACGAAGATCACGTCCAGGTCCTGGATATCGGCGTGCGAGGCGATGTGGTACTCGGCGATATTGCGGTTCATGAAGCGGCCGAGCGCATGGTCGCTGTGCGTTTCCTCGTGCAGCGCCTGGCCGATGCCCCACACCATGCCGCCCAGGATCTGGCTGCGCGCGGTCTTCGGGTTGATGATGCGCCCGGCCGCCACCGCGCTGACCACGCGCGTCACGCGCACGGTGCCCAGCGCCTCGTCGACGCGCACCTCGCAGAACACGGCCGAGTGCGCGGCGCGCGTGTACTGCTTCTGCTTGAACAAATTGGGCAATTGCAGGAACGATGCCTCGATCTGCTCGCGCCGGGCCGCTGCCATGATGCCGGTCAGCGGCAACGACGCGTCGGGGTCGGGGCCGCCGCGCAGGCTGACCTGGCCGTGCGCGAACACCAGGTCCTCGTAGCGCGCGCGCTCGAAGCCGGAGCCCTGCATGCGCCGCGCCATGTGCCACAGCATCCGGCGCAGCTTGTCGCACACGCCGTCGACCGCGCTGCCGACCGTGGCCACATGCGACGAGCCGCCTTCCACGGGCGCCACCGGCAGCTCCGAATCGCCCAGCACGAACGTCACCTGCTCCAGCGGCAGGCCCAGCGACGCGGCGGCGATCTGGCTCATCACCGTCAGCGTGCCGGTGCCGATGTCGGTGGCGGCGCTGGCTACCTCGAGCCGGCCGTCGGCGCGGAACACCGCGCGGGCGCGGCTGAACATCTGCAGCGCGTCCCAGGTGCCGCTGGCCATGCCCCAGCCGACCAGTTCGTGGCCAGCGCGCATCGAACGCGGCTGCGGTGGCCGTCCGGCCCAGCCGAACCGTTGCGCGCCCTGCGCGTAGCATTCCCGCAGTGCCTTGCTCGAGAACGGCAGGCCGCTGGCGCCGTCGCGCTCGGCGTAGTTTTTGAGCCGCAGCGCCAGCGGGTCCATCCCCACCGCATAGGACAGCTCGTCCATCGCCACCTCGATCGCATGCACGCCGTGCGCGGCGCCCGGCGCACGCATGTCGGCCGGGGTGGGCTGGTCCAGGTCGACCAGTCGATAGTCCTGCCGGCTGTTCTCGGAGGCATAGAGCTGCGTGGACCAGTTGACCACCACCTCGACGTAGTGCTCCATGCGCGAGGTCTCGGCCACGGCTTCATGGATCAGGCTCACCAGCCCCCCATCGGCGTCGGCACCCAGCCGGACGCGCTGCCAGGTCTCGGGCCGGTGGCAGAAGGTGAACATCTGCGGCCGTGTCAGCACCACGCGCACCGAGCGCTCCAGCGCCAGCGCCGCCATCACCGCCAGGATCAGCTGGTACTGCGGCCGCAGCCCCGAGCCGAACGCCCCGCCCACGTATTCATTGCGCACCGTGACCTTGCGCTTGGGCAGCCCGAACACCCGCGACACCATCCAGCGCGAATTCTGCGAGCCCTGGGTCTTGTCGTAGATGGTCAGGTGGCCGTCGCCGCCGCGGATCACCGTGGTGGCGTGCATCTCCATCGGATTGTGGTGTTCCACGCCGCTGTAGAACTCCGCGTCGACCTTGAAAGGCGCGCGCGCGAAGGCGGCGTCGGCATCGCCGCGCGCCCTGGGCGGGCCGGAATAGCCCGCCTTGAAGCGCATCGGCTTGCCGGCGCGGCCCAGGTGCTCCAGCAGGCTGGTCTCGTGCGGCCACGCCTGGTAGCGCACGCGCACGAGCGTCGCGGCATGGCGTGCCGCCTCGAAGGTCTCGGCCACCACCAGCGCGACCGGCTGGCCGCTGTACCAGATGCGCGCGTCGTGCAGCGGCTTGAACGGCGAACCGGCGGGCGCGACCATGTCCTTGTAGAACAGGTCGAGCGAGCGCACGCGCGGGCGGCGCTCATGGGTCAGCACTTCGAGCACGCCCGGCACCGCCAGCGCCGCGCTGCAATCGATCGACACGATGCGTCCGCGCGCAATGGTGCTGTTCACCACCACCCCGTGCGCGAGGTCGAAGGCCGGATGCTCGGCGGCATAGCGCGCCGTGCCGGTGACCTTGGCCACGCCATCGAGGCGCGGGACCGGCGTGCCGATGCCGACCGGGCCGGTGCCGGGGCGTGCGCGCGGCGTGCATTGCGGGATCGGATCGTTCATGGCTGCTCCTCCTCGCTGAAGGCGTCTTCGCCGGTATTGCTCAGCACGCCGGCGACCGCCATTTCCAGCGCGCGCACGATCGCGCGCTCGGCCAGCGCAATCTTGAAGCTGTTGCCCGGCAGGCTCTCGGGCACGGCCGGGCCGCCCCAGGCGCGCGCATCGCGCAGCAGGAAGCGGGCCGCGGCGGCAAAGTGTTCGGCCGTGGCGGGCCGGCCCTGCAGGTGCGCCTCGGCCTCGGGATCGCGCCACGGCTTGTGGGCCACGCCGCCCAGTGCCAGCCGCGCGGCGCGCACGGTGCCATCGTCGGCAAGGTCCAGCGCGGCAGCCACCGACACCAGTGCGAACGCAAACGACGCGCGCTCGCGGATCTTCAGGTAACAGGCACGGCGCGCGAACTCGGCGGCGGGAGGCAGCACGATGTGGGTGATCAGTTCGTCGGGGCGCAGCGTGGTGTCGATGTGCGGGCGGTCCTGCGGCAGCCGATGGAATTCATGGAACGGAATCTCGCGGCGGCCGCTGGCCGAGGCCACGTGCACCACCGCGCCCAGCGCCGCCAGTGCCACGCACATGTCGGACGGATGGGTGGCGACGCAATGCTCGCTCGCGCCCAGGATGGCATGCTGGCGTGCCAGCCCGGTCGCCGCCGGGCAGCCGCTGCCGGGATCGCGCTTGTTGCAGGGCACGCCCGGATCGTAGAAGTAATAGCAGCGCGTGCGCTGCAGCAGGTTGCCGCCGTTGGTCGCCATATTGCGGATCTGCGCCGAGGCCCCGGCCAGGATCGCCGCGCGCAGCAGCGGATACTGCCCGCGCACCAGCGGGTGCTGCGCGGTATCGGCGTTGCTGGCCAGCGCACCGAGCCTGAGCCCGCCCTCCGCCGTGGCCTCGATCATCCGCAGCGGCAGTTGCCTGACATCGACCAGCGCGGCCGGATGCATCATGCCGCCCTTCACCAGGTCGATCAGGTTGGTGCCGGAAGCCAGGAAGTGCGGCGCGTGGTCGTCGCCAAGGCTTTGCACGCCGGCGTCCCGCTGCGCGGCGGCGATCGACTGCAGCGCCGCTTCCACCGTGGCCGCGCGCTCATAGCGGAACGGGTTCATGATGGCTCCTGGTCGTGGTCAGTCAGCCCGGCGACCTCGGCGATCGCCTCGACGATCTGCGCATACGCGCCGCAGCGGCACAGGTTACCGCTCATGCGCTCGCGGATCTCCTGTCGGCTTGCCGGCGGATGCTCGTTCAGCAGTCCCACGGCGGAGCACAGCTGCCCCGGCGTGCAATAACCGCACTGGAACGCGTCGTGGTCGATAAAGGCCTGCTGCAGCGGATGCAGCGCACCCGTGTCGCGATCGGCCAGCCCCTCCACGGTGGTGATGTCGGCGCCGTCATAGGACACGGCCAGGCACAGGCACGACTTGATGCGCCTGTCGCCTGCCAGCACCGTGCAGGCGCCGCATTGGCCGTGGTCGCAGCCCTTCTTGGTGCCGGTGAGCTGCAGTTGCTCGCGCAGCAGGTCCAGCAGGATCACCCACGGCGCCAGCAGCAGCTCGTGGGTGATGCCGTTGATGTGCAGCGTGGTGGGGATCTGTTGCAGTGCGCCGGCCTGGGATGCCGGGGGAGCAAGCGGGTCTTCCAGTGCCATGGGCGCCTCCGCTGGGTCATGTTCGTGGGGGAATGGAACGAAGGCAGCAAGCGTCATGCCATCAGGCTTCGCCGGCTTCACCACGTCGCATCCGACGAGCGGCGCGTGCCGCCGTCCCGGCCGGCTTTGCATATATTGCCGCCGGCGCCGTGCACGAATTACCGCACTGTCGTGGGCTTACCCTGTGGCCTTGCCCTGGCTGGCGCGCCTGAACTGCGTGGGCGCGTGCCCGGTCCAGCGCTGGAAGGCGCGGCGAAAGGCTTCCTCGCTGGCAAAGCCAAGCTGCTCGGCGATCCTGCCCATGCTCCAGCGGGTGGTGCGCAGGCATTGCTCGGCGTATTCCTGCAGGCTGCGCTCGCGCAATTGCCGGTAGCTGCTGCCGTCCGCCGCGAGCCGGCGGCGCAGCGTCGGTTCGCTGACATCGAAGCGCACTGCCAGCTCGGCCAGCGTCGGCAGCCGCGCGCCATGCACCAGCGCCGCGTGCAGCGTGCCGCGCACTTGCTGGCTCAGCGACACTACTTCGACCGGCGCCCCGACCAGCCGGTAAGGCAGGTCCTTCAGGAATGCCTGAAGCTCCGCTGCCCGGCGCACCACCGGACGGTCGAGCAAGGCCTGGTCGAAGTCGAAGCCGTAGGCCGGGTTGCCGGACGTCACCGGCGCATGGAACAGGCCGAGGAACGGCAAGGCGTCCTCGCGCCGCGGATGCGCCAGGCTGACCCGGGTCGGTCGTATCGGCTGGCCCACCAGCCAGCCGAACAGCAGCAGATAGAAAAACAGCCCGGTCAGGTCTACCAGGCAGGCGGCCGACGATTTCACCCGCCGCAGCGAATCCATCCGAAACACCGCCTGGCCCGCGCGCTCGCCCAGGCTAAGCGCGCCGGCGCGCGGATACAGCATCGCGCAGAAATCGGCCGCGCAGTGGATCGCCTCGCGCAGCGTCTGGCAACTCAACACGCAGCGGCACAGCAGATCCACTTCCTGCTTGCACATCGGCGGGTGGCCGTCGCCCTTGGCCACCAGCGCTTCCAGCCGCTCGATCGCTGCGCGATAGAGCGCGGTGAACTGTGCCGGCCGCGGCGGTTCTGTGCCGGCATCCGGCACCTCGACGCCCTGCCGTTTCAGCTCATCCAGCAAGCGCTGCACCATGCCGTGCGGAACAGGGACGGGACTCCCCGGGATGTGGGCATTCATGGGCGCTGGTCGTGATTGCTTCGGTAGCGGTGGTTGATCGTCCGGGTAGGGGTGCGTGGCCAACGGGCCTTCCATAATCGTCCCGGCGGCCATGGAGGTTGCCATGCGCGCAGCACCATGCCTATACGGGACAACCCATGAGAGGACGCCACACAGCCATGATCCACGTACTCGATGAAATCGTGCTCGCGCCCGGCCAGCTGCCCGCGGTGCTTGACCTGCTGGAATCCCGCTACCTGCCCGGCAGCGCCGCCAGGGGCCTGACGCTGCTGCATTGCTGGGTGTCGCCACCCGTGGCGCTGCAAGATGCGCCCAATACGTTGTGGCTGCTGTGGCAAGTGCCGGATGCGCCGGCCTATTACGCCATGCGCGCCGGCATTGACGGTCCCGCCCTCGCCTTCTGGTCGACGGTCGACTCCCTGTGCCAATCCCGCCGCCGCCATGTGATGGCTGCCGCGACACCCGTGCTGCCGCAGCCGAAGGAGCATTGCGATGCGCCTTGAGACCGCGCAACTGCGCCTGCACACCGGCATTTGCGACGGGATGCCCGACCCCGGGCCAGCCCTGCTCGACCGCGTTGAAAGGCTGCCTGGCCTGCACCGGGTGGCGCTCGGCCGCAACCTGACGGGAAGCTGGGGCGCCGGCGACTACACGCTCGACCTGCAATTCAAAACCGGCTCGTCCGGCGCGCAGGCCGATGGCGCCGGTCTCGCCGCGGCGCTGGACGGCATCGCAACGGTCGATCACGTCGCCTATCGGGCGATCGCGGACGGCATGCGTGCGCCGCAACTGCGTGACGGCACCTGGCGCACGCTGATGTTCCGGGTCCGCCCTGAAGCGCCGCCCTGGCAGGTCCACGCACTGGAGCACGACCTGCTGCGGATGCCGACGTACATGCCCGCGATCCGCAACTGGCGGCTGGCCCGCGTGTTGTCGCCGACCACATGGACCCATGTCTGGCAGCAGGAATTCACCAGCGCGGACGACCTGCTGGGCGAATACCTGATGCACCCGTTCCATTGGGGACGGGTCGACCGCTGGTTCGACCCGGAGTTTCCGGAATGGACGGTCGAGGCGATCTCCCATGCCTTCTGCCCGCTCGCGACCAGCCTGATTGTCAGCCAGATTGCCAGCCACAACCATAAGGAGGAAAGCGCATCATGACCGCACACGGAACACTGACAGGAAAGATCGCACTGGTGACAGGCGCCAGCCGCGGCATCGGCCGTGCCATCGCGCAGCGCTTCGCGGCGGAAGGCGCGCTGGTGGTGGTCAGCGCACGGCGCGCCGGCAACTCCCGGGAAGATCCTGGCACGCTGGCCGAGACCGTGGCGCTGATCACGCGGCAAGGCGGCCGCGCCATGGCGCTGGCGGCGGATCTCGAGGATGCCGCGCAGCGCGACCAGCTTGTGCTGCGGGCCGCCGAGGCCGCGGGTGGCCTGGACATCCTGGTCAACAACGCCGGCCTGGCCGAATACAGCCCCATCGACGCGATGCCGCTGGACATCTTCGACCGTACCGTGGATCACTACCTGCGCATCCCGTTCGTGCTGAGCCGCGCCGCGATACCGCTGATGCGTGCGCACGGCGCGGGCTGGATCCTGAACCTGGGCTCGGTCACGGCGCTGTCGCCGGCGCGTCCCTACCAGGACTTTGACCGCGCCGGCGGCGTCACGGCCTACGCGGCCGTCAAGGCCGCCGTCAACCGGTTCACCGAGGGCCTGGCCGCGGAACTGGAGGCCGACGGCATCGCCGTCAATTCGGTGGCGCCAAGCACCGCGATCCTCACACCGGGCAGCGAGCGCTATATCCCCGACGGCTATCCCACCGAGCCCGTGGAATACCTGGTGGAAACCGCGCTGGCGCTATGCAGCGTGCCGGCGCGACTGCACACCGGCCAGATCGCCCATAGCCTGCACTTTCCCGTTGCGCATGGACTGCAGGTCCGCACGCTCGACGGCAAAGGCGTGCTGCCGCCGCCCGTCATCCCGGCCTGGGCGCATCCGGCGCTGGGCCAGCCCGAACTGTCGGCGAGGTAAGCCTCATGCAAGAAAACATGCGCGCGCTCCTGATCGACCGTCACGGCGGCCCCGAGGTCATCCGGCTTGGCGAGGTCGCAACGCCGGCGCCGGCAGCCGGCGAAGTGCTGATCCGCGTCGCTTGCGCCGGCGTGAATCCCGCCGACTGGAAATGCCGCGAGGGTTATCTGAGCGACTTCATGCAGGCCGGCTTTCCCTTCGTGCTTGGCTTCGATGCCAGCGGCGTGGTGGCCGCGGTCGGCGCCGGCGTCACGGGCTTCGTGCGTGGACAGCGGGTGTTTGCGCAAACCGGGGTCGGCGCCGGCCAGTGGGGATCGTATGCGGAATACGTTGCTGTCAGCCAGGATTGCGTGGTGCCGATTCCCGACAACGTCGGATTCGCCGAAGCCGCGGCGGTGCCGACCCCGGCGCTGGCCGCCTGGACCGGACTGTTCGACGATGGCGGACTGCGCCCGGGCCAGACCGTGCTGGTGCACGGGGGCGCGGGCGCGGTCGGCACGTTCGCCGTGCAACTGGCCAGGGCCGCCGGCGCCGCCGTCGCCGCCACCTGCAGCGCGGCCCGCCGCGACGCGCTGCTGGCGCTGGGCTGCGACCTGGCCATCGACTACCGCGCAAGCGATATCGGTGGCGCCGTGCGGGCCTGGGCGCCGGACGGCGTCGACCTGGTGCTCGACGCGGTGGGATGCGGCACCTTGCCGATGGGGCTGGACCTGCTCCGGCCCGGCGGCATCCTGGTGGCTATCCTGACGCTGGTCAGCGGCGACCACGGCCCCGATCCCGCCGAAGCCGCGCGGCGCGGCATGCGCACCGCCGTCGCGTTCAGCAGGATGCCAAGCGGCGCACGGCTCGCGGAAATCGCCGCGCTGATGAACGACGGCCGTTTGCGGCCACCTCGCATCGAATGCCTGCCGCTGGAACAAGCCGGGCACGCGCTCGAGCTGGTGCGGTCAGGCCAGGCGGCGAGCAAACTGGTGCTATGCGTCGCCGCGCCGGGTAACGCGTGAAGGACAGGCACCGGCGCTCATACCCGCTCCCCCTTTGCCAGCGGGACCGCGTGCCTGGCCCGGTTCACATCGCGCATCAGTGCCGTACTGACAAAGGCGATCACGCTGAGCGCACCCAGGTACCAGACGATGTACGCGGGGTCGCCGCCGCCATGATTCAACAGCGACGTGGCCACGATGGGCGCCAGGCCCCCGCCGATCGCGCCGGACACCTGCACCGCGATCGAGATGCCGCTATAGCGGACCTCGGGCGGAAACTGTGCGGAGAACAGGCTGCCTTCGGGCCCGTACAGGCATGCATAGACGAGGCCGATCGCGACGGCCATGGCAATCGTGACATTGCCTGCATCGAGCGTTTGCAGCAACGCGAAGAACTGCGGCGCAAAGACCAGGATCCCCACGGTACCGGCCATGAATACCCACTTGAAGCTGAAGCGGTCACCCAGGATGCCGAACAGCGGCATGGTGAACATCGCGACCGCGGCGCCCCACACCGTGGCATCGAGCATCACGGTCTTGGCTATGCCGAGCGTGCCGGTGGCGTAGGCCAGGGCAAAGGTCACCACGGTGTAGAACCACGTGACTTCCGCCAGGCGGCCACCGACCACGGTCAGGACCTGGCGCGGATAGCGGCGCAGCACCACCAGCGCCGGCATCTCGACCTTGTCGCCAGACTTTTTCATTTGCTCGAAGTCGGGGGATTCGCTCACTTTCGCCCGGATGAACCAGCCTATCGCCAGCAGCACCACGCTCGCCAGGAACGGCACGCGCCACCCCCACGTCAGCATGTCCTGCTCCGGCAGCGTCGCGACCATGCCCATCGCCAGCGAGGACAGGATCAGGCCCGGTGCCACCCCGGCCTGCGGCAGGCTGCCAAAGAAACCCTTCTTGCCTTCGGGCGCGTGCTCGACCGCCATCAGCACCGCACCGCCCCACTCGCCCCCGACCGCGACGCCCTGCAGGAAGCGCAGCAGCACGAGCGCAACCGCGGCCCAGTAGCCGATGCTGTCATAGGACGGGATCAGGCCGATCAGGATGGTCGGGATGCCCATCATGAACAGCGTGATCAGCAGCATGGACTTGCGTCCGACCCGGTCGCCGAAATGGCCAAAGACGATGCCACCCAGCGGGCGCGCAAAGAAGCCGACCGAGTAAGTGGCAAAAGCCGCCAGGGTCCCGGTCAGCGGATCGAACGAGGGAAAGAAGATCTTGTTGAAGATCAGGGCCGCGGCGGTGCCGTAGAGGAAGAAGTCATACCATTCGATGGTCGTGCCCATCATGCTGGCGAGGCCCGCCGTGATGTAGTGGCGGCGCGAGCGCATGCCTTGTTGCGTGGTCATCGTCTTGTCTCCTTGTCTGTTCTGATGCGTGCTGCCAGCGCGTCACGGCTTGACGTACGGCGCGATGCCGTGCGTCTGGCGCGCCCAGTACGCGAACGTGGAGTTGACGATGGACGGCTTCAGCAGGTAGTCATGAGCCTCCCTGGCCAGCTCGTCATCGACCGGCGTGAGCGGACCGAAAGCCTGCGCGCGGATCTGCATCCGGGCAGCGCGCTCGAGATAGACGGAGAGGTAGGTCGCCTCTTCGCAGGTCTTGCCTGCGGTCAGATAGCCGTGGTGCGCGAGGATGATCGCGCGCTTGTCACCCAGCGCTTCCGAGATGATCACGCCTTCCTGGTCTGCGATCGGGACCCCTGGCCAGTCGCCGAGGAACGCGCAGTCGTTGTGCAGGGGGGTCATGTCCATCTGCGCGATGACCAGAGGCTGGCGTGCGGCAGCAAGCGCGCTGGCCCACGGCGAATGGGTATGGATGATGGCGTTGACGTCCGGCCGGGCGTCGTAGACCCACAGGTGGAAGCGCGTGGCCGGGTTGGCCATGCCGCCGCCGCTCAGCGTATTGAGATCGCGATCGACCTCGATAAAGTCCGCCGGCGTCGCTTCGTCGAAGCCGAGGCCGAAACGCAGGGTCCAGTAAGCGCCCGGACGTTCGGAACGGACACTGATCTGGCCCGCCAGGCCGGCTTCCTGCTCCGTCATGGCCAGGATCCGGCAGGCATAGGCCATGGTCTCCTGCGTGGTGCGCGACTGGCGCGGCAGGTGCTTCGCCATGTCGCTGGACGCGCGCTGGTCGAAGTACGACTTGTCTCTGAGGGGGGCGTTCATACTGGTTTTCTCCGGGTTTTCCCTGCGACGAGAGGTCGAAAGGATCGGGATCCAGTATGGGATTGGGGTTCCAGGCGAGCTACGGAGCCGGCTTCATAGCAGCTATGTCATGGCTTCACGTGTCCAGTGCCTTGGCAACCTGGAGCGCACAGGAAAGCAGCGCGGCGGCCAGCGGCAAGGGCTGGCGTTCGGGATGCGCCACCGCCACCATGCGCCGCTTCAACAGCGGCGCATGGATCTTCACCTTGCACAGGCCATACTCGGCCAGCAGCTTGTCGGGCAGGCGGCTCGGCAGGATGCAGGACCCTACCCCGGCGGAAACCAGCTTGAGCATGGCATCCACCGTTTCCGCCTCGGCGACATAAGCGCCCTTCAGGCCGGCGCTATCGAGCATCCGTCGCAGCGCATAGCCATGCGGGAAGGCAACCAGGCGCAGGTCGCGGCCGGCCAGGTCGACGCCGGGATCGTCCGCAGCCGGGGCCGTGCTGCCCCGTTCCACCAGGCACATGGTATCGTCGAAGAGCGGATAAACCGCCAGCGCGGCCGTGTCCACCGCGGTATCGTAGGCCACGCCCAGATCCGCCTTGCCGCTTTCCACCAGAGCCACGACCTCCGGCGAACTGCGCCCCATCATCGACAGGTTGACCCCGGGATGCGCACTGACGAAACTCGCCACCACATCGCCGATGAAGTAATAGCTGACCGTATGGACCAGGGCCAGCCTGACCGTCCCTTCGGTACTGCCATGCGCGTCGCGGATCATGTCCACGGCGTGATCGATGGCGCGATAGGGCCCTTCGATCGCTTCCTGCAGCTTTTGCCCGGCTTCGGTCAGGGCAACGCCACGCCCCGTTCGCGTAAACAACGCCTTGCCAAGGTGGGCTTCGAGCGCGGCCAGTTGCTTGCTGACGCCGGACTGCGTCTGGTTCAGGTCATCCGCAGCCTTCGACAGCGACTTGAGCGAGGCAATACGCAAGAAGCTGCGCAGCAGGCGGTCTGGCGTTTCCATGTCGGGGGCAGGTAGTTTTGCTGCCATTCTGCATGGGGCGTGGCCCTGGCCGCAACCGCGCCGCGGCGCCGGTGCGGCGCCCATGCAGAATTTCCCGCCGCCTTTGACCTCACGTCACGGCGGGGATCCTCGCAGGCGCTGCCGCGTCAGGCCGCATTCCGCCGCGCCGCGCCGCGATATTGCGCCAGCAGCGCCTCGCGCCGCACCGCCGCCGCGGCCATGCTGGCCTCCTTCACGTGACCGTAGCCACGGATATCGTCCGGCAGCGTGGCCAGGGCCAGCGCGGTGTCGAAGTTGTCCGCGCTCAGTGAACCCGCGAACTCTTCGACCATGGCCAGGTAGTCGCTGACCAGCGCGCGCTCGGCGCGGCGCTCGGCGGTCTTGCCGAACACATCCAGCGCGGTGCCGCGCAGACCCTTCAGGCGCGCCAGCAGGCGGAATGCCGTCATGGTGCGGGGACCGAAGCGACGCTTGACCAGATGGCCCTTGGCGTCAGCCTTGGCCAGCAGCGGCGGCGCCAGCCAGAAATTGAGCTGGTAGTCGCGGCCGGGCTCGCCTTCGAACTGCGCGCGCAGCTTGTCGAGGAAGGCGGGATCGGTGTACAGGCGCGCCACCTCGTACTCGTCCTTGTACGCCATCAGCTTGGCCAGGTTGCGGGCCACGGCCTCGGTCAGCGGCAGCTTGCGGTCGATGCCCAGCTGCTGCTCCGCGGCGCGGATGCGGGCCACGGCGTCGCGATAGCGCGCGGCATAGGCGGCGTTCTGGTAACCGGTCAGCATCGCCTCGCGCTTGCGGATCAGCGCGTCGAGCGTCTGCGGCATCGCCACCACCTGCGCGCTGGCGGCGGCCGGCGCAGCCGGCAGCAGCGCCTTGACCGCGGCCTCGCCGTGGTGGGCCAGGTAACGGCCCCATTCGAAGGCGAGGCGGTTCTTGTCGACCGACACCCCATTGAGTTCGATCGCGCGCACCAGGCTGGCGTGCTGCAGCGGGATCCAGCCCTTCTGCCAGGCAAAGCCCAGCAGCAGCGGGTTGGAATAGATCGCGTCGGCCAGCAGGGTCACGGCCCAGGCGCTGGCGTCGAAGAAGGCGCAGGCCTCGCCCACGCTGGCGCGCAGGTCCTGCTCGGCGCTGGCGCCGGGGAACTTCCATTTGGGGTTCTTGATGAACTCCGCGGTGGGGGTGTTGGCGCTGTTGACCACGGCGGCGGTCAGCCCGTGCCGGACCTTGGACAGCACTTCGGCCGAGGCCGAGACGATGGCGTCGCCGCCGATCACCAGGCGCGCCTCGCCGGTGGCGATGCGGGTCGCATGCAGGTGTTCCGGGGCCGGCGCGATCTGCACGTGGCTGATCACCGCCCCGCCCTTCTGCGCCAGGCCCGCCATGTCGAGCACGGTCACGCCCTTGCGCTCCAGGTGCGAGGCCATGCCCAGCAGCCCGCCGATGGTGACCACGCCGGTGCCGCCGACGCCGGTCACCAGCACCCCGTACGGCCGCTCCAAACCCGGCAGCCGCGGCTGCGGCAGCGCCGCGAAGTCGGCGCCGCTGCCCTTGCCAGCCGCCGCCGCGGGCTTGCGCACCTGCGCGCCCTCGGCGGTGACGAAGCTCGGGCAGAAGCCGTTGACGCAGGAGAAGTCCTTGTTGCACGACGACTGGTTGATCCGCCGCTTGGTGCCGAGCTCGGTCTCGAGCGGCTCCACCGACAGGCAGTTGGACTTGGCCGAGCAGTCGCCGCAGCCTTCGCACACCGCATCGTTGATAAAGGCGCGCTTGGCCGGATCCGGATAGGTGCCGCGCTTGCGGCGGCGGCGCTTCTCGGTGGCGCAGGTCTGGTCGTAGATCAGGATGGTGACGCCTTCGGTGTCGCGCAGCTCAAGCTGCACGGCATCGAGCTGGTCGCGATGCAGCACCGCCACGCCGGACGGCAGCATCGCGCCATCGCCGTACTTGGCGGGCTCGTCGGTGACCACCACCAGCTTCTTCGCGCCCTCGGCCAGCACCTGGTGCGCGATCTGCGGCACCGTCAGCACGCCGTCGATGGGCTGCCCGCCGGTCATCGCCACCGCATCGTTGAACAGGATCTTGTAGGTGATGTTGGCCCGGGCCGCGATCGACGCGCGGATCGCCAGCAGCCCGGAATGGAAGTACGTGCCGTCGCCCAGGTTGGCGAACACGTGCTTGTCGTCGGTGAAATGCATCTGGCCCGTCCACGCCACGCCCTCGCCGCCCATCTGGCTGAAGGTCTCGGTATTGCGGTCCATCCACAAGGTCATGTAGTGGCAGCCGATGCCGGCCAGCGCGCGCGAGCCTTCCGGCACGCGCGTCGAGGTGTTGTGCGGGCAGCCCGAGCAGAACCACGGCTTGCGCTCCACCGCGATGCGCGGCTGCGCCGCTTCGCGCTCCTTGGCCTCGATCAGCGCCACGCGCGCGGCGATGCGTGCGCGCACCTCGGCCGGCAGGTCGAAGCGTTCCAGCCGGCGCGCGATGGCCTTGGCGATCAGCGCCGGCGACAGCTCGTAGTGCGCCGGCAGCAGCCAGTCGCCGCGCGGCACCGACCACTCGCCGCCGTCGTTGCCGCGCTGGTCGAACTTGCCGAACACCTTGGGCCGCACATCCTCGCGCCAGTTGTACAGCTCTTCCTTCAGCGCGTATTCGAGGATCTGGCGCTTTTCCTCGACCACCAGGATCTCTTCCAGGCCGGTGGCGAATTCGCGCGCGCCGTGGGCCTCCAGCGGCCACACGCAGCCGACCTTGTAGACGCGGATGCCGATGCGGGCGCAGGTGTCGTCATCCAGGCCCAGGTCCACCAGCGCCTGGCGCACGTCCAGGTACGCCTTGCCGGCGGTCATGATGCCGAAGCGCGCGTTGGGCGAATCGAGCACCACCCGGTTCAGGCGGTTGGCGCGCACGTAGGCCAGCGCCGCATACCACTTGTGGTCGAGCAGCCGCGCTTCCTGCTCCAGCGGGGAATCCGGCCAGCGGATATTGAGGCCGCCCGCCGGCATGGCAAAGTCCTGCGGCAGCGCGACCTGCACGCGGTTTGGGTCGATCTCGACCGAGGCGGTCGACTCGACCACGTCGGTGACGCACTTCATCGCCACCCACAGGCCGGAATAGCGGCTCATGGCCCAGCCATGCAGGCCGTAGTCCAGGTATTCCTGCACGTTGGCGGGATACAGCACCGGAATGCCGGCCGCCTGCAGCACGTGCTCGGACTGGTGGGCCACGGTCGAGGACTTGGCGGCATGGTCGTCGCCGGCCAGCAGCAGCACGCCGCCATGGCGCGACGATCCGGCCGAGTTGGCGTGCTTGAGCACGTCGATGGAGCGGTCCACGCCGGGGCCCTTGCCGTACCACATCGAAAACACGCCATCGCGCTTGGCGCCGGGGAACAGGTTGACCTGCTGGCTGCCCCAGACCGCGGTGGCGGCCAGGTCTTCGTTGACGCCCGGCTGGAACACCACGTCGCTGGCCGCGAGATGCTGCTTGGCCTTCCACAGCGCCTGGTCGACGCCGCCCAGCGGCGAGCCGCGGTAGCCAGAGATAAAGCCGGCGGTGTTGAGCCCGGCGGCGCGGTCACGCGCCTTCTGCAGCATCGGCAGGCGCACCAGCGCCTGCACGCCGCTCAGGTAGACACGGCCCTGGTCCAGGGTGTACTTGTCGTCCAGGCTGGCGCTGGCCAGGGCTTCGAGCAAGGCGGGATTGAGCGGGGCATTCACGATGTGGGTCTCCGGGCTTTGTTCTGGGTGCTTTATTTGCTGTCCGAAGGAGTGTAGAAACCGGCGCGGTCATCGTAAAATCATGAATTCCAACACCTGATATCTGCAAAACGGATACCTCGGAGACATCATGTTCAAGGCGCGCGAAGGTTCGGAAAGACTGGCCAAGGAAGTCACGCTGCGGCAGTTCCGCTATTTCGTCGCGGCGGCGGAAACCGGGCAGTTCTCGATGGCGGCGACCGCCGAGCATGTGTCGCAGTCGGCCGTGACCAATGCCGTGCTGGCGCTGGAGCAGCGCCTGGGCGTGCGCCTGTTCGAGCGGCGGCCGCATGGCGTGACGCTGACGGCCGAAGGCCACCTGTTCTTCCAGCATGCACGCCAGATCCTGGATTCGGTCGAAGACGCGCTGCGCGAGCCGCGCTTCCAGGTGCACGGGCTGCAGGGCAGCGTGCGGCTGGCGGCGTCCTACACCGTGCTGGGATACTTTTTGCCGGGATTGCTGGCGCGCTTCCGCACCAACTATCCGGATATCGAACTGGACCTGCTCGACATGGACCGCCCCGACATCGAGCGCGCCGTGCTGGCGGGCGAGATCGAGTTCGGCATCGCGCTGCTGTCCAACCTGGAGAAGCCACAGCGCTTCCAGCGCCATACGCTGATGCGCTCGCGCCGCCAGCTGTGGACGTCGGCCAGCCATCCGCTGCTTGAGGTGGAGCGGCCCTCGCTGCGCGATATCGCGGCGTATCCGTACTTGCTCATCACCGTCGACGAGGCCGAGGACTCGACGCTGCGCTACTGGCGCAGCCACCGGCTCGCGCCCAATATCGCCTTCCGCACCGGCTCGATGGAAGCACTGCGCGGGCTGGTGGCGCATGGCTTCGGCGTCACCGTGCTGTCCGACATGGTGTATCGGCCGTGGTCGCTGGAAGGCAAGCAGATCGAGGCCCGGCCGATTGCCAATGCGGTGCCCGACATGGAGGTCGGCATGCTGTGGCAGCCCGGCCGCAAGCTGGGCAAGCCCGCCGATGCACTGCGGGAATTCCTGATCCACGCTTGCGGCAGCTGAAGCGGGCAAGCGTGTGGCGGGCCGGCTTGCCCCGGCCCGGAGCCTTTAATTCAGCGTGGCGCCAGCCTGCTTGACGATGCGCGCATGCTTGTCCAGTTCGCTCCTGAAGAACGGCACCGCCGCGTCGGCGCCGGTGCCCGTCACCACCAGCCCTTGCGCCGACAGCTGCTCCTGCACCTCGCGTTCGCGCAGCGTGGCCTGGATCTTCGCCTGGAGGTCCTGCACAGCCGGCTTCGGCATGCCCGCGGGACCGACGATCGCCAGCCACGCGTCGAAGCTGTAGCGCGGCACGCCCGACTCCGCCAGCGTTGGCACCTCGGGCAGCGCCGGCACCCGCTGCGCGGTGGACACGGCGATCGCCCGCAGCTTGCCCGCCTTGATCAGCGGCAGCACCGCCTGCACGGTGAGGAAGCCCATCTGCACCTGGCCGCCGACCAGGTCCGTAGTGTAGTTGCCGGCGCCCTTGTACGGCACATGGCGGATATCCACCTTGGCTTCGCTGGCCAGCAGCTGGCCGGCCAGGTGCAGCACCGTGCCGTTGCCCGACGAGCCGTAGTTCAGTTCGCCCGGCTTCGACTTCAACAGCGCGAGCAGGTCCCTGGTGTTGTGCGCGCTCACCGCGGGATTGACCACCAGCACCAGCGGCAGCGTGCCGATCACGGTGATCGGCGTGATGTCCTGCAGCGCGTCGTACGGCAGGCTCTTGTAGATAAACGGGTTGATGACGTGGTTCGACGAGATCAGGCCCAGCGTCGAGCCGTCTTTCGGCGCGCGCACGATCTGCTGGGTGCCCGGCACGCCGCCGGCGCCGGCGATATTCTCGACCACCACCGACTGGGCCAGCTGCTTGCCCAGCGGCTGGCTCAGCGCGCGGGCCACGGCATCGGCCTGCGACCCCGGCTGGGTCGGCACGATCAGCCTGAGCGGCTTGCCATCCTGCGCATGGACTGGAACGGCCTGGACGGCCAGTGCCGCGAGCGTGATCAGGGCCGCAAGCGCCTTGCACGTCTGTCGAAACAGCGAGGTCTGCATGTGTTGTCTCCGTGGGTCGAATCGCACCGTGGACGGTGGCTTTGGCACGGAGTGTAGGGTTGCGACGCCGCGGTGGCCGAGTGCTAATCCGCTGCACCGGGTATCTCAGCCCGGCATAGCATCGGTACCAGCCTTTGGCTGCAGCGCCTCGATCATCGCGGCAATCGCACGCAACCGCGGCTGCTTGTATGGCGCATAGATGCGCAACTGGCGCTGGCGCCACGGTTCATCCAGCGGCACGCGCACAAAGCGCCGCGTTCCGGCATAGGCCGCGCCGGCACTGGCCGGCAGCACGGCGATGCCCAGTCCCGCCTCCACCATGCGGCAGGCCGCCTCGAAACTGGACACCGCCACCCCCTGGTTGAACGGCAGCCGCAGGTTGGCCGCCTGCTCGCGCAGGTCCTGGTCGAGCGCGCCGCCCGGCTGCACCACCACCAGCGGATGTTCCAGCACCTCGGCATAGCGCATGCGCTTGCGCCGGGCCAGCGCATGCGACGACGGCACCACCACATTGAGCGGATCGCTGGCGAAGGCCCATGATTCCAGCCCGCCCGGCGTCTTGGCCGCGACGCCGATGCCGACGTCGGCGCGGTCATCGAGGCAGGCACGTAGCGTTTCCGCGGTGGAGCGCTCGTACAGCGCGATCTCGACCAGCGGATGCGCCGCCTTGAACGCATGCAGGCGCTCCGGCAGGAAACCGATGATGGCCGATGGGCTGGCCGACACACGCACCACGCCGGCGACCCGGTCGCCCAGGTCCTGCACCTCGCGCGCGAAGCTGGCGATGTCCTCGTTCAGCTTGCGCCCCAGTTCCAGCGCGCGGGCGCCGGCATCGGTCAGCACCACGCCGGCAGGCGAGCGCACGAACAGCACCACCCCCAGGCTGCGCTCCAGTTCCGCGATGCGCCGGCTCAGCGCCGACTGGGCGATATGCTCGGTTTCAGCCGCGCGCTTGATCGAGCCTTCGCGGGCCGCGGCCAGGAACAGCTGGATGTTGACGGGATCGATGCGGTGCATGGGTCAGTGCGCCCGGGTGGGCAGGCCGGAATGTCGCCCGATACTAACCTTGCGGCGAGCGTCACGCATGACCACCGCGTTTACCCTGATATGCCTGGCGCAGATAGCCGCGATGCCGCATCAGCGCTTCGTGCGCGCGCGCCAGGGCCGGTAGAGTTGCGCCGAAATGCCTTCGGAGACCTGCATGAGCGCCATCGGGGCCACGGCCCGCATCCTGTTCCTCGCCGACTCGGCGTCGGCCATGACGGCACAGCTGCAGGGGCAGCCGATGACGGTGGCCACCGCCGGCGCTCTGCGCGACGACGTTTCCACGGACGAGATCACGCCGGTGCCGATCCTGACGCACTATGACGACGCGCTCGGCCGCTTTCCCTATACCGGCTACAAGGTCGAAGGTGTCTGCCCGGTCCCGGCCGGCGCGATCCGCGAAGGCGGCTTCGCCGTAACCGTTGCCGGCAACCGCTACGGCAAGGGCTCGTCGCGCGAGCATAGTCCGGCGGCGGAGAAGCTGGCCGGCATCCGCCTCGTCATCGCCCGCAGCTTCGAGCGCATCTACCGCCAGAATGCCGACAACATCGGCCTGTTCACCTCGACCGACTTCAGCCTGCTCACCCGGCTGGAGCAAGGCGAGCCCATCGACGCGGACACGCTGGTGGCCGGGCGCGACGCCCTCGCCGCCGCCATCCTGCGGCATGGCGGCCTGCTCAGGTTCGGCCAGGCGTACCTGAGCAACGTCGAACCCGCGCCCTGCGGCCACCCCACCGGCCCGCAGACCCTGTTCGAGAAAATCGTGCAACGGCATCTGCTCGCAACGCCGGTGACGCCGGAGCGCCCGGTCGCGGGCGACGGCATTTTCGTGCGGGCCGACTGGCGCTTTATCCACGAGTACTACACCGGCATGTGCGCCCACATGCTGCACGCGGCGTTCGGCAAACCGCTGCGGCTCAGGAATGCGGACCGCATCGTGGTGTTCGAGGACCACACCTCCTATGTCGGCGAAAGCCCGGCCCATGTGCGCGGCGGCCTGGTCGACAACGTCGCGCGCATGTGCGCGGCGCAGCGTGACTTCGTGCGCGACTACCAGCTCCGATGCCATCGCACGCTGACCGAGGCCGAGTCCCGCGGCGCCGCGGTCGCGCGTGCGGCCGGCATCTCGCACGCCATGATGGCCGAGCGCTATGCGCTGCCGGGGCAGGTCGTGGTCGGCACCGATTCCCACACCCCGCACAGCGGCGCGCTGGGCTGCGTGGCGTTCGGCGTCGGCACCACCGACATGGCCAACGCCTTCGTCACCGGCGCGGTGCGCATGACCCTGCCGCAATGCCTGCTGGTGCGCCTGCAGGGCGTGCTGGCGCCGGGCGTCACCGCCAAGGACGTGGTGCTGCACCTGCTGGCCCGGGCCGACATCAAGGCCGGCGCCGGCGTCGGCAAGGTGTTCGAGTTCAGCGGACCGGTCGTCAGCGCGATGTCGATCGACGAACGCGCCACGCTGACCAATATGTGCGCCGAACTGGGCGGCTTCACCGGCATCGTCGCGCCCGATGCGCAGACCGTGCGCTTCCTGAAGGAACGGCGAGGCATCGATTTCGAGATCGAGCCCTGGATGCGCAGCGACGACGACGCCACGTTCGCCGCCACCCTCGACATCGACTGCGGCACGCTCGAGCCCATGGTGGCCCGCCCCGGCGATCCGGGCAACGGCATGCCGCTCGCCGCGCTGACGCAGCGGGTGGCCGTCGACATTGCCTACGGCGGCTCGTGCACGGCGGGCAAGCGCGAGGACTTCGACCGGTACCACGAAGTGCTGCACTGGGCCGTGCAACGCGGCCTGCGCCTTGCGCCGCAGGTCACGCTCTACCTGCAGTTCGGCACTACCGACGTGCGCGACTATTGCATCCGCCAGGGCTACATGGAGACGTTCCAGGCCATCGGCGCGCGCATCCTCCAGCCGTCGTGCGGCGCCTGCGCCAACTGCGGCCCGGGGTCGTCGGAGCGGCCGGAGCAGGTGACGGTCAGCTCGATCAACCGCAACTTCCCGGGGCGCTCCGGTCCGGGACAGGTCTGGCTGGCCAGCCCGCCGACGGTGGCGGCCAGCGCGATCTGCGGGGAACTGGTGTCGTTCGAGGAGCTCCAGCAGCGCTACCGCGATGGCGCGGCGTAGGCATCAGCCTGATGCGCCGGCACCGCTGCCGGCATCAGCCACCCGGACCCGCCTTCGCATAGTCCATGCCGAAGTCCCCCAGGCAGTGCAGGTTCTGCGACCGGATCGCGTCCGTCATGAAGTCGACGAACACGCGGATGCGCGACGGCAGGTGCTGCCGGCTCAGGTAGCAGAGATAATGGCCGCGATCGTCCGGCGCATGCCGGCCCAGCGCGGTGACCAGCGCGCCGCGGGCGATCGGCTCGCACACCTGATAGCCTGCCATCTGCGCCAGGCCCAGCCCGTCCAGCACCGCCGCGAGCACCAGATCCGGATCGTTGAAGGTCAGCCTGCCGGCAGGCAGCAGCTTGCGCAGGTGGCCGTCCACCTTGAACTCCCATTCCAGCACGCGCGCGCCGCCGACCCGGGTATGGATGCATTGATGCCGGACAAGATCGTCCAGCGTCAGCGGCAAGCCGTGCCGCGCGGCATACGCCGGCGACGCGCACACCGCCATCTGCATCGGGATCAGTTGCCTGGCGATGATGCTGGAATCCTCGATACGCCCGTTGCGGAACGCCACGTCGATCTTCTCCGCCGCGAAGTCCAGCGGGCGGTCGTCCAGCAGCAGGTCGAGCGAGATCTCCGGATAGGCCGCCGAGAACCGCGTCAGCAGCGGTGCCACCACCTTGCGCCCGAAGCCGGTGGCCGCGCTGATGCGCAGCAGGCCGCGGGGCGGCCCCTGGCGCAGCGCGAGCATGTCGTTCATGGCTTCGACGATTTGCGCCACGCCCTGGTGGCAGTTCTCGAAGAAGCGCTCGCCCTCGCGCGTCAGCCGGGTGGAACGCGTGGTGCGCAGGAACAGCCGTGTGCTCAGTTGCGTTTCCAGCTTCTGCACATTGCGGCTGACCGCGGAGCGGCCGATGCCGAGCCGCTCGCCCGCCCTGGAGAAGCTGCCTTCGGTGGCCACCGCCATGAAGGCGATGATGCCGGCATAGCTGGCTGCGAAGCTGGCGGACAAGCCGTCGGCGCGGTCGGGGGCGCGGTCGGGCACGCCCTCGCGCCGGCCGTGCTGCTGCCCCCGTTGCAACTGGCCGGATGTGCCCATGTCCGGGCCGGCGCGCCTGGCGGGGGACGCCGGACGGAGATCGGGAACGACGATGTCCATGTCAATGCCTTTCGGCGCAATGCCGGGGTTCGGGTCCACGCTGCGCGGCGCATGACCATGCCGGGATCTTAATGAGCCGCCACGGGCCGGGTAAATGCCAGATGCCCCTCGATTTCTGCCAGCCGGCCGCTGCAGCACGCAACAATGCAGACATGGCGATGCGCCAGACCCAGGCCGCAGCCGCTTCGTGGCGCAGGCGTCGCACGCCCCGCGACAGCGGCCGTCGCGCCTTGCAGCGGATCGCGCGCCTGGCATAACATCGACCGACTTTCGCGATCCTTGCCATGGCCCGTTCCGCATCTGCGCCCGCCGCACACGACTCTGCCCTGCCGTTCGACCACCACCCGCGGGGCCTGCTGTTCGTCGCCTTTCCCGGCATGAGCGTGCTTGACCTCACCGGGCCGCAAACCGCGTTCTGGGCGGCGTCGCGCCACGCGCGCGAACGCGGCCTGGCCGGCTACCGCATTTACCTGGCCAGCGAGCATGGCGGCCTGACCGCGTCAGCCGAAGGCACGTCCGTGGATACTTTGCCGCTTGATGCCATCGACCTGCGGCGCATCGACACCATCGTCCTGCCCGGCGCGCCCGAGATGCTCACGCTGCTGGACAGCGCCGCGTCCCTGGTCGCCTGGCTGCGGCAGGCCGCCGCCCAGGTGCCCCGCGTCGCCTCGGTCTGCAGCGGCGCCTTCCTGCTGGCGCAGGCGGGCCTGCTCGACGGCAAGCGCGCGGCTACCCACTGGGCCATGCATGCGGCGTTCCGCGCGCGCTTTCCCGCGGTCACGCTGGACCAGGACGCCATCTTCGTGCGCCAGGATCGGATCTGGACCTCGGCCGGTGTGACCACCGGCATCGACATGGCGCTGGCGCTGGTCGAAGCGGACTATGGCCACGACATCTCGCTGAGCGCGGCGCGGGAACTGGCGGTGTTCATCAAGCGCCCCGGGGGCCAGCCCCAGCTCAGCGAAATGCTGCTGACGCAGAGCCGGCAGGTGCCGTTGTTCGAGGCCCTTCATCTCTGGATCGTCGAGAACCTGTCGCGGGAAACGCTGTCGGTGGAGCAGCTTGCCGAGCAGGCCGGCATGAGCCCGCGCAACTTTGCACGGGTGTACAAGCAGCAGACCGGCCGCACGCCGGCCAAGGGGGTGGAGCATTTCCGGCTGGAAGCCGCGCGGCGGCTGCTGCAGGACCCGCACCGGCCGGTCGACCAGATCGCCAGGCAATGTGGCTTCGGCAGCGAGGAACGGTTGCGCCTGGCCTTCCAGCGCCACCTGGGCGTCTCGCCCAGCGCGTACCGCGCCGGGATCATCGGCTGACGGGCATCGCCCGCGCGGCCGGGCGATTGGTGCCGGACGGGAAACACCGCGCATCCGCCAGCGGCGCTACCGCGTCGCGCCTCGTTCACCTAGCATGGGACATGGGTCGCCTGCCCATTCCATCCAACTGAACCCGAGGTGCATGATGAAGATCGTTGTAATTGGCGGTACCGGGCTGATCGGCAGCAAGGTCGTGTCCCGCCTTGCCGCGCAAGGCCACGAAGTGGTGGCGGCATCGCCAAAGACCGGCGTGGACACACTGACCGGCGCCGGCCTCGACCAGGCGCTGGCGGGCGCGCAGGTGGTCGTCGACGTGGCCAATTCTCCGTCGTTCGCCGACGATGCCGTCCTGCATTTCTTCGAGACCTCGGGCCGCAACCTGGCGGCGGCGGAGAAGGCGGCCGGCGTCGCGCACCATGTGGCGCTGTCGGTGGTCGGCACGGACAAGCTCGCCCAGAGCGGCTACTTCCGCGGCAAGATCGCGCAGGAAGCCCTGATCCGCAACGCCGGCATCCCCTACACCATTGTCCGCGCCACGCAGTTCCTCGAGTTCCTTGGCGGCATCGCGCAATCGGGCACGGACGGCGATACGATCCGCCTGTCGTCCGCGTCGATCCAGCCGCTTGCGTCCGACGACGTGGCCGAGGCCGTGGCCGACCATGCGCTTGCCGATCCCGCCAACGGCATCGTCGAAATCGCCGGGCCGCAGCGCTTTGCGCTGAGCGACCTGGTGCAACGCTATCTCGAAGCCACCGGTGATCCGCGCAAGGTGGTCGTCGACGCCAGGGCCCGCTATTTCGGCGCCGAGCTGGACGATGGCACGCTGGTTCCCGAGGGCCCCGCGCGGCTGGGCAGGACCAGTTTCGAGGCATGGCTGCGACAGCGCCAGCAAGCGCGCGCCTGACCCCAGGGCCGGCCCATGGCGAACCGGAAGCTGCAAGCGCCGCCGTTGAGCCTGCTCGACAAATATCGCGGGCCCGGCTTCGATCCGCTCTACACCACCACCGTCACCGTCACGGGTGGCGAAACCGGACACGGGCGCGCCTCCGGCGTGGCCCGCTCCGATGACGGCAACCTCGTCATCGACCTGCGGCTGCCGGCCGCGCTGGGAGGCCCGGGCCACGGCACCAACCCGGAACAGCTGTTCGCCGCGGGCTATGCCGCGTGCTTCCATGGCGCCCTGCACCTGCTGGCCCGGCGCGCCCGCCTCCGTATCGACCACCTCGCCGTGGAAGTCGAAGTCGCCTTCGGCCGCGACCCCGTGGACGGCGCCTATGCGCTGTCCGCGGAGCTCCGCGTCAGGATGCCGGGCGTGGCCCGGGCGCTGGCCGAAGAACTGGTGCGCAATACCGAGCGCTTCTGCCCCTATGTGAAGATGGCCCGGCAAGGCATTGCCAGCGTCGTGGCGGTGGTGGAATGACGCAGCTCGTCCGATACCTGCCGCCACGACGCGCCGGCAGTACCTTAGTCGGCAATGGCTTCCAGCGCCCTGCCGCGGGTTTCGATGCCGAACCGGAGCACGATTGCCGCCGCGGCAAGGAAACACAGCGCGCCCAGGCAGAACACGCCAGCTTGCCCCGCGACGGGCAGCACCAGGCCCACCAGCGTCGGCCCCAGCAGCGAGCCGATGCGCCCCACCGTCGAAGCCATGCCACAGCCAGAAGCGCGAGCGCGCGTGGGATAGAGCTCCGGGGTATAGGTATAGAGCACCGCCCACATGCCGAACATGAAGAACTGCATCATGCCGCCGGAGAGGAATAGCGCCAGCGGCTCAGACGCCGAGCCAGCGACCCGGCCATAGATAAAGACCATGCACGCCCCGCCGACCAGCGTCGCCACGCAGGCGGGCTTGCGTCCCCAGCGCTCCACCACCCACGCCGCCCAAAGGAAGCCCGGAATCCCGCCGATCGAGATATACACCGTGTACAACACGGACTTGGTCACATCCAGTCCCGATTGCTGCAGCAGCGCGCCGATCCACGTATTGAGGCCGTAGAACCCCAGCAGGGCAAAGAACCACAGCCCCCAGACAGTCAGGGTCCGGCTGCGGTACGCGCGCGACCACAGCACGCGCAATCCCGTTGCCTCCGGCTCCGCCGCCGCAGCCGCCGGAGTGACTTCCGGCAATGCATCAAGCTTCATCCGCCGCATCACCGACTGCTCGATGCGTTCGACGATCGCTGCGGCTTCGGCATGGCGCCCCTGCGATTCCAGCCAGCGCGGAGACTCGGGGACGAAGCGCCGAACCACGATCAGGAAGAGCGCCGGCACGGCGCCAAGCAGGAACATCGTGCGCCAGGTATAGGCGCTCAGCACGTAGTACGACATCAGGCCAGCGCAGATGAACGCGATCGGCCAGTTGCCGTCCATCAATGCCAGGTACTTGCCGCGCTGCCGCGCCGGGATGAACTCCGACATCAGCGTCTGTGCCAGTGGCAGTTCCATGCCCATGCCGATGCCGAGCAAGAGCCGGTATGCGCCCAGTTCCATGGGGTTGCTCGCGGTCGAACAGAGATAGCTGCCCACGCCCCAGATGATCATGCTGACCTGGAACACGGGCTTGCGTCCGAACCTGTCGGCAAGCACTCCCGAACTGAGCGCGCCGACGGCCATGCCGACAAAGCTGGCGCTTCCGAGCATGCCCGCTTGCGCAGCGGTCAAGCCAAACTCCGTGCGTATCGAACCCAGCAAATACGTCATCATGGCCAGGTCGAGATTGTCGAAGAAGAAGGCCAGCGCAATGATTGCAAACAGAAGGCGGTGATACCCGCATACGGGCAGCCGTTCCAGGCGGTCGCCGGTGCGCACGCGCATCAGCTCGAGAGGGGTGTGCTTCATCTTGTCTCCAGTCGTTCTAGTGCCAGTGCTCTATGGCGCTGGCGCAAGCAATAACGCGTGGTTGCGCTATCGCTCGCTACTGTCGCTTGCGGCCAAGTGCGCGACGCGCGCCGGAACGCCAAGGTCTGTCTCGCAGGCGCCAATGCATTGGAGGAGCTTGTGTCGAGCCACCGAGCATAAAAAAGAGGTGCCGAAGCACCTCTTCATGTCATGCGATTGCGAGCCCTACTTCCCCCCAAACCGATGGGGATCGAACGCTTCCGGCGGCAGGCCGGACAGCGTCGCGCCGGACTGGAACGGATAGCGCAGGTACGGCGCGCGCGGCTGCCCTGGCGGCGAATACTGTCCGTCAGCGAGGATGCGCTTCTTCGCGCTCAACTCGCGGATTTCGCAGCGATAGGCCACGATCTGGCTGGCCGCGCCATCCTCGATCGGCGAGTAGTCCTTCTCGGGCCGGAACTTGTCCAGCGCCCGGTACTGATGCGCGCGCACCTCTTCGGTACTGTCACGCAGCCGGACTTCACAGCGCGCGATGACGCTGAAATACTCGAGGCTGGTGTTCTGGCCCTTCGGCGCTTTCAGCAAGGCCACGGGCCGATCGATTTCGATCGTGACCAGCGGGTTCGCCCGGATCGCGGCGGCAAGCTTGCCGAACCTGGAACTGTGGATCAGGAACGCGTCGCCGGTGAAGGTAAAACTCTGCGCCGTGACATAGGGGTACGGTTCGTCATGCACCGCCACGCGGCAGATCAGCTCATCCTTCAGAAAGGCTTCGATGGCCGGCCAGTCGGTCCAGGCCAGGTCGGTCCTGCGCATCTCGCCGCGCAAGTAGGCGGGGGTTGAACTTGTCATGGTGTGGTCTGCTGGTTGGGTTCAAGAAGCCGCATTTGCGCGCGTTCCGGTCCTAGTCCGATGCCGCGCAGGGGCCGGCCGATCGCCTGCGCCAGCCATGCGAGCAGCGCTTCAAGCTGCGGGGGCAGCGGCGAGGCGGCATCCGTCGGTATGGCGCCCTGCGCGAACGCGGGAAATTGCAGCACGCGCTGGCTTGCGCTACCGGCCTCGCCAGCGACGACTACCGGAATGCAACGCTCGGGCGTATGGGAAAAGGCGGCCAGGCTGTCGCATTTGTTGAGATACACCTCGTCGACGCCGGCCTGCTGTATCGCGAGCCGCAGTTGCGCAACGTCAAGCAGGCCCACGCGCCGTGGCCGGCCGGTGCCGGTGCCGTACTCGTTCGCCAGCATCCGGATGGCCACGCCGGTCGAGAATGCATCCGCTTCGGCGAGCAACGTCAGCGGATCGTGGTTTGTCGCTTCGTCGGCGCGGCCGCGGCCCGCATGTGCCGCCGCGGCGCAATAGGCTTCGGAACGCTGCCCGCCCAGTTCGGTCGGCAGCGGGCCGTTGCCGACCCGGGAAACGATGGCCTTGGCCACGCCGATGGTCTTGCGGTGATAGCGGCACGGCAGATCTCCTCCCACGTAGGCGTAGGCGGGCAGCGTATGGCTGGACGTGACCCACGGCTGGACGCCATGCACCACATCCAGCATCACTGACTGCGCTCCCTCGAACAGTACCCTTGCACCGGCCTCGACCCGACGTAGCAATGCGACCGCATCGTCCGTCACGAACGGCCGAACCACTGTCCACGCTTGGCGCATACCGTCGACCATCGCCGCGATAGCCTCGCTATCGTCATCGGCCTGCGCAGCCAGCCGGGTCATCCGCTCGAACACATGGTCCTCGTCGCGGCGCAGGTCGCGCAACTGGAACGCCACCCGCTCGGCGCCCCGCATCCGGGCCGCCAGATCGGCGTAGCACGGGCCGATGCCGTTGCCGGTGGTGCCGATCCGTGCGCCATCGCGGCGGTCCGCCAGCACATGCCGCGGCTGAACCAGCGGACACCTGTCGCTGATTGTCAGCCGTCCCTCCAGGCTGATACCTTGGGCCGCCAGCATCGCAATCTCGGATGCCAGCTGCTGCAACCCGACCACGCAGCCCGAGCCGATGTAAAGCGCAACGCCAGGGTGCAGCACGCCAGAAGGCACTTGCCGCAGCCGCAGCGCACCGGCGGGCGTGGCGATGGTATGTCCGGCGTTGGCCCCGCCATTGAAACGCGCAATCACGTCATACCCGGCAGCCAGGTGATCAACGATTCGGGCCTTGCCCTCGTCGCCAAATTGCAGGCCTACCAGGACGTCGGCATAGCCGGCCTTTGTCGCGGCGCCCATCGCCTAGGCGTCCAGTGCGAAGGTTGCCTCGATCTCAACCGGGGCACCGAACGGAAGGCTCGCCACGCCGAGCGCAAGGCGGGCGTGGCGCCCGCGCTCGGCAAAAATCCGGTTGAGAAGATCCGACGCGGCGTTGATCACCAGCGGCGCATCGTCGAAACCAGGATCCGCTGCAACGTAGCCGCCTACCCGCACGATGCCCCGGATCCGTTCGAAATCGCCATCGACCGCGGCGGCCACCCAGCCCAGCAGGTTGGCCAGGCAAAGCCGGGCCGCCGCCTGCGCTGCCTCGACGCTGACCGCGCCGGGAACCTTGCCGACGAATACGGGCTTGCCGTCCTGCAGCGGCAGCTGTCCCGATATCGTCAGCAAGCCCCGGTGTAGCGTGTACGGGACATAAAGCGCCTTGGGCATTGCGGCGGCAGGCAGGACGATGCCCGCTGCCTGGATACGATCCATCACTGACATACTCACTCCTCGACTTGGACAAATGCCGACGGAGCAAGCACGGTGCTGGCCATCCGGCGGCACCTAGACTGTGCCGCAGGGCCCAGGCCTCGATTCGCGCCTTGACGCCAGTTGATGTCGCGCAGATGCCAACCGGCAGCCTGAGGCCTAGTCGCCGCTGCGGTCGCGGAAATACTCGGTGGGGGTCATGCCAAGCGCTCGTCTGAACATGGCGCTGAATGCGCTTGGACTCTCGTATCCAAGCTGAAGCGCGATGTCCGTGACATGGCAACCCTCGGCAAGCAGGCGAACCGCGGCCATCAGCCGCGCCTGCTGCTTCCAGCGGCTGTATGTCATCCCCGTTTCTTCCGGAAACAGACGGATGATGGTCCGTTCGCTGGCGCCAACCGAGCGGCTCCACGTCTGGACCGAGGTCTCGTCCGAGGGATCGTCGAGGATCTTCGCGCAGATCTTGCCCAGGCGTGGGTCCCTTGGCATTGGCAGATGCAGCGGGACCACCGAAAGCGGACGCAACTCCTGCAGCAGAAGCTGCACCACCAGGCCGTCGCGGCTGCCTTCGTCATAGGCCAGCGGCATGCGCACGGCGGCCGAGATCAGCTCGCGCAGCAGCGGTGGCACCGCGACCACGCAACAGCCGTGCAACTCGCCCGGTACGGCATCTTCGCGAACGTAGACGGTTCGCATCTCCACATCGCCGCACGCCTGCATGGCGTGCTTGACGTTGCAAGGCACCCAGACGGCGCGCTGGGGCGGCACCACCCACGAACCGAAGTCCGTTGTGACCAGGATGGCCCCCACATAGGCATAGATCAGCTGCGCGCGCGGATGCGAATGCGGGGCGATATAGAAGCCATCCTTCAGCTTGCGCGCCATGCCGCCGACCGGCTGCGCTATCGCCTGGTAGTCATCGCGGTTTTCGCTTTTTCCGAACATGGCGTCTTTGCGATAGTGGTTGTCATCCCGCGGCGCGCGCTGCTAAACGCGGATACGTATCTTTGGCCGGACGCGACAAGCGTCGCAACGACCCAATGGAATCGACGCATCGATCCTAACGTCTGGAGCCAAATTTAATGTCAGTGTATCGAAACTTCAACCAGGAAGAACTGGACCAGCAGTACAACGTCAGGGCTGGAATCCCCGGGTTCCAGGACATCTTCAAGCGATGGGCCGACACCAGCGCCACGTTCCGTCGGAACCATCTGGTCAAGCCGGATCTTGCGTATGGCGCACACGCCTTGCAGGCGCTCGACTTCTTCCCGGCGGCCACCCCTAAGCGCCCTCTGCTGGTCTTCATTCATGGCGGTTATTGGCAATCGCTGGACAAGTCCGACTTCAGCTTCATTGCCGCGCCCTACCTGCAGCGCGATATCAACGTCGCGGTGGTGAACTACCGCCTGGCTCCGGATGTCGGCATGGCCGAGATTGTCCGCGACAATCAGGAAGCAGTGGCATGGCTCTACCGGCATGCCAACGAACTGGGATTCGATCCGGATCGCATCTTCTTGTCCGGCCACTCAGCCGGCGGCCATCTCACCGCCACACTGGCGGCAACGGACTGGCCTGCCTTCGGCGTACCGGCGGATATCCTCAAGGGAGGTTGCGCGATCAGCGGCTTGTATGACCTGGAGCCGATCCGGCTGTGCTACCTCAACCAGGTGGTTGGGCTGACTGAAGCGGACGTTGCCCGCTACAGTCCGATCCATCATGTCCCGAAAGCCAAACTGCCCATGATCCTGACCGTCGGCGGCGATGAATCGCCGGAGTACCACCGGCTGCAGCGCGAATACCAGGCGCTGCTGGGCGAATGCGGGTTCGACGTGCAGGTGGTGGTGCAGGAGCGCGGCCACCATTTCGATGCGGTCGACCTGCTGGGCAACGCCGAGGGCGCCCTGGCCGCCGCGGTGTTGCGCATGATCGGTCGGGCCTGAGGCAGCGGGCGCACGATCGCAGCGCAATTCAGCGAGTCGCAGCCCCTTTCACGGCTGCGACAGCGCGAACTCGTAATCCGATGTATCCAGCCTGGAGACGCGGTACTCGACGCGCTCGTTCTGGTACGACGAAGCCACCCGCAGGATCTTCAGCATCGCCGTGCCGACGGGGACGCCCAGCAGTTCGTGGTCTTCCTCGTCGGCCAGCGCGGCGCGCAGGCGCTCTTCGGTGCGGATGATGTTGATGCCGAAGGCGTCCTGGTAGAAGTTGTAGAGCGTGTTCGGCCGCTCGCGCAGCAGCTTCTCGGTGAGCGTCCTGAAGCGTTCCGCCGGCACGGTAATGGCGTCGATCATGACCGCGCGCCCCTCCAGCGACAGCACGTTGGTGAAGCGGAACACGGCTTCGCCGAGCGGCAGCCCCAGCGCCGCGGCTTCTTCCTTGTCGGCCTTGGCGCGGCGGAACTTTGCCAGCTTTACCGTGGGGAACTCGCGGTACCCGTCCTGGCGCACGATGCGGAAGAAGCGGAAGAAATGGTCTTCCTGCCGGTGCGTCGCGACGAAGGTTCCCCGCCCCTGGTGGCGGATCATGATGTTCTCGGCCACCAGTTCGTCGATGGCCTTGCGCAGCGTGCCGATGGAGACGCCGAAGCGCTCGATCAGCTTGCGCTCCGACGGAATCGCCTCGCCCGGCTTCCACTCGCCCTCGGCCAGGGCTGCCAGGATGGCGTGCTTGACGTCCTTGTACAGCACGCCGCCGATGGCTGCGCCGGCATCGAATCTGGAACCCACGTTAGTGTCCTTTGCAATGCCGCCTGCGGGGCGGCCGGCCGATCCATGACTGACTCATATAGATAAGACGAATCATACTAAAGCCGGCCGCCACGCCCGCACGCCGGCCTCCCGGGCGCGGCGGCGCGCCGCGCCGCTATTCGACCCGGATGTGCTTCTCCTCGATCAGCCGGGCCCAGCGCGTCACCTCGCCGCTGAAGTAGTCGGCAAACGCGGGGCCTCCGGCCGCGGGGGCAAAGCCCGCGCTGACGATGCGTCCGCGCACCGCCTCGGCGGCCAGCATGCGCGCGACCGAGGCGGCCACCTTGTCGACGATCGGCCGGGGCGTGCCGGCCGGCATCATCAGGCCGGTCCAGTTCTCGACGATCAGTTCCGGATAGCCGGCCTCGGCCACGGTGGGCACGTCGGGCAGCAGCGGATGGCGCTCGCGCGTGGTCACGGCCAGCGCGCGCAGCTTGCCGCCTTTCACATAGGCGAGCGACTCGGGGAAGTTGGAGAACACCACGTCGATCTGGCCGCCGATCAGGTCGGTCATCGACGGCGCGCCGCCCTTGTACGGCACATGGGTGAAGCTGGTCCGGGTCTGGCTTTCGAACAGGGCCAGCGTCAGGTGCGGCGGCGTGCCGTTGCCGCTGGAGCCCGCGTTCAGCTTGGATTTCTGCGCCGCCGCGGCCAGGTCCTTCATCGACATGATCGGCGAGCTGGCCGGCACCACTACCATCATTGGCGACGAGGCGATGCGCGCCACCGGCACCAGGTCTTTCTGCATGCTGAACGGCAGCTTGGGGAACAAGGTCACGTTGGACGCGTGCGTCAGCGTCACCGCCAGCCAGGTGTAGCCGTCGGGCGGCGCCTTGGCGACCTGCTCGGCGCCGATATTGGCATTGCCGCCCGGCCGGTTTTCCACCACGATGGGCTTCTTCCACTCTTCCGAGAGCTGGTGGCCGACCATGCGCGCCATGATGTCGGTCAGGCCGCCGGCCGCGAACGGCACCACGTACCGGATCGGCTTGCCCGGAAAGTCCGCGGCCGCGGCATCGCTGCCGCCCTGCGCGGCGGCAGGCCGCGGCGCCAATGCTGCGAGGGCCGATACAACTGACAAGGCTAGCAGCACGCGGTTCAGGTGCCTGCGCGCGCCGCACATCAAGCGTCGATCCATGGTTTGTCTCCGGTAGTTGTAGCCGGCCCATCTATGCGTGGGTCCGTTGTGAGGAAATCAATGCGGCGCGCCAGCTTCCTCGCCCGCAAGCGATTGCAATTCGCGCCAGAGCGCGTCGGGCACGTCGACGCCGTGCGCTGCCGCCTGCGCCTGCGCGGTTTCGCGGCGGGCACCCGGCACGCGCGTGCCTTCGTCGTCCAGCATCGCCGCGAGCAGCGCTTCCACGCGTGCGGCGTAGACCTGCGAGCCGGCGAAGGCGCCGGGGTCCAGCACGAAGAACAGCTGGCCGATGCGCGGACGGTTGCCCGCATCGCTGAAAAAGGAATCGGCCTCGGCGCCGAACTGCGCCCCGGCCAGCGACGTCACCAGCAGTTCCACCAGCAGCGCCAGCATCGCACCCTTGACGCCGCCCGCCGGCAGCATCGAGCCGCGCAGCGCGGCCTGGGCGTCGGTGGTGGGCTGGCCGGCCTCATCCAGCGCCCATCCGGGCGGAATCGGCTTGCCCTGCTTCGCCGCCACCATGATCTTGCCGCGGGCGACTTCCGACAGCGACAGGTCGATCACCACCGGCGCGTGGCCCTGCCGCGGGAATACCGCCGCAATCGGGTTGGTGCCGAACAGCGGCCGCTTGCCGCCCCACGCAGGCATGGCCGCGGGCGAATTGCCCATGGCGATGCCGACCATGCCGGCGCGCGCCACGGCCTCCAGCGGCAGCGCTGCGGCGCCGAAGTGATGGCTGTTGGTAACCGCGGCCACGCCGACGCCGGTTGCGCGCGCGCGTGCCACGGCTTCGGCGATGGCCAGCTCGCACGCCGCGAAGGCAAAGCCGCAGCGCGCGTCGACCAGCACCGCGCTGGCGCGCGTGCCCTGTACCGTCGGCTTGGCATTGCCGTCGACCCGGTCATGGCGCAGGTGCGCCACGTACATCGGCACGCGCGAGGCCCCGTGCGACGGCAGCCCCGCGGCATCGGCCCGCACCAGCGCCGCCGCCGTCGCCTGCGCCTGCAAGGCGCTGGCCCCGGCCCGGCGCAGGCCCGCCGCGGCCACTCGTTCCAGTTCCTGCAATGCGATCCGGCTCATGGCATCTGCTCCAGCGATTGCCGCACCTCGCGGGCGATCATCATCGATACGCGCGCATTGGCTTCGCGCGTCACGCCGCCAACGTGCGGTGTCAGGATCAGGTTGGGCACGCCCCGCAGCGCGCTGCCCGCGGGCAGTGGCTCGCTGCCGAACACGTCCAGCGCGGCGCCGGCCAAATGCCCGGCGCGCAGCGCATCGGCAAGCGCCGCCTCGTCGACCACGCCGCCGCGCGCGGTATTGATCAGCACCGCGCCCGACTTCATCGCCGCCAGACGGCCGACATCGATCAGGTTGCGCGTGGCGGCCACCAGCGGCACATGCAGGCTGACCGCGTCGGCCTGCGCCAGCAGCGCGTCGAGCGGCACGCAGGCTACCCCGGTGGCGGTCCAGACCGGATCGTCTGCGGGCAGCATCGGATCGCTGGCAATGACTTGCATGCCGAAGGCGCGCGCCAGCGCCGCGGTCTGCCGGCCGATGTCGCCGAAACCGATCAGGCCCAGCGTCTTGCCCAGCGCTTCCCGGCCCTCGGACAGCCTGGCTCGCGGCCACTGGCCGTCAGCCACCTCGGCACTGGACAGGTAGGCGCCGCGCAGCAGCACGGCGGCCGTGGTCACCACGTACTCCGCCACCGAGCGTGCATTGGCCCCGGCCGCGGGAATCACACGGATGCCGCGCTCGCGGCAGGCGGCTACGTCGATATTGTCCAGCCCCACGCCAAGCCGCCCCACCACGCGCAAGGCCGGCGCGCTCGCCAGCAGCGCCGCGTCCACCTGGGTGCGGTTGCGCACCACCAGCGCGTGCGCCCCGTCCAGGATCTCGAGGAGCTCGCCGCGCCTGTCCACCCAGCCCGGCTCGTAGCGCAGGTCGAAGCCGGCGCTCAGCGCCTGCACCGCGGCCGGGTCCATGAACTCGCTGATGCAGATGCGCTTCATCATGCCGACTCGTGGATGCGGGTCAGCACGAACTCGCGGTGGCCGAGCGCCTCGGCCGCGGTCCAGCGGCCGTTGATGGTGGCCAGCATGCATTCCAGCAGCTTGTCGCCGGTCTGGTCCAGGGTCTGCTCGCGCTGCAGCAGGCCCGAGCAGTCGACGTCCATGTGCTCGCTCATCAGGCGCACGGTGCGCGGGTTGGCGCACAGCTTGATCACCGGCACGATCGGGTTGCCGATCACGTTGCCCTGCCCGGTCGGGAAGAAATGGACCACATAGCCGGCCGCCGCGCACAGCGTGACCATCTCGGCCGCGGCGGAAGACGAGTCCATGAACCACAGCCCCGGATGCGTCGGCGCCTCGGCCTTGTCGAGCACGCCGTCGACGGTGCACTTCTTGCCGATCTTCTGGATATTGCCCAGCGCCTTCTCTTCGATGGTGGTCAGGCCGCCCGCGATATTGCCCTTGGTCGGCTGCGACTCGGACAGGTCGGAGGTCTTCCAGCGGTCGATCATGCCCTGGTAGCGCTCGAACATCGCCATGAACTGGTGGCGCACGTCGTCGTTGGCGCAGCGCGCCGCGACGATATGCTCACCGCCGGTCAGCTCCGAGGTCTCGCCGAATACCAGCGTGGTGCCCAGCGGATGCAGCTTGTCGAAGGCGTTGCCGACAGTCGGGTTGGCGCCGCAGCCCGAGGTGGTATCCGATTCGCCGCACTTGGTCGAGACCCACAGTTCGTTGATCGGGCACTCCACGCGGTGCAGCGCGGTGGCGTACTGCACGAACTCGCGCGCGGCCCTGGAGGCACGCATGATGGTGTCGTGGTCGCCGTGGCCCTCGATGCCGAAGCCCACCACCGGCTTGCCGGTCTGCGCGATGCCGTCGACCACCTTCTTGGTCCAGCCCTCCTCGATCCCGATCACCACCACCGCGGCGACGTTCGGGTTGCTGCCCGCGCCGATCAGCGTGCGGAAATGCAGGTCCAGGTCCGGCCCGAACTGCAGGCGGCCGTATGGGTGGGGAATCGCCATGGTGCCCTTGATCGCGGCGGCGACGGCCTCGGCGGCGGCATTGGACAGGTCGTCCAGCGGCAGGATGATGACGTGGTTACGCACGCCGACGCGGCCGTTGTCGCGGCGGTAGCCCCAGAAGGTGGTGTTTTGGTCGATCACGGACATGACGTGGATCCTTGGATGCGCGATGGAAGCGGAATTGAAGCGGAATGAAGGCAAATGGAACGCAGGCGCGGCGCTTACCAGCGCTTGGTCTTGATGTTGTGGACGTGGGCGTGCTGCCCGGCCTTGATCGGCGCCACCACCTTGCCAATGTCGATGCCGTACTTGTAGACCGTCTCGTTCACATCCATGTCGCGCAGCGCCACCTTGTGGCCGATGGGAATCGGCTGCAGCGCGGTCACCGTCACGATCTTGTCTTCGTCCATGATCCATGCATTTAGCTGGGTGCCGGGCTGGATCCCTTCCACCACGGCTACCGCGACGGTGTCCTTGGCGTCATGAAGCACTACGTGAATCATCGTTGTCTCCTCTCTGTGGGTCGTGCGTGAAATCATGGTAGGCGTTGAATTCATCCATGTCAACCAACTCATATATATGACTCTCGATAGACGTCCTGGTCAGCGTGCCGGTCGCGCGCCGCGGCGCAGTCAGACGGTTTCGGGAATCAGCACCACCTTGGCGGCCGCCACGCGGCCTGCGGCCAGATCGGCAAAGGCCGCCGGACCATCGCTCAGCGCGCGCGTCTCGACCCACTCCAGCGTGCCGAAGCTGCCACGTTCCAGCGCCGCCACGGTGGCACGCAGGTCGGCCATGGTGTAGGTATAGGTGCCCAGCAGGGTCAGCTCGGCCAGGGTCAGCTTGCGCATGTCGATCTCGCTGGCCCAGTCCTGCAGGCCGATATGCATGACCACGCCGCCGGGCCGCGCGGCGGCGATGGCGAGCTTGCGCGTCGCACCCGCGCCCACCGCGTCGATGACCACGTCGAAGGCTGATTCCGGCAGCGGGCCGGCCAGCGGGTCGACCGCCTCGCAGCCGAGATGCCGCGTCACCGAAGCCCGGCGCAGCGCATTGGTCTCGGCCACCTGGGCTTCGCCGCAGCCATAGGACCGCACCAGCGCGGCGGCCAGCATGCCGATCGCGCCGCCGCCGATGACCAGCACGCGGGACTCGGGCAGCGGCCTGGCCAGCGCACGCATGGTCAGGTTCACCGCATGCAGCGCGGTCGCCGCGGGCTCGGTCAGAGCCGCGCTGACGCTGGGCAGCGCGTCCGGAAGCGGGATCGCGCAGCGGATCGGAATCGCCAGGTATTCGGACAACGCGCCGGGCCGGCTCATGCCGACCATGCCCCGGTACGCGCACAGGTTATCGCGCCCTTGCAGGCAATAGTCGCAATGCCCGCAGGTCACCAGCGGGTTGGCGGTCACGCGCTGCCCGACGGTCAGCCGGGCCGGGTCGGACGAGGCCACCACCGTGCCCGCGAACTCGTGGCCAAGCACCAGCCCCGGCTTGCGGCGCGGATCGTGGCCGTGGTAGGCATGCAGGTCGGAGCCGCAGATGCCGCTGGCATCGATGCGCAGCAGGGCTTCGCCGGGGGCCAGGGCCGGCATGTCGCGCTCCAGGACCGCGACGGCGTTGGGTTCGGTATAGACGATCGCTTTCATGGCCTTGCCAGTAGTGGACATGGGAGGGGAACCACAAGGACGGGCGGCGCAATTGCCGCCCGAAGGAAGGAATCAGGCGCCGGCTTCTGACGGTGCCAGCGCACGCGCGCCGGCCGGGCCCTGGCGCCGGCCGATCCACAGCGTGCAGGCCGCGCTGAGCACGCCGATCGCCAGCACGTAGGCGCACAGGTACCAGGGCTCGCCGCCGCCCTGCGCATTCAGCCAGGTGGCGATGATCGGCGTCAGTCCGCCGGCGAACACGCCCGCGAACTGGTAGACGAAGGAAATCCCGGTATAGCGCACGCGCGCATCGAAGACCTCGGAGAACATCGACGACATGGTGCCGAACACGGCGGCATGGAAGATGCCGAAGGGGATGATGATTGCCGCCCATACCAGCAGCACATTGCCGCCCGAATGCTGCATCAGCCAGAACGCGGGAAACGCCGACAGGCCCGCCAGCAGCGCGCCAGTGCCATACACCAGCGGCCGGCCGAGGCGGTCGGACACGGCGCCCCACAGCGGGATGAACAGCGTCATCACGCCGGCGCCCAGCAGCACGCCCAGCAACGCCTCGTTGCGCGACAGCTTCAGGGTCTGGGTCAGGTAGGCAAGCGAGAACACCCCGAACACGTTGAAGAAGACGCCGTCGATAAAGCGCGCGCCCATGCACGCCAGCACCACGCGGGGGTACTGGCGCAGCATGGCCAGGAACGGCAAGGCGCTGGCATCCGGCTGCTGGCGCGGCGGGTGGCGTTGTGCCGCGGCAAATTCCGGCGACTCTTCGACATGGGTGCGCATGTAGGAGCCGATGAAGACCATCACCGCACTCAGCAGGAAGGCGATGCGCCAGCCCCATGCCAGGAAGTCCCGGTCCGACAGCAGCGCCGACAGCAACGCAATCACGCCGCTGGCCAGCACCAGGCCCAGCGACATGCCGGTCTGCGGCAGGCTGGCGAAGAAGCCGCGGCGGCCCGCCGGCGCGCTCTCGAACGTCATCAGCACGGCGCCGCCCCATTCGCCGCCGAGGCCGATGCCTTGCGCGATGCGGCACAACAGCAGCAGCACCGGGGCCCAGATGCCGATCTGGTCGTAGGTCGGGATCAGGCCGATGGCCGTGGTGGCGATGCCCATGATCATCAGCGTCAGCACCAGCATGCGCTTGCGTCCCAGCGTATCGCCGAAATGGCCGAAGATCACGCCGCCCAGCGGGCGCGCGACAAACCCGGCGGCGAAGGTGGCGTAGGCCAGCAGCGTGCCGACCACCGGGTCGGTCGACGGGAAGTACAGCTTGTTGAACACGAGTCCGGCGACCACGCCGTACAGGAAAAAGTCGTACCACTCCACCATCGCGCCGATCGTGCTCGAGGTCACGATCTTCCTCAGCTTGCGTCCGGGGTCTTGTGCCGGCGGCTGCGCCGCTACCTGTCTCGTCATGCTTGTCTCCTGTCGGGTCTGGTCCCGAGGCGGCGCGTATGGCGCTCTGGATATCGGTCAAGGCGCGCGGGGCGAATCGATGCGCCCCGCGGCGGGAATCATCTTGCCGTGTAGCCACCGTCGACCATGAAGGTCTGCCCGGTGATATACGCGGCCATGTCGCTGGCCAGGAACGCGGCCAGCCCATGCAAGTCCGGCAACGCGCCGTTGCGGCCAATGCAGGTGCGACCGGCATGGTAATCGGCCAGCGCGGCATCGGCGAACACGGGCCCGGTCAGCGCGGTCGGGAAAAAGCCGGGTCCGATCGCATTGCAGGTGATGCCGTGCCGCGACCACGCCTCGGCGATGGCACGCGTCAGCTGCACGATGCCACCCTTGGCCGCGCCATAGGGCGCACTGTTGGCGAAGGCGCGATAAGACTGCAGCGACGCGAGGTTGAGCACCCGCCCCCATCCTTGCGCCTGCATCGCGGGCGCCAGCGCCTGCGTCAGGAAGAACGGCGCGCCCAGATGCGTGTCCAGCTGCAACCGCCACGACGCCGGCGTGACGCTGTCAAAGGGCTGGCGCAGGTTCATGCCCGCGGCATTCACCAGGATATCGATGGTGCCGCAGCGGCGCTGCAAGGCCGCTGCGGCGGCGGGAATCGCATCGAGGTCGGACACGTCCAGCGCCTGCGTGTCGACCGCGATGCCGATCGCGTCGAGCCGCGAAGCCGCCGCATCGAGTTGCGGCTGGCGGCGCGCCGCCAGCACCACCCTGGCGCCGGCCCGGCCCAGTGCCTCGGCAAGGCTTTCGCCGATACCGGAACTGCCGCCGGTCACCAGCGCCTGCCGGCCGCGCAGGTCCGGTCCGGCAGCGCCGGCCGCGTTGTGCATGGGCGCCATCGTCACACCTCCACCGGCGCGCCCATCTCGAAGCGGGCGTTCGGAAAGTACTTTGCCATGCGGTCGTCCGCGGTGCGCGCGTGCGCCTCCATGCCCTCCAGGCGCGAAATGCGCGCGGTCACCTGCCCGATCTGCCGCGTCGCCTCGCGCGTCATCTTCTGCCAGGTCAGTGTCTTCATGAACTTGTGCACCGAGAGCCCGCCGGAATAGCGCGCCGCGCCCTTGGTCGGCAGCACATGGTTGGGGCCGCTGGTCTTGTCGCCAAAGGCCACCGTGGTCTCTTCGCCAAGGAACAGCGAGCCGTAGCAGGTCAGGTGGGCCAGCCACCAGTCGAGGTCGCGCGCATGCACCTCCAGATGCTCGGAGGCATAGCGGTCCGATACCGCGGCCACTTCTTCGCGGCTGTCGCAGACGATGACCTCGCCATAGTCGCGCCATGCCGCCGTGGCCGCGTCGCGCGCGGTCGGCGGCAATGCAGCAATCAGCGCCGGCACCAGCACCATTACCTGTTCCGCCAGCGCGCGCGAGGTGGTGAAGAGCCAGGCAGGCGACTCGTGGCCATGCTCGGCCTGACCCACCAGGTCGCTGGCAACGATGGCCGGATCGGCGCTGTCGTCGGCGATCACGGCAACTTCGGACGGCCCCGCGAATACGTCGATGCCTACCTGCCCGTACAGCGCCCGCTTGGCCTCGGCGACAAACTTGTTGCCGGGACCGACCACCACGTCGGCGGGCTTGCCGCTGAACAGGCCATAGGCCATCGCAGCGATCGCCTGCACGCCGCCGAGCGTCATGATCACGTCCGCGCCGGCCGCCTGAAAGGCATAGAGCACGTGCGGGTGGATGCCCTGGCCGCGGAACGGGCTCGAGCACGCCACCACGGTGCCGACGCCGGCGGCCTTCGCCGTCGCCACCCCCATGTAGGCCGAGGCAATATGCGCATAGCGCCCGGCCGGGGCGTAGCAGCCCACTACGTTGACCGGGATCACGCGCTGCCCCGCCGTCACGCCCGGGTGCAGTTCGACCGCGAACTCGCGCAGCGATTCGCGCTGCGCCAGCGCGAACTCCCGCACCTGAGCGATCGCGAAATCGATGTCGGCGCGCACGGACGCGGGCACGTCGCGGGTCTGCTGCCGGACCTGGTCCGGGGTCAGCACGATCTCGCCGTCCCAGCCGTCGAGCTTGCTGGCGTACTGGCGCACGGCCGCCTCGCCATGCGCCTGGATCTCGGCCAGCATGTCGGTTACCACTTTCTGCGCGGTGGCGGTCTCTGTCTGCGGCGTTTTCTCGGCTTGCTTCAGGTACGTGATCATCGGGCGTCCTCGGCTTTGATTTCGGATGTAAGCGCTATCATTTCTGTGCGAGGTAAAACTGCCAGTCTCAAATTTCCTCGCATTTTTCAAATGAAAGCGCTTTCACACAAGATTAGTCGGAGAACCACGGAGTGCAAGGCAGGGTTTTCCCTCGGCAGACTTGCAAGTCAGGGCCACCGTCCCCCGGCATAGTCGTGTGTACCGCACAGATCGGTGACAATGGCGCAACGGCAACCAGGACAGCAAACGTGCGGCGGACCAGACTTGAAGACGTGGCGAAGCTAGCGGGAGTATCGATGGCGACGGTGTCGCGCGCCCTGTCATCGCCCTCGCTGGTGCGGGAAGACACCCTGCAGCGGGTGCGCCAGGCGATCAACGCGCTCGGCTATGTCCCCGATGCGTCGGCGCGCACGCTGGCATCAGGGCGTTCGCGCACCGTCGCCGCGGTGGTGCCGACGCTGGACAACGCCATCTTCTCCCATGCGATCCAGGGCATGCAGCAGGTACTGGCGGCCGGCGGCTACCAGTTGCTGCTGGGCTCGCACAACTACGATCCGGACACCGAGACCGACGTGGTACGCGCCCTGTCCGAGCGCGCGGTCGATGCCATGGTCCTGGTCGGCGCCGACCATGCGCCGGACACGCTGGCGCTGCTGCGCCAATCCGGCACGCGCACCATCCTGACCTGGTCCCTGTCCAGCCAGTATCCCTGCATTGGCTTCGACAATTTCGAGATCGGCGCGCAGGCCGCGCGCCATCTGTACGACCTGGGCCACCGCCGCTTCGGCATGATTTCCGGCATCGGCGCCCATAACGACCGCGCGCGACTTCGCACCGAGGGCTTCCTCGGCACGCTGCGTGCGCTGCGCGCGCCGCTGCCTCCTGGCGCCGTATGCGAGCAACCCTACACCTTCGCCGGCGGCCGGGCCGGCTTGCGCGCGGTGCTTGCCCATGCCCCGGCAACGCCGACGGCGATCTTCTGCGGCAACGACGTGCTCGCACTCGGCTGCCTGTTCGAGGCCACGGCCATGGGCCTGGAGGTGCCGCGCCAGTTGTCCATCGTCGGCTGCGACGACCTGCCGATCTCCGCCGAAGTCACGCCCGCGTTGACGACCATTGCGCTGGAAAGCAGCGAACTGGGCCGGCAGACCGCGCTCGCGCTGCTGCGCTGGCTGCAGGACGGCATCGAGCCGGGCCGGATGGAAATGCCGGTCGCGCTGGTACAGCGCGGCACCACCGCGCCGCCGGTCGAGCCAGCCTAGGTTGGCCGCGGTTTCACCCGTGCCGGCGCAGCGAGCCAGCGCCAGCCTTTGCACAACCCTGAGGAGACATGACTTGACGATCCCATACCGATTCACGCTCGGCCTGCTTGCCGCGGCAGCCCTCGTTGCTGCCAGCCCGGCCAACGCACAAGACTCCTGGCCCGCAAAGACCATCCGCTTCGTCGTGCCGTTCGCCGCGGGCGGCGCCAATGACCTGATGGCGCGCGCGGCCGCCGAAGGCGCCAGCAAGGCGCTGGGCCAGACCGTGCTGGTCGAGAACCGGCCGGGCGCGGGCGGCACCGTGGGCGCCGACCTGGTGGCGCGGAGCGCGCCGGACGGCTACACCTTCCTGATCAGCGCCGCCGGCGTGATCTCCAACAGCATGATCAAGAAGTCGATGCCGTTCAAGGACGACGCGCTGGTGCCGGTGGCGATGATCGGACTGGCGCCGTCGGTGATCGTGGTGCCGAAGAACGCGCCCTACAAGGACCTGCGCGACTTCGTCGAGGCTTCGAAGAAAGGCAATGGCTTCAATTTCGCCACCGCCGGCACCGGCAGCACCCCGCATTTCGTGGCGGAGATCCTGAACGTGAAGTACGGCGCGAAGCTGCAGCCGGTGCCTTACAAGAGCGGATCGGAAAGCACCACGGCCGTGCTGGGCGGCCAGGTCGAAGGCACCTCCGAGGCCAGCATCATCGCGTTGCCGCATATCCTGCACGACGGCAAGTTCAAGGCGCTGGCCACCACCTGGACCCAGCGCATTTCTGCCTACCCGCAACTATCCACCGCGGTGGAGCAAGGCTTTCCGGACCTGCAGATCGCGCACTGGGCCGGCATCCATGCGCCCAAGGGCACGCCCGACGCCATCCTCGACAAGGTCGCCGCGGCGGTCGACAACGCCATGAAAGACCCCGCCGCCGCCGCCAAGCTCAAGCAAGTGGGCATCGAACCGATCGGCGGCACGCGCGCGGACTTCATCAAGTTCGTCGACGCGGAACGCCGTCGCCTGGGCGAGATCGTCAAGGCGGCGAAGATGCAGGAGAAATAGGCGCGTTGCCGCCACGCCGCAAAGCGCCCCGTGCCGACCCTGGCTCAACCGGCAGTCGCCGCAGCGGCGTGGCGGCTGCCCCAGTTCTCGGCCTGCCGCTCCAGGTGCTGGCGGATAAAGTCCATCAGCGTGCGCGTGGCCAGGGTCGGATAGCGGTTGGGCGCGGTCAGCATGTAGACGCTGTCGCCCACGCCCTCGGCTTCGCACTCGGCCAGCACCTCGCGCATCTGTCCCGATTGCAATTGCCGCCAGACCGCATACCGCGGCAGCAGCGCCACGCCCAGTCCGCCCATTACCGATTCGAACAGGAACGGATAGTCGCCTGACTGGATCCGCGGCGACACGCGCAGTGTCATCGGCGTGCCGGCCAGCCATACCTTCAGCGTAAAGCGCCGTCCGAGCGATGCCGGCGCAATCATGTCGCAGCGCTCCAGGTCGGCCACGGTGCGGACCGGCCCGTGGCGGTCCAGAAACGATGCCGATGCGCACAGGCACCAGCCCACCTCGCAGATGCGCCGCGCCACGTGATCGTCCGGCGGCTGCGAAGTGATCTTCAGCGCCACGTCGACCTCGGCCGGAATCAGGTCGCCAATGTTGTCGTTGATCACCACGCGCAGCGAAATCCGCGGATAGCTGCGCGCGAATTCCAGCAGCAGCGGCGTCAGGTAGAGGTGGCCCAGCCCCGTCGGCAGGCGGATCCGCACATCGCCGCGCACCACCGTGCCGAGGCTGTCGATGGCGGTATTGGCGGACTGCAGTTCATCCAGCATGCGCAAGCCATGCGCATACAGCAGCTGTCCCGCTTCGGTCAGCTCGACATGCCGCGTGGTCCGGCGCATCAGCTGCGCGCCCAGATGCTGCTCCAGCAGCTTCAGCCGGCGCGACACGTTCGAGCGCGTCATGCCGCTGCGCTGCGCCGCCGCCGTCAGCGTGCGCGACTCGACCATGGTGACGAAGAGCCGCACCAGGTTGAGATCGAAATCATTGTCAATCATCAGTCAACACCATTGGCACAAATCGGGGGATTGTTTCGGCGGAAGGCCAACCCTAGCATAAAGCTCGTGTTTATCCCTGCCGACGAGCTCATGCCCTCACTCTCCACCACCAGACCGGACGACACCGACCTGCCCTTTGCCGGCTTGCGCGTGCTGGACATCAGCCAGGGCATTGCCGGCCCGTATTGCGCTCACATCCTGTGGCAGCAAGGCGCGGAAGTCGTCAAGATCGAGCCGCCCGCGGGCGACTGGGGCCGCAAGGTCGGTGTCGTGCGCGGCGATACCAGCGCGCTGGCACTGGCCTATAACGGCGGCAAGCGCAGCGCCTGCATCGATGCCACCACCGACACCGGCAAGGCCGTGCTGCAGGACCTGGCGCTGCAGGCCGACGTGCTGGTGCAGAACTTTCGCCCGCAGGTGGCCGAACGGCTGGGCGTGGGTTATGCCGCGCTGGCCGCGCAACGCCCTGAGCTGGTCTATGTGTCGATCAGCGGCTATGGCGCGGATGGTCCGTATGCCGACTATCCGGCGTCGGACTCTGTCATGCAGGCGGATTCCGGACTGATGTTCGCCAACCGGGACGCCGATGGCAGCGCGCGCCGCATCGGCATGCTGCTGGCCGATGCCGCCACCGGCCTTTATGCCGCGCAGGCGTGCGCCGCGGCACTGTGCCGGCGCTATCGCAGCGGGCGCGGCGGCCATGTCGAGCTGAACCTGTTCGAGGCCTGCTGCGCGCTGCAGGCCAACAACCTGCTCGAGCATGCCATCGGCGGCCCGTCCGCCGCGGGGCCAGTCAGCGCGCCCAACGGCGTCTATGCCAGCCGCGACGGCAGCCTGACGCTGCTGGCGCTGAACGACGCGCAGTTTGGCAAGCTGTGCCGGGCGCTGGACCATTCCGACTGGCTCGAAGACCCGCGCTTTGCCGACAACGCCGCGCGCATGGCCCATGCCGCGCTGCTCAACCAGCTGGTGGCGCGCTGCATCGCCACGCGCACCACCGCGCAATGGCAGGAAATCCTCAGCCGGCATGACGTGCTGCATGCCCCGGTGCGCACCTATGACGACGTGCTCGCGCATCCGCAGGCCGCGCATCGGCAAACTTTCCAGGCCATCGCGCAGCCCGGGCTGGGGCCGCTGCCCTTTGCCGGGATCCCGGCGCGCGGCTTGCGCCGGGATGCCGGCCCGGCGCCGGCCAACGGCGAACATACCGTCGAGATCCTGCGCGAGGCGGGCTTCAGCCAGCTGGCCATCGACGACTGGCTGCGCCAGGGCGTGGCGCGACAGGCCCCTGCGGCCAGGGCAGGTGTCAAATGAAAGCGCTGGTGTGCGAACGATTTGGCAGTGTGCACGACGTCTCCGTGCAATCCATTCCCGAGCCGGCGCTGGCTGACCCGCATGCGGTCACGATCGCGGTCGAGTATGCCAGCGTAAGCCATGCCACCGGCCTGATGATTGCCGGGCAGTACCAAAGGCGCCCGCCGCTGCCTTTCGTGCCGGGGACCGAGGCCGTCGGCCGCGTGGTCGCCTGCGGCGATGCCGTCACGCGGCTACGCCCGGGCGACCGCGTGGTGGCGATCGCGGACTGGGGCTGCTTTGCCGAACGGGTCACGGTGCCCGAATACACGGTCTATGGCGTGCCGGACGCGCTGCCCTCGACGGTCGCGCTGCCGGTTCCGATTTCGTACGGCACGGCCTATTGCGGGTTGGTGTGGCGCTGCGCGCTGCGCCCCGGCGATACCGTGCTGGTGCTGGGGGCCGGCGCGGGCGTGGGCCTGGCCGCCGTGGAGATTGCGCGCGAGCTCGGCGCCACCGTGATCGCATGCGCCAGCACCGAGGCCAAGCGTGCCGACGCGCTGCGGCGCGGCGCCACGCACGCAGTGGCGCCGGCGGACCTGGCAAGCGCGGTCAAGGCCCTGACCGGCGGCCGCGGTGCCGACGTGGTGGTGGACCCCGTCGGTGGCGAGCTGTTCCAGCAGGCGCTGCGCGCGGCGGCGGCCAACGCCCGCATCCTCAGCATCGGCTTTGCCAGCGGCACCATCCCGCAGGCACCGGTGAACCTGCTACTGGTCAAGAACCTGACGCTGCACGGGTTCTTCTTTGGCCGCTATATCGGCTGGACGCCCGCCAACGAGCGCGCACAGCACGCCGCGGCGCTGCAGGACGTCATGGCAACGCTGTTCGACTGGGCCGCGCAGGGCAAGCTGGCGCCGACCGTGTCCGCGACGTATCCGATCACCGGCCTGGGCGATGCCCTGGCCGCGCTGGAATCCCGCCAGGTGGTGGGCAAGGTAGCGATAAAAATCAAGGAGACAGAGACGTGAACACCCGATATCCGAAACCACATGCGATATGGACGCGGCTGCGCGCGGCGCTGGTGCTGTCGGCCGCCAGCGCGCTGCTGCCCGCCGCCGCCGGCGCGCAGGAATTTCCGCAACATCCGGTGCGCATGGTGCTGCCCTACCCGGCCGGCGGACCCACCGACCTGCTGGCGCGCGTGGTGGCGGTCAAGATGGGCGAAAGCCTGGGCCAGGGCGTGGTGGTCGACAACAAACCCGGCGCCAGCGGCATGATCGGCGCCGAAGCCGTGGCGCGCGCGGCCGCTGACGGCTACACCATCCTCGCCAATGCCTCGCTGCATGTGATCAACCCCAGCATCCAGCCGAAGATGCGCTATGACGCGTTCAAGGATTTCGTGCCAATCACGCAGCTGGCCGACGTACCGCTGGTGCTGGTGGTCAACAACGCCTCGCCGGTGAAGACCGTGCAGGACCTGATTGCCTATGCCAGGCGCGAGGGCGGCGCGCTTAACTTCGGCTCGGCGGGCAATGCCTCGGCCCAGCACCTGGCCGGCGAATCGTTCAAGCTGGCGGCCAGGGTGCCGATGCAGCATGTTCCATACAAGGGCAGCGCGCCGGCGCTGACGGATCTGATGGGCGGCCAGATCCAGCTGATGTTCGATTCCATGCCGTCCGCCATGCCGTTTATCAAGTCCGGCAAGCTACGTGCCATCGCTGTTACCACCCCGCGCCGCGCGAGCGCGTTGCCCGACATCCCGACCGTTGCGGAGTCCGGCTTGCCCGGCTTCGACATCAGTACCTGGTATGGCTTGTGGGCGCCGCGAGGCACGCCGGCAGCAGTGGTCGAGAAGCTTGCCACGCATGCGGCTGCCGCGCTGAAACGGCCCGATGTGCGCCAGCAATACGCGGACATGGGTGCTGAGCCGGTGGGCTCGTCGCCCGCCGACTTTGCCCGCTACAACGCCGCTGAGGGCAGGAAATGGGCGGAAATCGTGCGCCGTTCGGGCGCGAAGGCAGACCAGTAGGCAATAGAGGCGGCCGTCGCCTCCTCACATGACTCCGCCATCGCTTGCCACCTCACCGCCTGAACCACAACATCGACAACCCACACGCCAGCGCCAGCAACGCCACCGCCCCTGCGGCGAACAAGGCACCCAATTCGGTTTCCCTGCGCTCCAGCGCAAAGCGCGCGCTGAGCTGGCGGTAGACCTGGCTCAGGTCGGCCGCCGTGCCGGCGTGGAAGTACTCGCCGCCGGTGATGGCGGCGACCGCGCGCAGCGCCGGTTCGTCCAGCTGCATGAAGTACGCCAGGCTGGACTCCGGCGCGGACGTGACCTGCTGCGAGCCGAAGCCGACGGTGTAGACGCGCACGCCGCGCTGGGCGGCCATGCGCGCGGCGTCGAGCGGGTCTGGCCCGGTGGTGCGCCGGCCGTCGCTGAGCAGGATCACCGCGCCGTGCGGGTACGAGCCGGGCTGCGCCGCCTGCTGGTTCTGTTCGCGCCGGCGCGCGGCGTCGGCCGCGGCGGCCTCGTCGAGCGAGGTGCCGCGTCCGGCGCGGTCCGAGCGGCTGCCGAACAGGATCACTTCGAGGTCGATGCCGTCTTCCGGAAACAGCACCGCCAGCGCCTGGAACAGGCCGCTGCCGGTGGCGGTGCCGCGCTGCAGCTGGAAGCGATCGATCGCGTCGAGCATGTCCTGCCGGTTGTCGGTGGGCGGCAGCACCACCGCCGCGGTGCCGGCGAAGGAAACGATGCCCAGCCGCACGCTGGCCGGCAGCCCCACGACGAGGTCGCGCGCGGCCTGCTGGGCGGCGCTGATGCGGTTGGGCGGCACGTCGGCGGCCTCCATGCTGCGCGAGGTGTCCATCGCCAGCACCAGGGTCACGGTATCGGCCGGCAGCGTGATGGTGGCGCTGGGACGCGCGCAGGCCAGCAATGCCGCGGCCAGCGCGAAGAAGAACAGCAACGGTGGAATGTGGCGCCGCAGGCGTTGGCGCGGGCCGAGCGCGGCGCGCGGCAATGCAAGGCTTGCATACAGCACCGCCGCCTTCTTGCGCCGCGCGAGCAGGTACAGGTAGGCGGCTGCCAGCACCGGAAGCGCAAGCAGCAACCAGAGCATCTGCGGCCAGAGAAACTGCATGCCCTGCTCCTTGGCGCGTGGGTAAGAGGATGGTACTGTATTTTTTAAGGCGGGACGGGACCTCGGGGGCTGCGATGAAACGGGTGACGATCTACGGATGGGTCTCGGCGACCGTCGCGCTGGTTCTTGCCGCCAGTGTGGGCTCGGCGTGGCTGTTGCAGCCCAAGCCGCGCGCGCTGACGCAGAAGGACATCGACGCGGCCGTGCTGCACACGCTCGAGACCAAGCCCCTGCCCTCGCGCACCGCCATGGCGGCCGAGGCGGTGCGTGAATCGGTGGTCGAAATCCGCAACTACCCCGCGCCCGCAAAAACCGCCGATGCGGCTTCCGCGCCGCAGGCCGGACGTGACGCCCCGACCACGCCGCCCGAAGCCTCACCGTCGACTCCCCCCGCCCCCACCGCCCCGCCACTGCCCAACGAACGTCCGCCCGGCAACAGCGCGGAGAACAAGCCGGAATCCCGCCACATCGGCTCGGGCGTGGTGGTGACCGAGCGCGGCGTGATCCTTACCAGCCTCCACGTGATTGCCGGAGCGCGGCGCCTGGAACTGACCTTCCACGACGGGCACACGTCCGAGGCCACAGTGCTGCAGACGATCCCCGAGAAGGACCTGGCGGTGATCCAGGCCAAGTCGATACCCGACGACCTGCCGGCGGCAACGCTGGGTTCCAGCCGGGACCTGCTGCCCGGATCCGAAGTGGTCGCGGTGGGCTTTCCGTTCGGCATCGGGCCGTCGGTATCCGCCGGCGTGGTGTCCGGGCTGGACCGCGAGTTCGTCGCGTCGGACAACAAGCGGACCCTGGACAAGCTGATCCAGTTCGACGCCGCGGTCAATCCGGGCAACTCGGGCGGCCCGCTGGTGAACATGAATGGCGAGGTGGTGGGCATCGTCACCGCCATCCTCAACCCGGGCAACAGCGGCACCTTCATCGGCATCGGCTTCGCCACCACGATCGAAAGCGCCGGCGTATCCATCGGAACTTCTCCTTTCTGACGCGGGGACCTATGAACGACCAAGCCAGGGGCGCAGCCGACAGCGCCAACTTGATGGAACGCCTGCTGTACGAGGTAAAACGCGTGGTGGTCGGGCAGGACCATTTTCTCGAACGGGTGCTGGTGGCCATCCTGTCCGGCGGCCACCTGCTGGTGGAGGGCGTGCCGGGGCTGGCCAAGACCCTGACCGTCAACACGCTGGCGCGGACCATGAGCGGCACCTTCAAGCGCATCCAGTTCACGCCGGACCTGCTGCCGGCCGACCTGGTCGGCACGCGCATGTACAACCAGGGCACGGGCGAGTTCTCGACGGTGCGCGGCCCGGTCTTTGCCAACCTGCTGCTGGCCGACGAGATCAACCGCGCGCCGGCCAAGGTGCAGAGCGCGCTGCTGGAAGTGATGCAGGAGAAGCAGGTCACCATCGCCGGCGAGACCCATCGCGTGCCCGCGCCGTTCCTGGTCATGGCGACGCAGAACCCGATCGAGACCGAGGGCACCTACCCGCTGCCCGAGGCGCAGGTCGACCGCTTCATGATGAAGGTGCTGGTGGGCTATCCGTCGGAAGAGGAAGAAGTGGTGATCGTCAACCGCGTCACCGGCCCGCGCATCAGCGTAAGCCCGGTGGCCACGCCCGAGCACCTGAGCGCGCTGCAGGAGGCCTGCCGCAAGGTGTATGTCGATCCCAGCCTGGTCCAGTACGCGGTGCGCGTGGTCGCGGCCACGCGCAAGCCTGGCGACTACGGCCTGGCGGACCTGGACCGCTACGTGTCGTTCGGCGCCAGCCCGCGCGCCACCATCGGCCTGGTCGAAGGCGCGCGCGCGCTGGCCTACCTGCGCGGCCGCCACTACGCCCTGCCCGAGGACGTGGCCGACCTGGTGCCGGACGTGTTGCGCCATCGCCTGTCGCTCTCGTATGAGGCCATGTCCGACGGCGTGACCGCCGACCAGCTCATCTCCCGCATCTCGCAGGCGCTGCCGGTTCCCGAGCGGCCCATGGAATCCCATGTTCGGGCGGCGGCGGACTAAGCCCCGGGACGCCCCGGACACCGCGCCCGGGATTGCTTCCGGCGTTGTATCCGGCGTGGCGCTGGCCGGCGCCGGCGCAAACCAGACCGATGCCCTGCTGCGGCGCCTGGAATGGACTGTGGTGCGCCGCCTCGACGGGCTGCTGCAAGGCGACTACCGCACGCTGTTCCGCGGCTTCGGCCTGGACTTTGCCGACCTGCGCGAATACCACGCCGGCGACGACGTGCGCCATATCGACTGGAACGTGACCGCGCGACTGCAGACGCCGCATGTGCGCGAGTACCAGGAAGACCGCGAGGTCGCGGCCTGGTTCTTGCTGGACCTGAGCGGCTCGATCGACTTCGGCTCGGGCAGCGTGCGCAAGCGCGACCTGCTGAGCGACTTCACCACGGTGATGGCGCTGCTGCTGACGCGCTATGGCAACCGGGTGGGCGCCGTGCTCTATGGCGGCGCCGCCAATGCCGACGCCACGGTGGTGCCGGCGCGCGCCGGGCGCCGGCAGCTGCTGCACCTGCTGCACCGCATGCGCGCCACGCCGGCCGCATCGCCGGGCGACACCCGGCTGCGCGACCTGCTCGAACGCGCCCGCGCGGTGGCAAGGCGGCGCTCGGTGGTGTTCGTGGTGTCGGATTTCATCAGCGCGCCGGGCTGGCAGGCGTCGCTTGGCATGCTCGCGCGGCGCCATGAAGTGGTCGCGGTGCGGCTGGTCGATCCGCTCGAAACCGCGTTGCCGGACCTGGGACTGGTGGTGCTGCAGGATGCGGAGACCGGCGAGCAGTTGTTCGTCGATACCCATGACCCGTCCTTCCGCAAGCGCTTCGCAGCCGCCGCCGAGGCGCGCGAGGCGGAGCTGCGCCAGGCCTTCGCGCGCGCCGGTGTGGCATGCCTGACGCTGTCGACCTACGCCCGGCTCGACCTGGCGCTGCTGAGCTTCGCGCGCCAGCGCCGGCGCCAGCAAGGCAGCGCCAGGGCCGCCAACATCGCCAGGGGGGCCGCATGATCGACGCGCTCAGCCGCCTGCCCGTGTTCAGCTTCCTGTGGCCAGGCATGCTGTGGCTGTTCGCGCTGGTCGGAGGGCTGGCGGCGGGCTATGTCTGGCTCGACCGGCGCAGGCGGCACGCGGCCGGGCATTACCCGGCGCTGAAGACAGCGGGCGTTGCGACGCGGGGCGGCAGTGGCTGGCGCCGCCACGTGGCGCCGTTGCTGATCCTGCTGGCGCTGGCCGCGCTGATCGCGGCGATCGCGCGGCCCCAGGCGGTGATGATGCTGCCTTCGCGCATCGAGACGGTGGTGCTGGTGATGGACCTGTCCGGCAGCATGCGCGCCCAGGATGTCAAGCCCAGCCGCCTGGGCGCCGCCCAGCAGGCCGCCACCACCCTGCTGGAGGCGCAACCCGCAGGCGTCAGCGTCGGCGTGGTTGCGATGGCCGGCACCGCCGCCGTGGCGCAGGCGCCCACCCGCGCCAGGGAGGCCGTTGCCACCGCGATCGAGCGCCTGCAGCCGCAGGGCGGCACCGCGCTGGGCAACGGCATGCTGATTGCGCTGACCACACTGCTGCCGGAGCTCACGCCCGATGCCGAGCGGCTGATGAACGACGACACGCCGCCGCCAAGGCGATCACGGGGCCTGGCCAATCCGCCCGGCAACAGCGAGCCGGTGCAGCCGGGCTCCTATACCGCCGGCGCGATCGTGCTGTTCTCCGACGGCGAAAGCAACGCCGGCCCGGCGGCGATGCGCGCGGCCCAGCTTGCCGCGGAGCACGGCGTGCGCATCTATACCGTGGGCGTGGGCACCCCTGAAGGCGTGGTGCTCTCGGTCGACGGCTGGTCGGCCCGCGTCAGGCTGGACGAGAAGGTGCTGAAGGAAGTCGCCGACGCCACCAGTGCCGAGTACTTTCGGCTGGAGGATGCCACCGAACTGAAGCGGGTGTACCGCGCGCTCAACGCGCGGCTGGCGTTCGACAAGCGCAGCCAGGTCGAGATCACCGCGCTGTTCGCCGCGCTGGGCGCGCTGCTGGCGGCGTGCGCGGGGCTGTTGTCGCTGTGGTGGTTCGGGCGCGTGATGTAGCGGACGGCCGACGGCAAATCAGCGAGCATTGCGCGGCGTGACCGAGATCGCGATCGCCTCGGTGTAGACCGCCTGCACCTGCTCGCCGGCGCGCACCGCCTTCAGCTGCTTCGGGTCGGCGACATGCACGTCCACCATCCGGCCCTGCGGCCCCTTCAGCGTCACCATGCCGGTCTTGGTGTCGACCGCCACCACGTCCGCGGTGACCGTGACCTCGCGCCCGACCATGCCGCCCGGCTTCGCGCCCGGCGCGGCGCGCTGCGTGATCTCGCGCTCGCTGCTGGAGCGGATGCCGCTCTGGCGGTTCAGGCTGACCGACAAGGCCTGCGTGTATTCCGCCGTGACCGCATCGCCCACGCGCAGCTGCCCGAAGTTGCGCACGTCGTCGCCCACCTGCACGTCGGTGAGCTTGCCCTGCTCGTCCTTGAGCGTAACGGTGCGGGTGGCCGCATCGATGGCCGCCACCGTGGCCGTGGCCTTGACCGTGCCGGTGGTGCGCGATGCGCCCACGCCGGAAACCGAGTCGACGCGGGTCTCGGGTTGCGCCAGCGCTGTAGCGGACGCGGCGGCAAGCGCCGCCGCCACGATTAGCTTGCCGGGTTTCATGCCGTTCTCCCTGGTTTCAAGGTTGCCGTGGACCGCCGTGCGCGATGCCGGCCAGGGGCGGGCACGCGTGACGGAAAGGCCTGTTAACCATAGCAGAGAGAGCAGCAAGCCGTTGGCGGCCGCCGACTGGCGCGGGCGATACCGGTCCTCACCGCATGGGACTGTGCCCGGCCGGCTGCGCCAGCAGCGCCCTGACCACGCCTGCGGCGTACCGCATGAACACCGCAACCGCCGCACCACGCAGCACCGGATCATCCGGCCCGCCCGACAGGTACGCCGCCCGCGCCGCTGCCATCACCGGCCGTTGCGCGGCCGGCAGGCGCTCCAGCACCCAGGCGGCGGCGACGTCCTTGGGCGCGATCCGGCCGGTGGCGGCGCTGTACCAGATCCGCGCCATTGCCAGCACCACATTGCGCTCGTCGCCGGCCCAGTCGCTTTCGGTCTGCCATTGGGCGACGGTATCGGCGAGCGCGGCGATGAAGTCCTGCCGGGGAACAGGTTCGAAGCACGTCGTGGCCGTCGGACCCAGCAGCGCGATGCTGTGCTGCCGCACCTGGGTCAGCAGGATGGCGAGATCGTGGTCCGGCTTCCGGCCCTCGAACATGCCGGCCTGGATGTTCTGGCGCAGCCATTCGCCGAACTGCAGTTCGCGCGTGGCCGGGTAGCGCCATGGCACCACTTCGCCGCGCGCCACCACGGTAACTTCCAGCGGCCGCCACGGCCCGGCGCTGCCCGGCGGAGCCGAGACCTCCAGCAGGTCGCGCAGCAGCGCTTGCCGCAGGGCATCGTCGGGCCCGCCGCGCGTGGTCACCAGCAGGTCGATATCGCTGTGCGGCCGCAGCCCGCCATCGAGTGCCGAACCGAACAGGTGGACACCCAGCAGCGTGCCGTCCAGATGACGTGCAATCACGGCATGGGCCAGGCGGACTTGCTGCGCGATTGCCGCGGGCAGGAATACGGCCGTCATGTTCACAGAGGCCCGGGCAGCGTCTTCAGGCCCAGCCACAGCACGCCGATGACAACGTTGACCGGCACGCACAGCGCGCCGGGCACATAGAAGAGCGCCGACAGCGCCGGCGCGGACAGCATCAGCTCCACCACACTGCCCAGCGCGTAGAACAACACGCCGCACCAGAGCCAGCGCCGCATGTAGGTCAGCAGCCAATGCGCGCGCGCCTGGTTGAAGTGCCAGGCGCGCGTGCGTTCGGCGCGGTTGCCGCGGCTGGCGTCCCGGAACAGCCAGCCGAAGAAGAAATAGCGGTACAGCAGGGCGCTAAAGCTCAGCTCTTGCATGATCACTCCTTTGGCCGCTGCCAGCCGGAGGAGTGCGGAAGTCACGCGCTCGGGGCGCAAGCAGCGATGGCAGCGGCAGGCATACCACCAGCGTACCAAAGAAGTTGCGCTAACCCGAGCCACGGATGGCCCGGCATGACCGGCTGCACTGAGACAGTGCAGCCGGTCGCGCGATGATCGCACGCCGATCACTGCAGGCTGATATCGAGCTGCTGCACCACGCGCTTTTCGCGCTCGAATTGTTCGGCTGCGAACCTGGTGTAGTCCGCGCTGTTGAGGTGGATGGGCTCCAGGTCGATGGCCTCGAGCGAGCGCAGGTAGGCGGGGTCCTGCGCGGCGCGGAAGAACGCATCGTGCAGCTTCCTGACTACCGCCGGATCCATGCCGCGCGGGCCGACGATGCCCACCAGCGAGCTGGCGGTAATGTCGTAGCCCCGCTCCTTCAGGGTCGGCACATCCTTGAAGCGAGCAAAGCGCGCGTCGCCGACGATGGCCAGCGGCCGCACCTTGCCGGCGACGGCGAATTGGCCCCAGCCCGGGTCAAGCACCGCATCGATGTCGCCGCCCATCAACGCCATCATTTCCTCGGCGCCGCCCTTGTAAGGCACGAAGGTAAATTTGGCGCCGGCGGCCCGGCCCAGCTTCTCCATCGAGATATGTCCCGAGCTGCCGATGCCGACCGCACCGTAGGTCACTTTGCCAGGGTTCGCCTTCGCGTAGGCAAGGAATTCTTCCAGCGTCTTCCAGCGCGCGTCGGCGCGCACCACCAGGCCATAGCGGTAGTTGGTCAGGCCGATGATGTAGGTAAAGTCCCTGAGCGGGTCGTATGGCGTCTTTTGCAGGTGCGGCATGCGGAAGATATTGGCCGCGACCATCGACAGCGTGTAGCCGTTCGGCGCCGCGGTCTGGGACATCACCTGGGCCGCCAGCGTGGCGCCCGCACCGGGCTTGTTGATCGGCACCACGCGCTGGTCCAGTTCCTTGCCGGCGGCTGCCAGCAGCGTGCGCAGCGAGCCGTCGGTGGGACCGCCGGGCGGGAACGGAATCCAGAACTCGATGGGCTTGGCCGGGAAATCGCCAGCTGCCGTCGCGGCCGGCGCTGCCGCCGCGCAGATCGCCATTGCCGCCATGGCCCTGGCCACGACCGATAGCAAACGCCCTCCCATGCCACGCCTTGTGATAGCCATGCGCTGTCTCCTGGTTGTCGTTCTGTTGCCGCCCGGCGTGCCGGCCGCGGTCGTTTTCGACAGACGTTAGAGCGTTGCGCCAGGTGGGCCAATTGCCGTTCTGTTCAATGTCATTGGCAGAAATGCCCGGCACGCAGCGCCGGGCGTGCCGCCGGTCAACCCGCCATCGCCGCGACCACCGTGCCCAGCACGCGCACGCCCTGCTCTATCTGCGCGCTGGTCAGGCTGGCGTAGCCCAGCACCAGGCCGGCCGCACGGGGCCGGCCCGCCCCATGCGGCCGGGCATACAGCGCCGAGACCGGGTAGACGCCCACGCCGGCGCCGCGCGCGGCGGCCACCAGTGCCGGCTCGTCCCGCGGCCGCAGCGACGGCAGCCACAGCACCACGTGCAGCCCGGCGGCGGTGCCGCTGACCTCGGCATCGCCGGGCAGGTGGCGCGCAATGCCATCGAGCAGCGCCGCGCGGCGGCGCTCGTTCTCGCGGCGCATGCGACGGACGTGGCGCTCGTAGGCGCCGCTGTCGATCAGTGCGGCCAGCACGCGCTGTTCCAGCACGGGGGCATGGCGGTCGGCCAGCCGCTTGACCTGGCCGAACACCGGCACCAGTTCCGGCGGCAGCACCAGGTACCCCAGCCGCAGCTGCGGCGACAGCGCCTTGGAGAAGGTGCCGACATAGATCACGCGGCCATCGGTGTCGATCGCGCGCAGGGTATCGATCGGGCGCTGGCCGTAGCGGAATTCGCCGTCATAGTCGTCCTCGACGATCCAGGCGTCGTGGCGCCGGGCCCATTGCAGCAGTGCCTGCCGGCGCCCGATCGGCAGCACGCCCCCCAGCGGGAACTGGTGCGACGGCGTCACGTAGGCCAGCCGGACCCGGTCATCCGCCGGCAGGCTGGCGGTATCCATGCCCTGCCCGTCCACCGGAACGGACAGGCACCGGGCGCCGGTGGCTTCGAAGCAGCGCCTGGCCATCAGGTAGCCGGGCTCTTCAAAGGCGAAGGTATCGCCGTCATCCAGCAACAGCCGCGCGCACAGGTCGATGCCCTGCTGCGAGCCATGCACCACCACGATCTGTCCGGCGTCGCAGGCCAGCCCGCGCGCGCGGCGCAGGTAGCCCTGCAGCGCGCGCCGCAGGGCTGCCTCGCCTTCCGGCGCGGCGTAGCACAGGCTGTCGTGCTGGCGCAGCAGCTCGGCCTGCCAGGCGCGCCGCCACGCCAGCGCCGGGAAGTCCCGCCAGGCCACCGAGCCGTACAGGAAATCGAAGCGCACCGGCTCGGCCGGCGGCGCTGCCGGCAGCCCCAGTGCCGCCACGCGGCGGCCGAACTGCGACAGCGCCGGTTCCCTGGCGTGCCGCGCGGCATCCGGCCGGGCCGGCGGGGCAGCCGCCAGCGGGCTGGCAATGCGGGCCGCCCGCCCCCTGGCCGTGACCAGGAAACCCTCTGCCGCCAGCTGTTCGTAGGCGGCGGTCACGGTGGTGCGCGATACCCCCAGCTCGGCCGCCAGGCCGCGCGTGGACGGCGCCGGCGCACCCGGCAGCAGGGTGCCGTCGGCAATCTGGGCGCGCAGCAGGTCATAGATGCGGCGTCCGGCGCCCGTGGCGCCGGGGCGGGTGCCGGCGGGCTCGTCAAACTGGCCCATTCAGATTCCTTGAAACTGGACCTTCCGATTGTGCCAGTTGTCGGCGACAGTATCGAGCATCCGATCGCCCCGAGCCCCAACGATGTACCTCCCCGAACATTTCGCCGAAACCCGCCCCGACGCCCTTGCCCGCATCATCCATGCGCACCCGCTGGGCATGCTGGTCACGCACGGCCAGCACGGCCTGGATGCCGACCATCTGCCGTTCGAATTCGACCCCGGCGCCGGTGCCAACGGCGTCCTCACCGCGCACGTGGCGCGGGCCAACCCGGTCTGGCAGCGGTGCCCGACCGGCACGCCGGTGATGGTGGTGTTCCGCGGCGCCGAGGCCTATGTCTCGCCGAACTGGTACCCGAGCAAGCATGAGACGCATCGGCAGGTGCCGACCTGGAACTACGAGGTGGTGCACGCGCACGGCATCCTCACCGTGCGCGACGACGAGCGCTTCGTGCGCGGCCTGGTAGCGCGCCTGACGCGGCGGCACGAGGCCGCCGAACCGCGCCCGTGGAAGATGGGCGACGCCCCGCCCGACTACCTCGACGCCATGCTGCGCGGCATCGTCGGCCTCGAGATCGCCGTGACGTCGCTGGTGGGCAAGCGCAAGCTCGGCCAGAACAAGGACACGCGGGACCGCCTCGGCGCGGCCGACACGCTGCACGCGCGCGGCTGCGCCGAGCTGGCGCAGTCGATGCGCAACGCGGTCTGATCCGGTCCCGCCTGTATCCGCGCGTGCGCCGGCCCGGTCCGGACGCCGCCGCGCCGCTCGACCCTGCCTCACCGTCAAGGAGCCTGACCATGTCGCTGATTCCCTTCCTGATCGCCGCCGTCGTGCTCGCCATTACCCCCGGCCCGGCCATTGCTTATGTCGTCGCGCGGACTGCGGCCGGCGGACGGTCGGAGGGCCTCGCCTCATGCCTGGGCACGGGCATCGGCGGCTTGCTCCATGTGCTTGCCGCTGCCGCGGGCGTGTCGCTGGTCATCGCCCAGTCGGCGATGGCGTTCAGCCTGCTCAAGTACCTGGGCGCGGCGTACCTGGTGTTCCTGGGCATTCGCCTGCTGCGGCGCAAGGAGCAGCCCGCCGCGGTCGCCGCCGTGCCGCCGCGGGGCGCGCGCCGCGCGCTGGCCGAAGGCGTGGTGGTCGAGGTGCTGAACGTCAAGACCGCGCTGTTCTTCCTCGCGTTCCTGCCGCAGTTCGTCGCGCCGGGCCAGGCGGCCGTGTCGCAACTGGTGCTGCTGGGCTGCATCTGCGTCGCGCTCAACACGCTGGTGGACGTGGTCGTGGTCTTCGCCGCGCATCGCCTGCTCAGGTCGGGCGCCGCGAGCGCGGCGCGCGCGCGGCTGATGACCCGTGCCTCGGGCGTCACGATGGTGGGGCTGGGCGCCTTCCTGGCGCTGGCGCGGCGCCAGGCATGAGGGGCCGGGCCTCCTGCCGGCCCGGCTCCGGCATTACGGCTCGAACGGCCTGCCCATCGGCTTGAGCCGGATGCCCGGCGCCAGCCGGGTCCAGGGCAGGTCCGCGGGATCGGCCGTCATCGGGCCCGGTGCCTTGGCCACCAGCACGGCATGCGCGATGCCCTGGAAATCGGCACGGAAGTGCACCGAGCTCTTGTTGACCAGGATCTTCATCGCCTCGGGCTCGACCCCGCCCACGCGGAACAGGTTGCGGTCGAGCATCTGGGCCTTGCCGGCACTGACCACCACCTGCACATCGTCGATGCGCAACAGTGCCACCGGGCCGACATCGGCCTGCATGCCGTGCATCATCGGCCCGCCGTAGCGGCATACGCCATCGGACAGCTTCAGCACCTCGAAGCGACCGCGCAGCGGCGCGTCGCCGGGCACCCCGGATACGCCCCCGAGCGCGACGTCGATGGTCGCGCCCACGCCGGCGCGGTGCGCCTCGGCCGCCGCGGCCGGGTCCCAGATCAGCCCGATCGCCGCCTGCCGCGCGCCGTGGCGCAGCAAGGCCCGCAGCATGCCCATGGTGTTCGAATCGCCGCCCGCGCCGGGGTTGTCCTGCGTGTCGGCGATGACCACCGGCCGCGTGGCCCCCGCAGCCAGCCGCATGGCTTCGAGCACGGCCTCGTCGGGCGAGAGGAACGGCACCTCCCAGGCGGGCTCGTCGGCCAGCATCCGATCGTACAGCGCCTGCACCGCGGCTTCGGCCGTGCCGGCGTCGTCGCCATAGCCCCAGATCACCGGACCGCATTCCGGGAAATCGGCGGCCGGGAAGCCCGGCGCGAACGACAGCGACACCACGTCGCCGCGTTCGCCCTGCTGCAACAGCGCGTACATGCCGCGCGCCGGCTCCAGCATCGTGCACATGCCGTTGATCGGGATCAGGAACGGCAGCCGTCGCACCGCGCAGTGCAACGGCCCCTTGCGCGCCAGCAGTCGCTGCACCAGCGCCGCGGCGCGCGCGCCGGTCTCGGCCATGTCTACGTGCGGGTAGGTGCGGTAGGCCACCAGCGCATCGGCGGCCTGCAGCATGGCGTGCGTGACGTTGGCATGCAGGTCGAGCGAGGCAACCACCGGCACCCCGGGGCCCACCGCCGCGCGGATACGCTCGAGCAGCGTGCCCTCGCCGTCGTCGGTGTGCTCGGCCACCATGGCGCCGTGCAGGTCGAGATAGACCGCGTCGAAGCCGCCAGCGCGCGCCGCGCCGACGATCTCGCCGGCGATGCGCTCGTACGCGTCCTCGGTCACGTGCGCCGACGGGCTGGCGCCGGCCCAGATCACCGGCAGCAGCGTCCAGCCGTAGCGTTCGGCGGCGGCCATGAAGCCGCCGGCCGGGATGTTGACGTCGCGCAGCGCGCGCATGTCGTCGCCGCGCACCATCGCGGGAAAGCCCTCGCCGCGCTCGAAGCTGGCGTAAGTTGCCTTTGACGGCGCAAAGGTATTGGTCTCGTGCTGGAAGCCGGCGACCAGGATCCGTGTTGCCAAGGTTCTTCTCCGTGAAACAAAAGTCCGGCGTCACGCCGGCGACACCGCGCCCTGCGGCGCCGGCATCCGGTTGGCCACCAGCACTGCCGCGCCGGCCAGCAGCAGCGCCACCATCACCAGCAGCCCGGCCTGCATGCTGCCCGTGGCGGTGCGCACGGTGCCGATGATGGTAGGGCTGAGAAAGCCGCCGATCAGGCCGATGGTGTTGATCAGCGCGATGCCGCCGGCCGCGGCATCGCCCTTCAGGTATTGCGACGGGATCGCCCAGAACACGGTATAGGCGGCCCACATCATCGCCGTGGCAATGGTCATGCACAGCAGCGACACCGGCAGGTTGCCGCTGGACTGCGTGGCCAGGGCCAGCGCCACCGCGCCGGTAAACGCGGGCACCGCGCTGTGCCAGCGGCGCTCGCCGCGGCGGTCCGAGCTGCGGCCGATCACCAGCATCGCGATCGCCGCGGCAATATAGGGAATCATCGAATACAGGCCGATCTGCATGGTGTCGGTGACGCCGTCCGCCTTCAGGATAGACGGCAGCCAGAAGCTCACCGCGTAGATGCCGCAGATCATGGTGAAGTAGGCAAAGGCCAGCAAGTACACGCGCGGATCGCGCGCCACCTGGCCGAACGAGTGATGCCCGCCCGCGGGCGCCTGCAGTTCGGCGGCCAGCATGCGCTTTTCCGCGTCGCTGAGCCAGCTTGCGTCGGCCGGGCGGTCGGCCAGCACGCGCAGGGCCAGCGCGCCAAGCAGCACGCAGGGCAGCCCTTCGACCAGGAACATCCATTGCCACCCGGCCAGCCCGTGCGCACCGGACAGCGCCGTCATCAGCCAGGTGGACAGCGGCGAGCCAAAGATGCCGCCGATGGGGCCCGCCAGCATCACCACCGCCATCACGCGGGCCATGCGTTGCTGCCCGTACCAGTAGGTCAGGTAGAAGATCATCCCGGGGGCGAAGCCGGCCTCGAATACGCCAAGCAGGAAACGCAGCACGTAGAACGTGGTTTCGTCGCGCACGAACATCATGCCCGCCGAGGTCAGGCCCCACAGCACCAGGATGCGGCTGATGGTCTTGCGCGCGCCGATCCGGGGCAGCAACAGGTTGCTCGGGATCTCGAACAGTACGTAGCCAAAGAAGAAGATGCCCGCGCCCAGCCCGTACACCGCGTCGGAAAAGCCCAGGTCGCTCTGCATCTGCAGCTTGGCGAAGCCGATGTTGACGCGATCCAGGTAGGCAAAGGTGTAGCACAGCAGCAGGAACGGCAATAGGCGCCAGTTCAGCTTGCGGTACAGCGCCTGCTGCGCGGCGCCGGCGCCTTCCGTGAGATGGCGTGGGGGCAGGGTTGCGGACATGTCGATCTCTCCCGTGGTGGTCGGCTCTTGTGGACGCGATGTCTTTCGATGGCAGGCGTTGATCGTCTGGCATCTGAAAAAACAGAGCAAGAGCAACTTAAGTCGGCTATCGTTGCCCTCTAGGCAACGCCACGGCACGCGGCGCCCTTCACGCCAGACAGCGAGATCCGACATGCGGGAACTGAACCAGCGCAGGCTGCGCTATTTTCACGAGGTACTGACGCACGGCTCGATCCGTGGCGCAGCCGACAGCATCAACACCTCGCCGTCGGTCATCACACGCCAGATCCGCCTGCTGGAAGAAGAGGTGGGCGCGCCGCTGTTCGACCGCCATGCGCGCGGCGTGCAGCCGACCGAAGCCGCGCAGCACCTGCTGGAGTACTGGCGCGGCTGCCGCGCCCAGCAGGAACTGTTCGAAGACCGCCTGCAGGCCTTGCGCGGGCTGCAGCATGGCCAGGTGCGCATCGCCACCAGCGAGGGCTATGTCGACGGCCTGATGGATGAAGTGCTGACGGATTTCTGCGCGCGCTATCCCCGGCTGGACGTGACCGTCGACATCCTGCCGGTCAACAACGTGCTGCAGGAGGTGGCCGAAAGCCGCGCCCATATCGGCCTGGCCTACAACCCGCCCGGCCATGCCGACATCGCCTGGGTGGCGACGTCATCGCAGCCGGTGGTGCTGCTGGTGCATGCCGGGCATCCGCTGGCGCGCCGCGGCGGCAAGGTCGGCGTGCAGGAGCTGGCCGACTATCCGCTGGCGATGATGCCGCCGGCTTTCGGGCTGGGACAGGTGGTGCAGATGCTGGCCTACGCGGAGAACATCCAGATCCGCCCGACGCTGACCACCAATTCGCTGGCGGTGCTGCGCCACTTCGTGAAGCGCCATGACGGCATCACGCTGATCGGCGGCTTTGCGGCCTACCGGGAATTGCAGTCCGGCGAACTGGTGACCTTGCCGATCGCGCATCCGCTGTTCGAAGCCGCCAAGGCGCGCCTGCTGGTCAAGGCGGGCCGGCCGATGGGCGTGGCAGCCAATACGCTGCTCGACTGCATCCTGCGCGACATGTCGATGTTCGCCGGCGCCCGCCGGCGCCGGAAGCGATAGGCCGCGGCCCGCCCCCGCCCGAGCGGCTCGCGGCCCGCTACTCCGGCACGAAGCCAATCGACCGCAGCAGCTCCGCCTGCCGCTCATAGGCCGCGCGGGCCTCCTTTGACAGCGCTTCGCTGCCGAGCGGCTGGCCGTTGTCCATGCCCATGTCTTCCACGTGCTTGCGGTAGCCCGGCTGCTGCACGACCGCCAGCGTGGCGTTGCGGATCTTCTCCTGCACCGCCGCCGGCACGTCCGGCGGCAGCCACAAGCCCATCCAGCCCGGCTCCGTCATCGCCGGGAAGCCGACCTCGGCGAAGGTCGGCACGTCCGGCAGCGCGGGAATGCGCTTCGGGTAGGCCACGGCATAGGCCCTGAGCTTGCCGGCCTTGATCAGCGGCAGCGAGGTGGCCAGCCCGTCGAACATCAGCGGCACGTGTCCGCCCATCACGTCCTGCAGCGCGGGCGGCGAGCCCTTGTAGCCGACGTGGCTCATGTTCACCCCCGCCAGTCGGTTGAACTGGACCCCAAGGGTCTGGCCGCGCATGCCGGCGGCATACGAGGCGTAGTCGATCTGCCCCGGCTTGCTCTTGATGTAGGCCAGCAGCTCGCTGAAGTTCTTCGCCGGCAGTTTCGGGTTGCCGACCAGGACCAGGCCGGTGCGTGCCACCTGGGCAATGGGCTTCAGGTCCTTGAACGGATCGAACGAGACCTTCAGCGCCAGCGGGGTCTCGGAGACGATGCCGCCCTGGATCAGCAGCAGCGTATGCCCGTCGTGCGGCGCCGACAGCAGCGTGCCGACCGCGATCGCGCCGGCGCCGCCGGGCTTCTGCTCGACGATCACCGGCTTGCCCAGCGACTGCGTCAGCCCCTCGGCGAGCAGGCGCGCGAGGATGTCGGCGGTGCCGCCGGCCGGACCGCCGACCACGATCCTGACCACCTTGGCCGGCCACGCCTGGGCATGGGCATGGGCAGCCGATGGGAACGCGGCCGGCAGCGCCAGGCCGAGCATGCATGACAGCAGCGCCCTGCGGCGCGCCGACGGTTGTGCTTGCTTCATGGTTGTCTCCGAATGTGCGAGGGTTCGGGGCAGCCAGCCGCCGCCCCTGCCCTTCTGCGGGCCGCCAGCCGTGACAGCCGGCCCGGTTCAGGCGGCCTTGCGCAGGAAGCCCTGGTTGCCGCCGTTGCGGTTGGGCGCGAAGCCGTTGGCCGCCAGCGTCTCCTCGACCGTGTCGTAGAACACGCCGATCTTCTGGATCTCGCGCGCTTCCCGGGCGCTTGCCACCTTGCGGCCGAATTCGCCGGCAATGCGCACCAGCTGCTCGATCTGCTTCACGGTGCTCATCTTGGCCGTGCGCGACTGGTTCCACAGGCAGTCCTCGGTCCCGCAGCGCACATGCAGCCCCAGCGCAATGCCCATCATGTTCACCGGCAGCACGTTGCGCACCGAGCTTTCGACGGTCAGCACCGCGCCATCCGGCACCGCGCGGACGATGTTGGCCAGGTTGAACACGCTCGGCGCATCCATGCCGCCGCTGATGGCGACCCAGTTCATCACCAGCGGGCCCTTGTAGATGCCGCGCCGGATCAGCCGCTCGACCGATTCGAAGCTATTGATGTTGTAGCACTGGAATGCGCTCTGGATGCCGGCGGCGGACAGGCGGCGGATATGCTCCTCGACCCAGCCGGGCTGCGCGGGCACCGTCATTTCCTTGTACGCGTTGAAGATCGCGGGATTCTCGCGCGAGGTACCCCGGAAATCCGCCAGTTCGGCATGCTCGGTGACGTTCATCTGCGAGGTGTTCACGGTCACGGTGACCTGGTCCGGCACCGGATCGAGTTCGGCCAGCATGTGGCGCGTGTCGTCGGACAGCCACTTCGCGGCATCGCCCTCGTTTTCGGGCGCGAAACTGATCGATCCGCCGACCTGGATGACCATTTCAGGCACCGCCTTGCGCACGCCGGCGATCAGTTCGTTGAACTTGGACAGGCGCTTCGAGCCCTTGCCGTCGAGTTCGCGCACGTGCAGGTGCAGCACGGTCGCGCCGGCGTTGTAGCAGTCAACGGCCTTCTGGATCTGGTCCTCCATCGTCACCGGGATATCTTCCGGAAAGTCAGACGGCAGCCAGCCGGGCGCGTAGGGGGCCGCGGTGATGATCAGCGGCTGCTGGTTTTCAGGGAACAGGGATCCATCTAGGTAGTGCACGGCATGTCTCCATTGATCGTGGCGTGGCCAGGCCTGCGGCGCTGGCGCGGCTCAGAACGGCTTGTCGCCGATGATGGCGGCGCGCTCCATCTTGCGCGGCGCCGGCCAGTAGTCCTGCACCGCGTAGTGCTGGGTGCAGCGGTTGTCCCAGATCGCCACGCTGTTGGGCTGCCAGCGGAAGCGCACCTGGTATTCGGGAATCGCCGCCTGGCTGATCAGGTAGTTCAGCAGATGGCTCGCCCCCGGGGTCTTGTCCTGCCCGTAGCGCACGTTCTCGGGCGTGTGGAAATTGACGAAGTGGGTGGAGAAGCCGCAGACATAGAGCACCTTCTCGCCGGTTTCCGGGTGCGTGCGCACCACCGGGTGCTCGACCGCGGGGTACTGCGCCGCCAGCTTGGCGCGGTTCTCCGGGCTCATCGCCGCGCCGAAGGAATGCTCGATGCCATGCTTGGCGCGCAGGCCGGCGATGCGCTGCTTGATTTCCTGCGGCAGGTGCTCATACGCCGCGGCCATGTTGACCCAGATGGTGTCGCCACCGACGGGCGGCGACTCGATGCAGCGCAGCACGCAGCCCATCGGCGGGCATTCGCGCCAGCTGCCGTCGGTGTGGTAGCTGTTCTCGTAGTTCTCGCGCTTGTCGCTGCGATAGATCTGCACCAGGCCGGGATGGTCGGGATCGCTGCCCGCCACCGGATGGTCTTCCAGGTCGCCGAAGCGCCGCGCGAACGCCACGTGGTCCGCGCGCGAGATCTCCTGGCCGCGCAGGAACAGCACCTTGTGCTCGAGCAGCAGCGACCTGATCTCGGCAAACAGCGCCGCATCGCGCGCGGCATCGGCCAGGCTGACGCCGCTCAATTCGGCGCCGATGCTGCAGGTAAGTTGTTGGACTCGCATGAGGACGCTCCTTTACAGCACGAAGATCGATGAGCCGGTGGTCTTGCGCGACTCCAGGTCGCGGTGGGCCTGGACCGCATCCTGCAGCGCGTAGCGCTGGTTGATGCCGATGCGGAGCCGCCCGGCGGCCACGTGGCCGAACACTTCCGCGGCCAGTTCGGCCTTCTCGGCGGGGTCGGCAATGTAGTCGGCCAGCGCCGGACGGGTCAGGTAGAGCGAGCCCTTCCGCGCCAGCAGTTGCGGATCGAACGGCGGGATCGTGCCCGAGGCGGTGCCGACGCAGACCATCAGCCCGCGCCGCTTGAGCGAATCCAGCGAGCCCTGGAAGGTGCTGCGGCCGACGCTGTCGAACACCACCGATACGCCCGTGCCGTCGGTCAGTTCGCGCACCCGCGTTGCCACGTCCTCGCGGCTGTAGTCGATGATGTGGTCGCAGCCATGCGCGCGCGCCAGCTCGGCCTTGGCTTCGGTCGAGACCGTGCCGATCACGGTCAGGCCGAGCAGCCTGGCCCATTGCGAGACGATCAAACCGACCCCGCCGGCGGCCGCGTGCAGCAGGATGGTTTCGCCGCCGCGGAACGGATAGATGCGGCGCATCAGGTAGGCCGAGGTCAGGCCGCGCATGGTCATCGCCGCGGCGGTCTCGAAGGAAATCGCATCCGGCAGGCGGATCAGCGGCGCGGCGGGCACCAGGCGCTCGGTGCTGTAGGCGCCGAGTGTGTTGGTGAAGCCCGTATATGTGACGCGGTCGCCTTCCGCGACCTGGGTCACGCCGGGCCCGACCGCCTGCACCACCCCGGCAGCCTCAACGCCCATGCCGCTGGGCAGCGGCACCGGGTAGGTGCCGTTGCGGAAGTAAGTGTCGGCATAGTTGAGCCCGACCGCGACGTGGCGGATCCGTACCTCGCCCGGGCCCGGATCGCCGACCTCGGCGTCCTCGTAGCGGAGGACTTCGGGGCCTCCGGTCTCATACATGCGAATGGCTTTGGCCAAGGCTGTCTCCTGATTGTGGTGTCCTGCCCGCGCCGCTATCATTGGCGCGGCGCAGTCGATTGTGAGACAGCCGGGCCGCAGCGCCCTTGACCGATCGCGCCAGGATTTGCCATTTGACGACGGACACGACCGACGCCCCCACCCACTCTCGCGGCAGCCCCATGACCGTCCTTGTTCGCAGCGCATCGCTGACCAAATACCTGGGCATTGCCCGGGGCGCGGGCCTGGATCCGGTGCAGATGGTGGCCCGGGCCGGCCTGGACCAGGCGTGCCTGTACACGCCCGACCTGCGCATTCCCGAGCAGCGCCTTGCGCAAGTGCTGGAGGCCTCGGCGCGCGAGACCAGCTGCCATTCGCTGGGCCTGATGGTGGGGGAATCGTGGCGCCTGTCGGACTTCGGCCCGGTCAGCCTGCTGTTGCAGCACCAGCCCACGCTGCGCGACGCGCTGGCCGAGATCGAGCGCTACCGCCACTGGCTGAGCGACTCCATCGCCATCCTGGTCACCGAGCATCGTGGTGTCGCGGTGCTGCACGTGACGCTGCAGACCGGGCGGCAACAGCCCGGCCGGCAGGCGATGGAACTGACCGTGGCCGCATTGCACAGCCTGATCCGCGCCATCCTGGGCGAGTCGTGGATGCCGCACAGCGTGCATTTCGCGCATGCGGCGCCGGCCGACCTGCGCATCCACCGGCGCCTGTTCGGGCCGCGCATCGAATTCGGTTCGGACTTCGACGGACTGGTGCTTGCCAGCGGCGACCTGGATCGCGTCAATCCCCTGGCCGATGCCAGCCTGGCCGGGTACGCGCGGGGTTTCCTCGACCTGCAGCCGGGGGCCGGCAAGCCATCCCTGGCCGCGGACGTGCGGCGCACCCTCAGCCAGTTGCTGCCGCGCGGACGCGGTGCGGTGGAACAGGTCGCGCAAAGCCTGGGCACCAGCCCGCGCACGCTGCAGCGCCAGCTGGAACAGGATGGCCTGACGTTCTCCGCACTGGTCAATGAAGTGCGCCGCGAGCTGGCGCAACGCCATCTGCAGGATCCGCGGCGGCCGCTGGCGCAGGTCGCCACGCTGCTGGGGTTTTCGGAACCGAGCGCATTCTCGCGCTGGTTCGCGGCGCAGTTCGGCAAGTCGCCGACGCGCTGGCGCCAGGACGGCGCCTGAGGCGGGGCGCCTACTTCAGGTACTTCATCGTGGCCACGCCGGTGGCCACCAGCAGCTCGCCATCCAGCCACACCTCGGCCCGCGAAAAGAAGATCGAACGCCCGCGGCGGTCGACCATCCCCTTCGCCGTCAGCATTTTTCCGGTCCCGTTGCTGAGGAAGTTCGATGTCAGCGACAGCGTGACCGCATGCCGCGGGCTCTCGTGCGGCGCGGCGTAGAGGCCGGCATAGCCGGTGGCGGCATCGAGCAAGGTGCAGATCGTGCCGCCATGCACGACGCGGCTGCGGTTGAGCATGCTGGGCGCGAGCGGCAGTTCCAGCTCGACATGGTCGTCGCGCCAATGGGTGATCCTGACCCCGATGCTTTCCAGTGCCGGATTGTCGAGGCTGTATGCCTCGCCCTTGCTTGCTGCCTTTGCCGCGTCCATCGCCCGGATTTCCCTTTGCTTGATCAAGCCTCCTTTCTGCGTGATCTGCGTGTTTCCGACAATCTGTATTTCGCAAACCGGACCTTCCGCCGGCATGAATCCGCGCATGCGGCGCGGCACGCACGGCTTTGACTCGGCTTGCAGAACGACCTAGGCTAGGTAGGCTTAGCGCGCACTCGGCCACCCGCCAAGTGACGTACCGGCGATGTCGCGAGGTCCGCCAGGACCAGGAGGGCACACCATGAACATGCGGCCAGATCCGACGTTTCACGCCTCGCCGGAGCTTGCGATCCACGCGCCCGCGGAATCCTTCGCCTACACGGTGCTGCTCAGCCCCGGCGGCGTGCAGCCCGACGCGCTCGCGGTGATCGACGTCAAACCCGGATCGCCGACCTACAGCCAGGTGGTGCACACCGTGCCGATGACGCACAAGGGCGATGAACTCCATCACTTCGGCTGGAACGCCTGTTCGTCGGCGCTGTCGCCGCTGACCGGACATGCGTTCCTGGAGCGGCGCTACCTGATCATTCCGGGGATGCGCTCGTCGCGCCTGTATATCGTCGACACCAAGCCGCATCCGACCCAGGCGCGCATCCACAAGATCGTCGAGCCGGACGAGATCTTCCGCAAGACCGGCTATTCGCGGCCGCATACCGTGCACTGCGGCCCCGAGGGCATCTATGTCAGCACACTGGGCGGCGGCGGGCCGGACGGCACCGACGGCGCGCCCGGCATCTTCATCATGGACTGCGAAACCTTCGAGGTGCTGGGCCGCTGGGAGATCGACCGCGGCGAGCAGCAGAAGCACTACGACTTCTGGTGGAACCTGCCGCGCGACTACATGGTGTCGAGCGAATGGGCCCTGCCCCCGCAGTTCGAGAACGGGCTGGTGCCCGAGGATTTGCTGGGAAACCGCTACGGCCACAAGCTGCATTTCTGGGACCTGCGCGCGCGCCGCAACGTGCAGACCATCGACCTGGGCGCCAATCACCAGATGGCGCTGGAAGTCCGGCCCGCGCATGATCCGGTGCGCGAGTACGGCTTCGTCGGCGTGGTGGTCGACACCACCAACCTGGAAGGCTCGATCTGGACCTGGTGGCGCGAAGGCGGCAAGTTCCACGCCGAAAAGACGGCGACGATCCCGCCCGAAGCCGCCGACGCAAGCCAGTTGCCGCCACTGCTGCAAGGCTTCGGCGCGGTGCCGCCGCTGGTGACCGATATCGACCTGTCGCTGGACGACAAATTCCTCTATGTGTCGTGCTGGGGCACGGGCGAGATGCGCCAGTACGACGTCACCGATCCGCGCAAGCCCAGGCTCGCGGGCTCGGTCCATCTCGGCGGCATGGTCCGCCGCACCCCGCACCCGAACGGCAAGCCCTTCGCCGGCGGCCCGCAGATGGTGGAGATCAGCCGCGACGGCCAGCGCGTCTACTGGACCAATTCGCTGTATTCCACCTGGGACCAGCAGTTCTACCCCGACGGCATTCCCGGCGCGCAGGTCATGGCCCGCGCCGGAGCGGACGGCGGCCTGGAGCTGGCCGACGACTACTGGGTCGAGTTTCCCGAAGGCTACCGCGCGCACCAGATCCGGCTGGAAGGCGGCGACTGCTCGACCGATTCGTTTTGCTATCCCTCGGCCAGGGCTTGACCGGTCACGGCTGGGAACAGCTCGGCCTGTGGTCGGCGGTGCTGGCCAGCGGGCTCTATCACGGCGTCAACCCGGCGATGGGATGGCCGCTGGCGGTATCGAACGGCCTGCTGGCGCACAGCGGCCGGGCCCTCGTTGCCGCGCTGGGCTATCTGGCGGCCGGGCACGCGCTGGCAGTGCTGGCGGTGACGCTGCCGTTCGGCGTGCTGGCCGCGCTGGTCGCCTGGCAGGCGCAGATCCGCATCGGCGCCAGCGTGCTGCTGATCGCCGGCGGCATCGCGCTGCTGCTCAGGCGGGGCCATCCGCGCGCACTGGTGCGCATCGCGCCGTCGCGCCTGGCACTGTGGTCGTTCGCGGTGGCGATCGCGCATGGCGCCGGGCTGATGCTGGTGCCGATCTATCTTGGCCTGTGCCGCACCGATAGCGAGCCGGGGCACCAGGCGGCCGCCACGCTTGCCGGCGCCAACCTGGGCATGGCGCTGGCCGTCGCGCTGCTGCATACGCTGGCCATGTTTGCCATGGGCGGTGGCATGGCGTGGCTGGTTTACCGCTACCTGGGGCTGCAGTTCGTCTCGCGCAGCTGGTTCAACCTGGAGGCGGTCTGGGCCCTCAGCCTCATCCTGGTGGGGATGCTGGCGCTGGGGCTTGAAGCCTTTGGCTAGGCGCCAGGCTCAGCCGGCCAGCCGCGCCGCCAGACGCCCGCGCGTGATGGCCGCGATCTGGGCCAGCGCCTCGTCCAGTTCCTGCTGCGTGCTGCGGCCGATGCGGCGCTCGAACGCGGCAAAGATGCCTTCGCGGGTGTAGTGGCGCACGCAGATAATGAAGGGGAAGCCGTGGCGCGCCTGGTAGTCCGCGTTGAGCTGGTCCAGCGCGGCTTCCTGCTGCGCCGACATCGCATCCAGGCCGGCGCTCTTCTGCTCGGCGTTGGAATCCGCCGTCATGGTGCCCGCGCGGATATTGCGCGCCGACAGCTGCGGGTGCAGGTTCAGGAAATCGCACTGGCGCGGCGCATCGAGCTTGCGCACCACGTCCATCATCGCGCCATGCAGCGCCGCCACCGAGGCGAACGGCCGCTGTGCCCAGGCGCCTGCCGCGGCCTGCGGAAAGTGTTCGAACACGCTGCCGAAGGCCTCGGCAAAGGCCGCTTCGTCCAGCGCATTGACCGACGCCAGGTCGAGGGGGTGAGACATGGAAGCTTCTCCCGTAGGGATTCCCGCAAGGGCAATCGTTGGATACGGGGCCGAGTATAGGAACGCCCCGCCGCAGCGGCGAGAGCCGGCGCCCTATAGATCGGATAACAGAAACCGATACCGCTAGCGGTGCATGTCGCGCAGGTCGCGCAGTTCCTGCGAGGCCGCGGTCAGCATGCCGCGCAGCCACACGTGCGCGGCCGAGCGATGGCGCGACGGATGCCACAGCTGGTAGAAGCGCATGAAGGGGAACTCGATCGGCGGCTCCAGCACCGCCAGCGGCACATGCTGCGCGTGATAGTTGGCGAAGTGGCGCGCCGTGGTCAGGATCAGGTCGGTGCCGGGAATCAGGCTGGGCGCGAGGTTGAAGTAAGGGCAGCTGACCCGGTTGTCGCGGTGCACGCGCATGGTGCTCAGGCCCGCATCCACCAGCCCGCGCTGGTCGCGCGAGTACGGCGTCGGCACGATATGCGATGCGCCCAGGTAGGCCTGCGCGGTGAACTTGCCGGGCTGCGCGTGCACGCTGTCCTGCGCCACCACGCATACCACCTCGTCCTCCAGCAGCACCGACAGGTGCAGGTGCTCGGGCGGATTGGGCCAGTTGCCGATCACGATATCGACCGCGCCCGCCGACAGCGCCTGCTCATAGTCGAAGGTGGCCCCGAGCGGCAGCGCCGACAGCCGCGCATGCGGCGCGGCACGGCGCACGGCGCGCACCACATGCGCAAAGAACGGCGGCGCCAGGTAGTCCGGCATCGCCACCACGAAGCTCTGCTCGGTGGTGGCCGGATCGAAGCGGTCGTCCGAGACCAGCAGGTTGTCCAGCGCGCTGAGCGCGGCCTGTGCGTTGCGCGCCAGCTGCAGCGCCCGCTCGGTCGGCACCATCACGTTCTTCTCGCGCGTCAGCAGCGGGTCGTTGAAGATCGCGCGCAGGCGCTTGAGCGCGGCGCTGATGGCCGGCTGCGACTGGTTCAGGCGGATCGCCGTGCGCGACACGCTCTGCTCGGCAATCAGGATGCACAGCACGCGCAGCAGGTAAGTGTCGAACGGGTCGTCGGCGCGAATCATGTTGGGTCCGTGGCAGGGGAACAAAGGCAGGGAACAAAGAATGCATGGCGGGTGCGGCTGCCGCCGCTCGCGGCGGCGCCGGCACGCCGGGCCATGGCGACTTTGTAGCGTGTCGCGCACCGCACGGCAACCGGTGGAACCCGCACAGGCGCCGCCGCGCCGCGCGCGCGGCATCGCCGCAGCGCGCCGATCAGGGTAATCCATAGGTCCGGCGGCAGCCGTCGCCGATGCCCGCAAAGCCGCGCCAGGCAAGGGATGGCGGCCCATATCGACGCTGCTATGGGGCCTATACCAGCCCCCTCGTTTCGCATCGGCGGGCCATTCATATACTTGCTCCCAACCCGGCGGACCGCATGCAAACCGCCACCAGGCCGCGGCCTGGCAGAACACCACAAGACAGGAGACATCATGTCGATCACGAAACAAGGGGTACCGGTCTTCGCCGGCACCGCCGAGGACGCCGAGGACAGCGTCTACCGCAAGGTTACCTGGCGCCTGCTGCCCTTCCTCGGGGTGCTGTGGGTGCTGGCTTGGCTGGACCGCGTCAACATCGGCTTCGCCAAGCTGCAGATGCTGGATGCACTGCGCTTCAGCGAGGCCGTGTACGGGCTGGGCGCGGGCATCTTCTTCCTGGGCTACTTCTTCTTCGAAGTGCCGTCGAACATGCTGCTGCAGAAGATCGGCGCCAAGAAGACGATCATGCGCATCACCATCTGCTGGGGCGTGATCTGCATGCTGCAGAGCTACGTCACCACGCCCACGCAGTTCTACATCCTGCGCTTCCTGCTGGGCGCGTTCGAAGCGGGCTTCTACCCCGGCGTGATCCTGTACCTGACCTACTGGTACCCGTCGCAGCGCCGCGCGCGCGCCTTCGGCACCTTCATGTCGGCATCGGCCATCGCCGGCGTGCTGGGCGGGCCGCTGGCCGGCTGGATCATGACCGGCATGGCCGGCGTCAGCGGCATGCACGGCTGGCAGTGGCTGTTCATCCTGGAAGGCATCCCGTCGGTGCTGGCCGGCATCTTTGCCTGGTTCTACATGACCGACAAGCCCGAGCAGGCGCACTGGCTGTCCGACGCCGAGAAGCGCGTGGTGCAGGACGCGCTCAAGCGCGACCACGCCGCCATGGGCGAGCGCGGCCACGACTGGCGCACGCTCTTCACCAACCCCAAGGTCTGGCTGCTGATCGCGATCTTCTTCTGCCTGCTGTGCGCCAACTCGACGCTGACCTTCTGGATCCCGACCATCATCAAGGACGTGGGCTTCACCACGCCGATGGCGGTGGGCTGGATCGCCGCGGTGGCGTACCTGTGCGGCGCCGCCGGCATGATCCTCAACGGCGCGCATTCCGATCGCCGCAATGAAGTGCGCTGGCACTTCAGCGGCGCGGCGCTGGTCGGCGGCGGTGCCATGGCCGTGCTGGCGGTGCTGCTGGGCGCGCAGGTGCTGTCGCCGGTGATCGCGCTGCTGGCCATGACCGCCGCGCTGGTCGGCACCATGAGCGCGATCCCGGTGTTCTGGCAACTGCCCAACCGCTACCTGGCCGGCAGCGCCGCCGCGGTGGGCGTGGCACTGATCAACTCGGTGGCCAACCTGGCCGGCTTCGGCGCGCCGTACGTGATGGGGCTGGTCAAGAACACCACCGGCAAGCTCACCTCCGGGCTGTACCTGGTGGCGGTGATCGAAGTGCTGGCCGCGGTGCTGGTGCTGGTGGGCATCCGCCAGCTGCGCGGCAAGACCGCACCGGCACCTGTACGTTAAGGAGCCTGAGATGGACGACCATACCTTTGATCCCGCGCGCCGGCGCTTCGCGCTGCAATCGATGACGCTGGGCGGCGGCGCGCTGCTGGCCGGCGCCAGCTGGGGCGCCACGCCGCATGCGCCGGCGCCGAACCAGACCGCGGCGCCGGTGCAGCAAGGCGGCCTGAGCCCGCGCCTGACGCTGCATGCGCTGGACACCTACCACGGCACCCCCGCGGCCGGCATGCGCGTGGAGATGTTCCGCATCGACAATGGCCAGCGCGTGCCGCTGCCGACCGTCACGCTGGCCGCCAACGGCCGCAGCGAGCCGCCGCTGCTGATCGGCGACAGCTACCGCACCGGCACCTATGAGCTGATCCTGCACGCCGACGAGTACTTCGCCGCGCGCAGGGCCAGCCTGCCGCAACCGTCGTTCCTGTCGAAGATCCCGCTGCGCGTGCGCGTCACCGACGCCGGCCAGCGCATCCACCTGCCCGTGCTGTTCGGGCCGTGGAGCTACAACTACTACCGCGGCAGCTGAGCGCGCGGCCCAACCCGGAGAGATCGCATCATGGCAGGTATCAGCACCCATGTGCTCGACGTATCGCGGGGCCGCCCGGTGGCCGGCATGCAGGTCGAGCTGTTCGACGTCGCGGTGCAGCCGCCCCGGCTGCTGGCGCGCACCCGCACCAACCACGACGGCCGCACCGACGCGCCGATGCTGCCGCCGGCGCAGGCGCGCACCGGCGAGTTCGAGCTGCGCTTCTGGGTGGCGGATTACTTCCGCACCCCCGACGTGTTCGCCGACATCGTGCCGGTGCGCTTCACCATCGCGGATGCCGCGCAGCACTACCATGTGCCGCTGCTGTGTTCGCCGTGGAGCTTCGGCACCTATCGCGGCAGTTGAGCACCAGCGCACAGGCCGCGCCTACCGCGGCTTGCGCACCTCCGCCTCGTCGTGCGACAGCACCTTGCCGTCGCCGGCGCGCGGCATCATCGGCGGCACCGGCTTGCCGGTGCGCTTTTCCACCAGTTGCGAGCGGCGCTCGCCGCGCGCGAACAGGTGGTGTTCCCCCCACTGGCGCAACGCCACCACGATGGGGAACAGGCTCTCTCCCATTTCCGTCAGCACGTATTCCTGGTAGGCACTGCCGTCCGAGGCCGGCCGCGTCGCCAGGATGCCGGCTTCCACCAGCCGGCGCAGGCGATCGGACAGGATATTGCGCGCCACCGCCAGGCTGCGCTGGAAGTCGCTGAAGCGGTGCATGCCGTCGAAGGCATCGCGCACGATCATCAGCGACCAGCGGTCGCCGACCAGCGCCAGCGCGCGCGCCACGGGGCAGGTGTCTTCGCTCGGGTCCTTGCGGGTGACCATGTCAGGTAAGCCTTGGGCGCATCGCCCGCCGTCAAAAGTGGTTGCATTTTAAAACCGGCAGGCTTACGCTTCAACTGGTTTTAATTTGCAACCACTTGGAAGCGATATGGAAACCTGCTCGCGCGCGCCGGATACGGCATCGCCCACCGCCCCCACCGCTTGCCCGGCGGCCATGCCCGCACCGCTGCCGCGCGCCGCGGTGCTGCTGTTCGCCTGCGCCAGCGGGCTGAGCGTGGCCAACGTCTATTACGCGCAGCCGCTGCTGGACGCGCTGATGGTGGATTTCCACATCGGCGCCGCCGCCATCGGCGGCGTGGTCACCGCCACCCAGGCCGGCTGTGCACTGGCGCTGCTGTTGCTGGTGCCGCTCGGCGACCTGCTGCCGCGCCGCCGCCTGATGCTGGCGCAGGTGCTGGCGCTGGCCGGCGCGCTGGCCGTGGTGGCGCTGGCGCCATCGGTGCCGATGCTGCTGGCGGGGATGCTGCTGACCGGCCTGCTCGGCACCGCCATGACCCAGGGACTGATTGCCTACGCGGCCGCCGCGGCGGCGCCGCGGGAACGCGGGCACGTGGTCGGCACCGCGCAGGGCGGCGTGTTCGCCGGCTTGCTGCTGGCGCGCGTGGTCGCCGGCGGCGTCAGCGACCTGGCCGGATGGCGCAGCGTCTATGTCTGCGCCGCCGCTGCCATGCTGGTGCTGGCCTTGCTGCTGTGGCGCTCGCTGCCGCCGCTGCCGGGCCCCGCGCAGCGGATGCGCTATGCCAGCCTGGTGTGGTCGATGTTCGCGCTGCTGCGCCGCGACCGGGTGCTGCAGATCCGCGGCATGATTGCGCTGCTGATGTTCGCCGCGTTCAATATCTTCTGGAGCGCGCTGGTGCTGCCGCTGAGCGCCCCGCCCTACCAGCTGTCTCACACCGCCATCGGCGCCTTCGGGCTGGTCGGCGCGGCCGGTGCGCTGGCCGCGGCGCGCGCGGGGCGTTGGGCGGACCAGGGCCTCGGCCAGCGCACCACCTGCGCGGCGCTGGTGCTGCTGGTGGCCGCCTGGCTGCCGCTGTCATGGCTGGGCAGCTCGCTGTGGCCGCTGGCGCTGGGCATCGTGCTGCTCGACGTGGGCGGCCAGGCCATCCATGTCACCAACCAGAGCATGATCTTCCGCGCCGACGCCACCGCGCACAGCCGGCTGGTCGGCGCGTACATGCTGTTCTATGCGACCGGCAGCGGCCTGGGCGCGCTTGCCACCACGGCGACCTATGACGCCGCCGGCTGGCGCGGCGTTTGCCTGCTGGGCGCGGGCGTCAGCTTGCTGGCGCTGTGGTTCTGGGCCGGCACGCGGCGATGGATGGCGGCGCGCTGCTGACCAGTGCCAGCGGGGGCGCAGTGCCTGGCCAGTTCACTCTGGCTCGATGCCCGCGGCCTTGATCACCTTGGCCCATTTCAGGGTTTCGCTGCGGACGAAGGCGGCCAGTTCCTCGGGCGTGGACGGCGAGGGTTCGCCGCCGCTGCGGGCAAAGTATTCCGCGGCAGCCGGACCGGTCAGCCCGTTGCGCATCAGGCCGCTCATGCGATCCACCACAGCCCTGGGCGTCCCGGCCGGGAAAAAAGCTGCCGCCCACGCCACCATCTCATAGCCCGGCAGGCCGCTCTCGGCCATGGTCGGCACCTCCTTCAGCACCGGATTGCGCTGCGCCGTGGTCACCGCGATGGCGCGCAGCTTGCCACCCTGGATCAACGGCATGGCTGGCGAGACGTCGCTGATCATGAAGTCGACCTGGTGTCCCATCAGGTCGTTGAGCGCCAGCGGCACCCCCTTGTACGGCACGTGCAGGGCCTGCACGCCGGCCAGCATCTTGTAGAGTTCACTGGCGATACGGGTCGACGAACTGCCGCTGGCAAACGTGAGTGCCCCTTGCCGGGCCCGCGCCAGCGCCGTCAGGTCCGCCAGCGTGCGCACCGGGCTGTCGGACGGCACCACCAGCACCAGCCCGCTCTTGACGATCAGCGATGCCGGCGCGAAGTCCTTGACCGGATCATAAGGAAGCGTCTTGAACAAGGACGCGTTGGCGGCATGCGTGGTATTGGTCGTCACCAGCATGGTGTAACCGTCGCCCGGCGCGCCGGCGACCGCCTTGGCCGCAATGAAGCCGTTGGCGCCCGGGCGGTTGTCGACCACGACGGGCTTGCCGGTCTGCGCAGTGATCCGCTCGCCGATGAAGCGGGCGCTGCTATCGGTGCCACTGCCCGCCGGGAACGGCACGACGACGCGAATCGCCTTCTCAGGGTACTGGCCGGCGTCCGCGGCCCGCGCGGCCCCGATCGTTGCCGTCGTGGCCGCCAGCGGCAGCAGCAGGCTGGCCGCCGCCTTGCGCATGCATGGATGCATCATGGTTGTCTCCTCGTGCCTTTGGCATCTATTGATGGTTGGTGCGCTGGCCTCGGGCGGATCAACCCCTGTCGCCGGAATCCGCGGAATACCCCTGGCCGTTGCTCCCGCCGCAGACCGACCCCGACAGCAGGAACAGCACCTGTTCTGTCCCCGGCACCATATGGCGCGCACCAGCAGGGGCTGACACGGCAAGCATGGAGATATCCACACCCCGTACGAATTGCGCAGTCATGGGTAGTCTCCTGGCTAGTCCTCTTCCCGGGCGGCGGCCTTCGGTATGGCCAGCTCGGGGTAGCGCTCGGTGAGCTGGGCGGGCATTTCCACGTCCAGGATGAAGCGGTCGCCGCGATACCAGAAGCGGCCTGCCGTCAGCACGTTGCCATCGATATCCAGCGTGGTGCGGACCATGCGCGCCACCGGTGCCGCGAAGGCATAGTCCAGCGCGCGCGCCAGCATGGCGTCGGCGGGTTCCACGGTCAGGGTCTGGCGCATCATGCCAAGGCGGTCGCCCAGCTGCTGCCGCAACAGATGGGCAATCTTGTGGTGCTGCTCGGCGCCGCGCGGGAACCTGGCGAACACGGGTTCCGCCACATACAGGTCGATCAGGCAGAACGGCACGCCGTCATGCACATGCAGCTTGCGCAGCATCACGTAGCGATCCATCAACACGCCGCAAGTGGCGAGCCCGGGCGGCAGGCTCACACCCTTGCGCTTTTCCAGGATGCGGATTTCGAGATCGCTGGCGCCGACCGAGACATCGTTGATCGCCGAGCGCATGCCTTCGCCGGGTCCGGACGGCGCGCTGATGACGTGGGTGCCGCGCCCGCGCTGGCTACTGACCAGCCCTTCCTCGGTCAGCAGGGCATAGGCCTGCCTTACCGTGACCTTGGCAATGCCATAGGTGTGCGCAAGATGCTCCACCGTAGGCAGCTGCTGCCCGACCGGATACTCGCCCGAGACGATCTTGTGGCGCAGCACGCTGGCCAGCTGGCGGTAGCGGGTCACGCCGCCGGCATTGTCGTCGCCCAGTGCAACGCCGTCATTGGCCGCGATCTTTTGCGTGGCGCGCGTCATGGCAGCAGGCTCCGCGGTACGCGCACAGGCATGGTCAGCAGGATCTGCGCCATTCCCTTGCCCAGCGGGTCATTGCGCAGCGATGCCATGCCGCCGCCGTCAAGCGCGGATTCGCAAACGAAGTTCATCGCGTCAAAGCCCGGCAAGTCGTAGCGTGCAACGCTGCCTTTCACCAGGTGGCCCAGCCAGTCCGCCACCCGGCAGGCGGTGACTTCGGCGCGCAGCACGGGCAGGTACTCCGGCCGGCGTGCCATCAGGCCGATATTGGAGATATCGCCCTTGTCGCCGCTGCGCCCGTAGGCCAGCCGGATCAGCGGCACCTCGATGCAGTCGCCGCGGGCCGGCCCGGCGCTGGCAGCCGGCGCTTGCGCCGCTGCCGGCACGGCATCCTCTTCCGGCATGCGCGCGGCGGGACTGGCGACGGCGGTGCGCACGCCATCCATCACCACTGTGGGGGCCAACGCGGCCTTGTCCAGCAGGAATGCGTATTGCCGGATCGACGGCGATGGACTGGCGCGTCCGCCGCCCGATCCCGTGGTGCCCGGCGCCCAGCTGGTGCCGGCTGCCGCGATCTCGCGCGCGAACAGCTCCAGCGCCGCCTTCTCGGCATGCATGACCGCCAGCCGCATGATGGCCTCGCGGGTATGGCGCGTGGCCGCATGGGGCCCGAAACAGGATTCGGCGCCGAGGACTTCGACCCGGGTCCGGGTGTAGTCGCCCCAGCCGTTTTCCGCGAAGAGCCGGCGCGTGCGGGCGAGGATTGCCTCGGCCGTGCGCTCCGCCTTGGCCACGGCATCGATCCCGACGATGGTCAACTGGGCATTGCAGCGGAAGCCGTCCAGATAGGTGGCGCTGACCTTGTAGCAGTGGCTGGGGGCCCGCCCGCGTGCCCCGCGCACTTCGACCAGGTCCGGCCCGGCCTGGCGCAGCGTCACCTGCGTGAAATCGCAGGTCACATCCGGCAGCAGGTAGGCCGCGGGGTCGCCGATCTCATACAGCACCTGCTCGCCCACCGTGGCGGTACTGACCAGCCCACCGGTGGCCGGCGGCTTGCCCACCAGGAAGCTGCCGTCCGCCCGGCACTCGAGCACCGGATAGCCGATGTTCGGCCAGTCGGGCACCTGCTCCCAGTCGGTATGCAGCCCGCCAGTCGCCTGGCAGCCGCATTCGATGATATGGCCGGCCAGGCTGCCCTGCGCGAGCCGGTCATAGTCGTGCGCCTGCCAGCCGAACTCGTGCATCAGCACGCCCAGGGTCACGGCGCTGTCCACGCAGCGCCCGGTAATGACGATCTGCGCGCCCTGGTCCAGCGCCTGGCGGACCGGCAGCGCGCCAAGATAGGCATTGGCGCTGACCAGCTGGTCCGGCAGCGGCAGGCCCTTCTGCAGGTCCGCAATGCCGGCCTGGCGCAGCGACGGCAGCAACGGCATGACGTCGTCGCCCTCGACCACCGCAATGCGCACGTCGATGCCCTGCTCGGCGGCGATTGCCGCCAGCGCCTGCGCGCAGCCTTGCGGATTGATGCCGCCGGCGTTGCTGACGACGCGGATATTGCGCGCGACGATGTCGCGCAGCAGGCTCTTCATCGTCACCGTGACGAAGTCGGTGGCATAGCCGAGTTCCGGCTTGCGCAGCCGCGCCGCGGCCAGCACCGACATGGTCAGCTCGGCCAGGTAGTCGAACACCAGGTAATCGATATCCCCATGGCGCACCAATTGCGGCGCGCCCACGCTGCTGTCCCCCCAGAAGCCAGAGGCACCGCCGATGCGGACGGTCTTGTCATGCATGGTCCATTCTCCTTGCCTACTTGCCAGTCCAGTTCGGCTTGCGCTTTTCGCGGAAGGCGAGCTGCCCCTCGCGCGCGTCCTCGGTCATGGCGAACAGGCCGATCTGGCTTTCCGTGAATGCCATCGACTGCTCGAACGACATGGTGTCGATATGCTTGAGGGTGTAGAGGCCGCGCCGGATCGCCGCGGGCGAGTTATCCATCAGCCGGCGCAGCAGCCAGTCGAGCTTGCCGTCGAGGTCCGCGCTGACATGGTTGACCAGTCCGGCCGCCAGGGCTTCCTGCGCGGACAGCGGCTCGCCACACAGGCAGAGTTCATTGAGCACGCGCCGCGGCACCAGGTGCTGCAGCACGCTCAGCACCTGCGCCGGGAAGACGCCCACCTTGACCTCGGGCAGGCCGAACACCGCCCGATCGCTGGCGACCGCCAGGTCGCACATGGCCATCAGGCCCATGCCGCCGGCCATGCAAGCACCATTGACGCGCGCGACCAGCGGCACATTGGAGCGCCTGGCACGGCGCAGCAGGTCGGCAAGCCGCTGGCCCGGCTGCGCGTAGTCGAACGCAAAGGCCTTGCCACTCTGCAGGTCGGCGCCCGCGCAGAAAGCCTGCTCGCCCGCGCCGGTGATGACCACGGCGCGGATGCCGTCGTCATCATTGGCACGCTCGATCCCGGCGTGCAGCCCGTCCAGTACCGCAGGATTGATGGCGTTGCGGCGCTCGGGCCGGTTGATCGTCAGCCAGAGTACTTCCCCGCGGACTTCGCTCAGGAGTTCTTCATGCATGTTCCGCTCCGGATGGCGCCGCTGCCGGCGGCGCTTGCCGGGAAGCGCCGCACGCCATCAGGCCGTCGATCTCGGCTTCGCTGTAGCCGGCCTCGCGCAGCACCTCGCGGCTATGCTCGCCGAGGGATGGCGCGTGGCGGCGCCGGGCCGGCGGCGTGCCGTGCCATTCGCTGGGCACGGCCATTTCGCGGATGCGGCCCACCGCCGGGTGATCGGCTTCATGGAAGAAGCCAATATCATGCAGGTGCGGGTCATCGAGCAGCGATGCAAAGGTATGCATGGGAAATACCGGGATATCCGCTTCTTTCAGCAATTGCTGCCATTCCTGCGTGGTGCGCCTGGCCAGTTCGTCGCTGACCATGCCGTAGAGCTCGGTAATGTGTGCCGTGCGGCTGGTGATGTCGGCGAAGCGGGGATCGCTGTCGTACAACTGCGGCTTGCCGATGACTTCCAGGAAGGCACGCCAGTGGTGGTCGTGGTAGATCAGGCAGCAGACATGTCCGTCCAGCGTCCGGTAAGGCCGGCGCTCGGGCGACAGCAGCCGCGGATAGCCGAATCCGCCCTTGGCCGGCACGAAGGTTTCGCCATAGAGATGGTCGCCCATCACGTAGGGCACCATGGTTTCGAACATCGGCACGTCGACGCGCTGGCCGCGCCCGGTGCGCTCGCGCGCATAGAGGGCGGCGCAGATCACCCCGAAGGCATAGAGCCCCACCGAACGATCCGCGATGGTCAGCGGGAGATAGCGCGGCATGTCGCCGGTTCCCAGCGCGACGGCCTGCGGCAGGCCGGTCGCCGCCTGGATCAGGTCATCGAACGCCGCGTGGGCGGCATAGCGCCCGCGCTGCGAAAAACCGAACATGCCGACATAGAGCAAGCGCGGATTGACCTGCGCCAGCGTCTCGTAGTCCAGGCCTAGGCGCTGCATGGCCTGCGGTCGCACGTTGTAGGCGAGCACGTCCGCGCTCTCGACCAGTCGCAGCAGCGCTTCGCGCCCCTGCGGCGACTTCAGGTCCAGCACGATGCTGCGCTTGTTTCGGTTCAGTCCCAGAAACAGCGGCCCCATCTTGTCCTTGCCACAGGGCCCGATGCCGCGGGTGCTGTCGCCTGCGGGCGGCTCCACCTTGATCACGTCCGCACCCAGGTCGCCAAGCATCTGCGTGGCGGAGGGCCCCATGAATACCGCCGTGATGTCCACGACTTTGACGCCAGCCAGCGCCCCTGTGCCTGTCTCCATCCTTGCTCCTGTCTTGTTTCTATAGTTCTATGTATAGAACTATATGGCAGCCACCCCGGAGGTGCAAGGCCATTTGCAGGCGCCTCGGTGGACGGCCGCCGGCAGGAAGGCCTTAGAATCCCCCCTGACAACTTTTATCAAGACCTTGAAAGTCCTTTCCCGCCTTAACATGAAGCCGTTCATCCTGGCCTGCGCCGCACTGCTGGCGTCCGTTTCCACCCACGCAGCCTCCCCTGCTCAGCCCGAAGCCGCCGGCAATACGGCAGCGCCACTGGGCCTGGAGTTGGGCAAGGCCAGGTGCTCGCGCCTGTCGCCGCCGCACAACCATGCAAAAACCGGCACCTCCGAATGGGCCGGCGGCGATACGGTGGAACTGAAGCACCTGGAGCGCTTCCACCTGCCCGGCCTGTCGCGCGTAGTGCTGAACTGCGATGCGCAGGATGCGGTGGCGCTGATCACCATGACCTTCGAGCGCCCCGCCATGGAAGAAGTGCGCAGGAAACTGGACGAGCGCTATGCCGCCGTGCGCAAGACCGAAGGCGCGGCGGAGAACGGCTATGCCGAATGGAGTGCCGCCAATGGCAGCCTGGAACTGCTCTACGGGCGCGACAGCAGGCATTTCACCGTGGCTTACTGGGCCAGGGGCGCCAAGGCCCGGTATTTCTCTTACAGCGGCGGCGGCAAGCAGCCCGCCACGGCGGCCACCGCGGCACCGCCCCAGCCTGCACCGCTGTAGCGGCGCGCCGGCGACTCGGCCGGGCCGAGTCGCCAGGGCCTCCGGGCGCCGAGATCATCACTGCTCGCCCTGGCTGCGCGGGGCTGGCCATGGCGCAACGCTTCTCGATTCCTTTGGGTCGAAGCCGCGGTGTCGCCTATGCTTGCCAATGCGGCGGGGAGAAATCCGCACCGCATTCGCACAATGAACAACAACAAGGGGCAAGTCCCCCAAGCGGGGGAGCGCGCCGCACGGCTGGCGCCTTCCGCGCATTGCCTTGGCCTGAGTCACGGGGTGGATCGATCGCACACGAGCATGTGGGGGCTCGTGGGCGGGATGCGCCGTTGACGACAACATGACAGACCAATTCCTGTTTAGTAAGCCGTTCACGTTTCTCGCCTGCGCCGGCATGACAGAAGTCAGGGACGGCATCGAGGCACTGGAAGCGCTTCCGGGCCACCTGTTCTGGCTGGAGAACGAGGATTTCATCCGTCGGGTCTACGTGCCCGATTTCCTGGAGCAAAGCCGCGCCGCCCTGGACGCCGCGATGCCGGGCGGGCCGGAGCTGATCGACGCCCTCGCGCCCGAGATCCGCCGCAGCCCGGCCGTGCTGCCGGCTTTGCGGCAGCTATCCGCGGACCAGGCCGCGCTGGCCCACTCGTACTGCTACTGGGGCTATTGCGCCGATGTGGTCGGGCGCGCCCAGGGCATCCCGCGCAGCGCCATCGCGCGCCAGTTCGAGCGCGCCGCCGCCGCGCGCGACGGCGCGCACAAGCTGCAATGGCTGTGTCCATGCTGCGGCGGCCGGGCGCAGTATCAGGTCGATGGTTTGCTGGCATCGCAGCGGCCGGTGCGCCAGGGCGGCTTTTCGCTCGAATGCGCGCATTGCGGACACCAGGAGCGGCTCTATGCCGGCTTCCTGCACGCGGGCCGGCTCGAATGCCGCTGCGCGCTGTGCACCAGTTTTGTCCAGTCGCTGGCCGGCCAGCTGGCGCGGGCCGCGCGCAAGCTGTGCGCCAGCCTGGAAGACTATGCGTGGATGCACGCGGTGGACACCGCCGCGGAAATCGGTGAACTCAAGGATGCCTCGCTGCAACGGATTGCACACGGGGACAAGCCTTCGGCCAACGCGATGGCGTTTGCGGCAGCAGCCCAGTCCGGCGAGATGCGCGCCATGCCGGAACTGCTCGCCCGCATCGACCCCACGCTGGAGAACCGGCTCGACAAGAACCCCAGGGCCTGGGCGCTCTTGTGCGAGTTGCTGCGCGAAGGCGTGGTCGATAGCGAATGCACCATCTATGACCACGACGGCCGCAAGCACGTGGCGCTTGAAATTGCCTTGCTCGACGACGACCCGGCGCTGGACGGCGGCACCGCGCAGGACTATCTCGCGACCCTGCTGCGCGGCTACCAGCCGGCCGAGCCCGAGGCCTTCGTCGGCTGGCTGAAAGCGCTGAAGCGGCTGCGCCTTTGCGCCGGCCGGTTCAATGCGGCCGTCGACGTATCGTGGAAACCCAACCTGGAGCACTGCCGCATCCTGACCGCGCGCTGGCTGCAGGACTCGGCGCCACTGGCGCCATTGGCCGCGTACGGCAGCGCCCCGGGGCCGCTGCCAGCGCAGCGCGCGCGCGCCCTGGAACGCCCGGTGTATCTCGACGCCGAACTGGAGGCCGTGCAGCTGCTCAAGTCGCTGGGCTACATCCTGCTCAGTCCGGAGGACATCCGTTCGCAACGGGATCCGGCGGAGTCCACCGGACTCGATTGAGCCCATCCACGGCGGCCCTGGCGCGCCGTGTGCCCGCATATCGAAGCGCGGATTTATTCGTTGGTGCAGGGGCGCGGTCCGCGTACGTTCGGGGGTTCTGACCTCGAACGCCCCGAACACCATGACCGCTTCCCGACGCCAGTTCCTGCGCCGCGGCGCCGCTACCACGGCGGCGCTTGCCGCCGGCCCTCTCCTTGAGTTCACCACCTTCGCGGCCGGCCACGCGCACGCACAGGGACGCCCGGTGCTGAAGGCCGGCGACCAGAAGGGCGGCCTGCGCGCCCTGCTCGAGTCCGCCAATGCGCTCGAGGGCCTGGGCTACGACATCCAATGGACTGAATTTCCCGCCGCGGCACCGCTGGCCGAGGCGCTCAATGCGGGCGCCGTCGACAGCGGCCCGATCGGCGACGCGCCGGCCATCTTCGCGCTGGCCGCGGGCACGCGCATCCGGCTGATCGGCGCAAACCGCTCTGACCCCTACGGCACCGCGGTGCTGGTGCGGCCCGACTCGCCACTGCGGCAGGCGGTCGACCTGAAAGGCAAGAGCATCGGCACCAACCGCGGCTCGATCGGGCACCTGATCGCGCTCAAGGCGCTGGAATCGGCCGGACTGAAGCCGGAAGACGCCAACCTGCGCTTCCTGCCGCCCGCGGATGCCAAGCTGGCGCTGAGCAGCGGCTCGATCGATGCCTGGGCCACGTGGGAGCCGTATACCGCGATGGCCGAAACCAGCCAGCACGCGCGCGTGCTGGTCAACGGCCGCGGGCTGTGGTCCGGCCTCAGCTACCTGGCCGCGACCGATGCCGCGCTGGCAAACAAGCGCGCGGTGCTGCAGGACTTCCTGCACCGCGTGGTGCGCGCGCAGCAATGGTCCTACCAGCATGTGCCGGAGTTCTCGGCGACGCTGGCCCGCATCATCGGCATCTCGCCGCAGGCGGCGCGGCTGCAGTTCGAGCGGCGCCGCACGCAGTGGCGCGGCATCGACGCAGAGCTGATCGCCGAGCAGCAGCGCACCGCCGATTTCTACCTGAAGGCCGGCCTGCTCAGGCAGCGGCTCGATGTGCGCCAGACCTTCGACTCCGGGTTCTCCCTGAGCGCCTGAGCGCCCGCGCCTGGCGCGTTGACGCCGCAAGTGGCGCTGGCGCGATCCCGGCACCGGCCCCGGCCGGTAAAGGAATTCCATGATTGACGCAGCCCCGCGCCACCGCTCCCCGCGGTCCGGCGCGGCCTGCGCGCGCGCGGCCGGTTCTGGCCCCACCGAATTCCGGCAACTGGTCCTATAGGCCCGGAATCGGGCTCACCTATAAAGCCGTGACCCCCAAACCCATTTCTCATCCGAGGAGCACAACCATGCGGTGGATCAAGCAGATTGCGATGTATTTCGCGCTGGCGGCGGCGCTGGTGCCGGCCGCACATGCCCAAAGCAAGAATGTAGTGATTGCTTACCAGGACATGGTCGTGCCCTGGCGCTATGCGCAGGACATGAAGGAGCTGGAAAAGCAGACCGGCTACACGGTCTCGTTCCGGCAGTTCGGCGGCGGCGGCGATGTGATCCGCGCCATGGCCTCGGGCCAGATCGCCATCGGCGAAGCCGGCACCTCGCCGATCGCCTCGGCACTGTCGCAAGGACTCGATGTCGAGCTGTTCTGGATCCTGGACGATATCAACGCGGCCGAGGCCATGGTCGCGCGCAACGGCAGCAAGATCGCCAGCGTCGCCGACCTGAAGGGCAAGCGCATCGGCGTGCCGTTCGTGTCGACCACGCACTACCACACGCTGGTCGCGCTGGAGCGCGCGAAGATCAATCCGAAGGACGTGCGCATCGTCAATATGCGCCCGCCCGAGGTCGCCGCAGCCTGGGAGCGCGGCGATATCGACGCCACCTTTATCTGGGATCCCGTGCTGGCCAAGCTCAAGCAGTCCGGCACGGTGCTGACCACCTCGGGACAGATTGCCGCCGACACCGGCAAGGCGACCTTCGACGGCATGATCGCCAACAAGAAGTTCGCGCGCGAGAACCCCGAGTTCATGGTCAAGCTGGTGCGCGTGCTGGCCGCGGCGGATGAGAACTACCGCAAGAACAAGGCGACGTGGACCGCGGATTCGCCCATGGTGAAGGCCGTGGCCAAGGTCTCCGGGGCCAAGCCCGAGACCGTGCCGGCCAGCATGGCGCTGTACAGCTTTCCCACGCTGCAGGAGCAGGTCTCGGAGCGCTGGCTCGGCGGCGGCGCGGCGCGCGCGCTGCAGTCGGCGGCGCAGTTCCTCAAGGAGCAGGGCACCATCCAGACCGTGCTGCCGGACTACGGCCCCGGCGTCAACGCGGAATGGGCAAAGCGGGCGCTGCGCTGACCCCGGCCCCCAAGTCGCTGAAGCTGGCCGCCGCGCCCCCTGTTGCATGCGGCGGTCCCGTAGATCCTGTTGCGGAAGCCCATCATGTACCAACTCGAAATCGATAATGTCAGTGTCAACTACGGCACGGCCGGCGGCGCGAAGACGCTGGCACTGTCGCAGGTCAACCTCACCATGGAGCGCGGCGATTTCGTGGTCGCGCTGGGTGCCTCGGGCTGCGGCAAGACCACCCTGCTGTCGTGCATTGCAGGCTTCATGGAGCCGTCGGAGGGCGAGATCCGGCTGAGCGGCAAGCCCGTGCACGGCCCCGGCGCCGAGCGCGGCGTGGTGTTCCAGAAGCATGCGTTGATGCCGTGGCTCAGTGTCGAGGACAACGTCGCGCTGGGCCTGCGCCTGCGCGGCGTCAACCGTGCCGAGCGGCTGCGCATCGCCCATGAGAAGCTGGCCGCGGTGGGGCTGGAAAGCGTCGCCGCCAAGCCGGTCTACCAGCTCTCGGGCGGCATGCAGCAGCGCGTGGGCATTGCCCGCGCGCTCGCCTGCGATCCGGCGGTGATGCTGATGGACGAGCCGCTGGGCGCGCTCGACGCGCTCACGCGCGAGTCGATCCAGGCGCTGATCCTGAAGCTGTGGGCGCGCGAGCAGAAGATCGTCTTCTTCATCACGCACAGCGTGGAAGAGGCGCTGTTCCTGGCCACGCGGCTGATCGTGATGACGCCCTCGCCCGGACGCATCGCCCACACCTATGAACTGCCGTTCGCACGCCGCTTCATCGAATGCGGCGACGCCCGCGCGGTCAAGTCCGACCCCGAGTTCATCCGCTACCGCGAAGAGATCGTCGACCTGATCCATGCCACCGCCTGAGGAGAAGCAGATGTCCGCTACCGTCCAACGCATCGAGCCGCCGCCGCATGCCCCCGCGGCGTCCGCGGCCGCACCAAGCCGCCCCATGAAGACCGTGTCGGGCTACCGCCTGCCTGGGGAAGGATCGAGCTCGCGCATTTCCACCATCACCGTGGTGCTGCTGCTGGCGCTGTGGTGGCTGGCCAGCCACCTGCGCTGGCTGCCGCCGCTGTTCCTGCCCACGCCCGAGTCGATCTTCACCGCCTTTATCGATGCCTGGCAGGGCAACCTGCAGGGCGGCCAGCCGCTGACCGAGCATTTCGCCGCGAGCATGCTGCGCGTGTTCGGCGCCTTCGCGCTGGCGGTCGCCACCGCGGTGCCGATCGGCGTGATGATGGGCGTGTCGCGCATCGCCCGCGGCATCTTCGATCCGCCGATCGAGTTCTACCGCCCGCTGCCGCCGCTGGCCTACCTGCCGCTGATCGTGATCTGGTTCGGCATCGACGAGACCTCCAAGGTGCTGCTGATCTTCCTGGCCTGCTTCGCGCCGCTGGCGATGTCGGCGCAGGCCGGGGTGCGCTCGGTCACGATCGAGCAGATCAACGCCGCCTATTCGATGGGCGCGAGCCCGTGGCAGGTGGTGCGCCATGTGGTGATCCCGGCGGCGCTGCCCGATATCCTGACCGGCATGCGCATCGCCATCGGCTTTGGCTGGACCACGCTGGTCGCCGCCGAGATGGTCGCGGCCACGGCCGGGCTGGGCCAGATGGTGCTCAATGCGTCCAACTTCCTGCGCACCGACGTGGTGATCATGGGCATCGTGCTGATCGGGCTGATCGCCTATGTGTTCGACCTGCTGATGCGCAAGCTGGCCAGGTGGCTGGTGCCCTGGAAGGGCAGGATGTGATGCCGGCGGCCCCGCGGCAAGCCTGCGGGGCCGGTTGCGCTGTAACATGGCGGGCACCTCGCCGGGCGTGGCCCGGCGACTCCTGCAAGCCCGCCATGAACCGCTGTCCTTCCCTCTCCCCCCTCGCCCGCCTTTGCGTGGTCGCAGCCGGCCTGCTCAGCCTGGGCAGCGCCCGGGCCACCGATATCGATTGCGACCCGTCCGCCAGACCGGCCGTCGCCACCCAGGCGCAGCGGCTGGTCTGCGAATCCGCGCTGTTTTCCATGGGCTACCAACGCATTTACGCCGACCAGCAACGGCTGCTCAAGGCGGGCGCCATCACCGACGCAGACATCGCCGCGTTCCGGAACAAGCGTGACCGTTGCGACACGGCCGCCTGCCTGGACGCCGTGTTCCGGGAGTGGCGGACCTTCGCGGCCCAAGCCCGCGCCAGGCCGTAGGCGCCGTGTGCTGCGCCCGCTGCAAAAGCCGCCCGACGCCGCCGGGCATGCCCGCCTCCCGGCCTTGATACAATCCCGGTTCACACAACGGCAGACATCATGGGCTTCGAACAACTGGCAGCACTCAGGGACCAACTCGCCAAGAAGGCGGCCGCCGAATCCAGGAAGGGCGAGCGCAAGGGCCCGCGCCAAGGCGCGACCGGCGGCGCCACCGGCGACGCATCGAAGGGCACGTCCAAGGGCGCATCCAAGGGCGCGCCGAAGCGCCCCCGTGACGGCGAGCGTGCCGGCGCCGGCGCGGACACGCCCGCGGGCGCCAAGGGCCGCCGCGCGGCGCCTGCCGCGGCGCCGGCCAAGCAGGTCGATCCGGTGGTGCATTCCATTGCCCGGCTGCAGAAGCACTTCCCCAAGGCCTTCCCCAAGAACCCGGCCCCCAAGGTGCCGCTGAAGATCGGCACCTTCGAAGACCTGACCCAGCACGCCGGCAAGCTCGGCCTGGACGAGGCCGAGCTGCGCGAGGCAATCCGCACGTGGTGCAGCGGCGCGCGCTACTGGTCGTGCATGGTGGAAGGCGCCAAGCGGCTGGACCTGGATGGCAACGAGGCCGGCGTGGTCACGCTGGCGGATGCCAAGCGCGCCCAGCAACTGAAGGCGCGCCGCGCCGGCGCCGCGCGCCAGAAGGCCAAGGCTGCAGCGCCTGCAGCGACAGCCGCTCCTGCAGCTCCTGCCGCGCCGGCCGCGGCGGAGTCGAACGAGGCGCCTGGCGAGGCGCAGGCACCGGCAACGCCGGCTACGCCTGATACCCCGGAAACGCCCTGATCCGCGCCGCCGGCCGTCCGGCGGCGCCTATCCGAGCACCGCGCGCGCGATCACCGTCCGCTGGATTTCCGACGAGCCCTCGTAGATGCGCAGGATGCGCGCATCGCGCACCAGGCGCTCCAGCGGCATTTCGCGCGTGAAGCCGTAGCCGCCGTGGATCTGCAGCGCGGCATCGGTGACGAATCCCACCATCTCCGAGGCATAGAGCTTGGCCATCGACGCCTGCTCGGTAAAGGGCTCGCCGTCGCGGCGCCGCGCCGCGGCCTGCAGTGTCAGCAGCCAGGCCGCCTCCAGCCGCGTGCGCATGTCCGCGAACATCCATTGCAGGCCCTGCTTGCGCGCCAGCGGTTCGCCGCCCACCTGGCGCTGCCGGGCCCAGTCCACGGCGCAGGCCAGTGCCGCCTCGGCAATGCCCAGGCTGGTGGCAGCGACGTCGAGCCGGCTGTTGTCGAGTACCTTCATCGCGGTGCGGAATCCCGTGCCCTCCGGCCCGAGCCGGTTGGCGGCGGGCACGAAGCAGTCGAGCGCAACTTCATGGGCCGGGGCGCCGTGGATGCCCATCAGTTTCTCCGCTGGCGCCACCTGCACGCCGTCGCTGCGGCGGTCCACCACGAAGGCGCTGATGCCGCGCGTGCCCGCGGCCGGATCGGTCTTGGCATAGACCACGATAAAGTCCGCCGCCTCGGCATTGGAAATAAAGTGCTTGACCCCGCGCAGCCGGTAGCCATCGCCTTCCGGCGTGGCGCGCGTGGCCATGTCGGCCGGGTTGGACCCGGCGCGCGGCTCGGTCAGCGCGAAGGCGCCCAGCCGTGTGCCGGCCGCCGCGTCGGGCAGGTAGCGTGCACGCTGGCTGTCGTCGCCGCCGATCAGGATGGAATCGGTGGCCAGGTAGTGCGCGCCGAGCATCGATGACGTCGACGCGCAGGCCTTGGCAACCTCCACCAGCGACAGGATCAGCGCCACCGGCGAAGTTTCCGTGCCGCCCCAGCGTTCCGGCAGGTTCATCCCCATCAGGCCGAGTTCGGCCAGTTGCGGCACATAGCGCGTGGTGGACGTTTCCGCGCGGTCCACTTCGGCCGCCTTTGGCGCCAGTTCGCTCTGCGCGAAGCGGCCGATGGCATCGGCGATTTCCAGGTCGCCCGGCTCGACGCCCAAACGTTTAAGCATGTTGTGTCTCCTTGCTGAAATCGTGCACGGCCAGGATGGCCTCGGTGTGCTGCCCCAACTCAGGCGCGGGCGTGACACGGTTGGGGCCATAGCCCGAGAACTTCACCGGCTGCGACGGCAGCCGCACCGTGCTTCCATCCGGCCCGGCCACTTCGGTCAGCAGGCCGCGATGGACGGCCTGTTCGCTCTCCAGCGCCTGCCTGACATTGCGGATCGGCGCGACCGGAATGCCCGCCGCGCCCAGCAGGCGGTTCACCTCGGCGACGGAGCGGCCTGACGACCATGCTTCCAGGCCCGCGCGCAGCGCGGGCTCGAAGCGGCAGCGCGATTCGTCATCGGCAAAGCGCGGGTCGTGCGCCATCTCCGGACAGCCGATGGTCTCGGCCAGCGTGTGGAACAGCTTGTTGTTGAGCACCGCCACCACGTAGAAGCCATCCGCGGCGCGGTACACGCCGAACGGCGCGGACGAGGGATGGCGGTTGCCCACCCGTTGCGGCGCCCGCCCGGTGGCGGCATAGCGCGCCACCAGCGTCGCGCTTAGGCTCAGCGTGGCGTCGAACATCGACACATCGACATGCGTGCCGCGCCCGTTCTTTGCGCGCGCCAGCAGCGCGGCCAGCACGCCCCATGAGGCGAAGAGCCCGCTGACCGCATCGGAGACCGCCTCGCCAAGCATGGTCGGCGCGCCGTCCGGCGCGCCGGTGGCGTCCATCAGCCCGCACATCGCCTGCAGGATGATGTCGTAGGCCGGCCGGTGCGATTCCGGCCCGGTCTGGCCGAAGCCCGACACGCTGGCGTAGACCAGCGACGGATTCAGGGCCCGCAGCGCCTCGTAGCCGATGCCGAGCTTGTCCGCCACGCCAGGGCGGAAGTTCTCCACCACCACGTCGGCGCGCTCGCACAGCTTGCGCGCCAGTTCCAGCCCCGCTGCGGTCTTCAGGTCGATGACGATGCTCTGCTTGTTGCGGTTCATCGCCGAGAACAACCCGCTCCTGCCATCGACGAAGGGCCCGACGGCGCGGTAGTCGTCGCCGCCCGGCGGCTCGACCTTGATCACCTCGGCGCCGAGGTCGCCCAGCAGCGCCGTGCAGTAAGGGCCGGCCAGCACCCGCGAAAAGTCGATCACACGGATGCCGGCCAGCGGCAGGTTGGAATGGTTGGAATTGCTGGAAGGGTCCAAGGCTTGCTCCTCGATGGCTTGCAAGCGCATGGGCTTGCGTTTCAGTGCCTAGATTCTGCGCAGCGCAAGCTATCAAGTAAAATATGGAATTCGACTAGCACCTATAGGATTTCCTGATGCCTGTCTCCCGCATCTCGCTGCGGCGGTTGCGCTACTTCGCCGCGACCGCGGAAACCGGCAGCACCACGGCGGCGGCGCGGCTGCTGAACGTGTCGCAGCCGTCCATCTCCGTGGCCATCCGCGAGCTGGAGACGCTGTTCGAGGAAGCCCTGTTCGCCCGCGACGCCGGCGCGCGCATGACCCTGACCCGCTTCGGCGCGCGCAAGCTGGCGGAAGCGCGCCACATCCTGGGCGCGGCCACGGCGTTTGAAGTCGACAAGCGCGGCGACGGCGCGGCCGGCGAAGTGCAGATCGGGGTGTTCCGCACGCTGGCGCCGGTCTACCTGCCGGTGGTGCTGCGCATGGCGCGCGAGCGTTATCCGAACCTGGCGGTGCGTTTTGTCGAGGGCGACCTGGCCCAGCTGGAAGACTGGTTGCTTGGCGGGCAGATCGAACTGGCGCTGAGCTACGACGTCGGCATGCCCGAGGACCTCGAGCGCGAACGGCTGGCCGAGCTGCGGCCTTACGGCCTGGTGCCCGCCGGCTCGCGGCTGGCACGGCGCCGTGGCAGCATCTCGCTGCACGACCTGGCGCAGGAGCCGCTGATCCTGATCGACCTGCCGCACAGCCGCGAATTCCTGATGGCGCCGTTCTGGCAATACGGGCTGCAGCCCGAGGTGCGCTACCGCGCGACCTCGCTGGAGCTGGCACGCGGCATGGTCGCCAATGGCCTGGGCGTGGCGCTGCTGATCACGCAGGCGCCCGCGTCATCCCAGATCGCCGCCGTGGTGGAAAAACCGATACGCGAAGAGACCGTGCGCCAGCCGCTGGTGATCGCCCGCGCGGCGCGCGCCACGCGGTCCCGTGCGTCGGAACTGCTGGCCGAATGCGTGCGCGCCGCCGTGGCGGAGGCAACCGCCGCCTCAGCCCGTGCGCGCCCCCGCGCTTCCTGAGCCCGGCTACCGCGGGCGCGACTGTGGTAGCGTGGCGCTTTCCGACTGGCTTGCTCCCATGCCCGATTTCGACGCCGACGCCCTGAAACGGCTGGTCACCGTCACCATGCCCTTTGGCAAGCACAAAGGCACGCTGATCGCCGACCTGCCTGGCAATTACCTGAACTGGTTCGCGCGCGAAGGCTTTCCGCCGGGACAGATCGGCGCGCTGCTGGCGCTGATGCATGAACTGGATCACAACGGGCTGGCGTATTTGCTGAAGCCGTTGCGGGGAACCGGCACTGGCTGACGCCGACAAGCGCGCCCGGCTATGACGTGGCGCGCGGTCCTTGTTCCAGCGACTCCCTGACGTCGCCCAGCAGGCGCGCCGCCGGCGCCGACAACATGGCGTTGTGCCGGGTGATGATGGCGATCGGATGCTCGACGCCTTCGGCGGGCAAGGCCTTCGCCACCATGCCGAACTCGCCCACCAGCTCGGTGACATAGCCCGGCAGCACCGCCACGCCGACACCAGCCTTGGCGAAGCTGATGGCCGACAGCACCGTCCCGACCTCGATCGCGGTGGCATAAGCCAGGCGCCGGGACGCGAAGACCCGGTCCACGGTGCGCCGCGTACTGAAGGTCGGGTGCAATGAAATCTGCGGCCAGGCCGCCAGCTGCTCCCAGCTTACCGAGCGCTTGCGCGCCAACGCGTGTTCCGCGGCGCAGACGACAAACATCGTTTCGTTGAAGACGTGCTCGATGGTCAGCTTCGGGTGCGCGCCCTCGATCGATGCCAGGCCGAAGTCCGCCTTGCCGTTGACGACATAGTCGATGGTTTCATCGGTGGACAATTCATGCAGGCCGATGCGAATCGCGGGATAAGCGTGGTGGAACGCGGTGACCGCCTTGCGCAGCAGCCCCACGCAAAGCATCGGCGAAGCGGCGACGCTCACCTCGCCGGCTTCCATGTTGAGCAGGCTGCGCATGCTGCGCTCGGCGGCATCCATGGTCCCGAGCACTTCGCAGACATGCCGGTACAGCTGATCGGCAAGGAGCGTCGGTACCACCTTGCGCGTCGAGCGCTCGAACAGCCGCTGACCGACCTTCGACTCCATCTCCTGGCATACCTTGCTGACCGCGGACTGCGTCATGTGCAGCGTCTGCGAAGCGCCGCTGAAACTGCGGAGTTCGTAGACGACGCGAAAGACGCGAAACTCCCGGAGCGTGAAGTTCATGGGCAACAGAGGCTTGGCAGAGCCGTCGATCATACCCGACGGCCCCGCGCCTTTCATCGTTGCCGCTTGCGCTCGAAGAAGCGGGTCATGTAGGCGTCCGGCTCGGGGCCGGCGTAGCATTGCCCGAAGACTTCGATGCTGTGCTTCAGCCCGCGCTCGATGGCGGGGTCTTCCCAGGCGCGCAGCAAGGCTTTCTGCGCGCGCACCGCTGCGGGACCGCATTCGAGGATTTCGGCAACCGTATGCGCAACGGCGTCATCCAGGCCGCTGTTCGGCACCACCTGGTGCAGGAAGCCCCACGCCTGCGCCCGCGCCGCGTCCACGGATGCGCCCGTCAACAGCAGCCAGCGCGTGTTCCCCTCGCCGATCAGCCGCGGCAGGATGTTGGCGTGAATGACGGAAGGGATCCCGATCCGCACTTCCGGCATGGCAAAGTTCGCCTGGTCATCCGCGATACGGATGTCGCATGCCGCGGCAAACTCCATCCCGCCGCCCATGCACCAGCCGGACAGACGCGCAATCGTCGGCACGGGAAAGTCGCGCACCGCTTCGCACAGATCGTGCAGGCGCGTGATGAAGGCCACCGCCGTCTCGGGGTCGAGCTTCGCCAGCTCCTTGATGTTCGCGCCACCAATGAACGCTTTGTCGCCGGTGCCGCGCAATACCAGCACGCGCACGTCCTGGCGCCTTGCCAGCCGGCGCAGCGTGCCGGTGAATTCGACGATCGTGTCGGAGTCCAGGATATTGAGGCTGGTGCCGTTGGCAATCCGCAGCGTCGCCACGCCTTGATCCGAGACCTGCAGCGCCAGGTGTTTCAGGTTTTCCATCGTCAGTGTCCAGGGTTCGTTGTGCCGCCGCCCAGCGTCGGGGCGGGTGCGGGAAAGTCATTTGTGGCTGCCGGTGAGCGGAAGCGCGCAACGATGCGCCGTTGCCCGGCATCGCCGAAGTCGCGTTCGTCGAAGAATCGCACGGCCCTGAGCTGGGCGTCATCCACCAGGTCCTCGACACGATTGACGCGGGCGTGGGGAATATCCGCGCCTTCCAGCAACTCCACCCACTCTTGCGTGGTGCGTGTTGCCATGACTTCGGCCAGGTAGCCGTAGATGGTGTCGTAATTGTCGGCACGCGCAGCGGCCGTCTGGAATCTCGGGTCGGCCTCGAACCTCGGGACCTCGCCGATGGCCTCGAAGAACGAGCGCCAGTGCTTGTCGTTGTAGACCACCGCGGCGATGTACCCGTCTTTGGTCTGGTAGGGCTTGCGGTGCGGCGTGAGCAGGCGGCTGTAGCCCATGGCGCCGGCTGCCGGTTCGAAGGAAGCGCCGCCCAGGTGGTCGCCCAGCACGAACGCGGCCATAGTCTCGAACATGGAGACGCGGATGGTATCGCCGCGTCCGCTGCGCTGCCGGCTGTAGAGCGCTGCGATGGTGGCGTGCGCGGCGGTCAGACCGGTCACGCGGTCGGCAATCAGCGTCGGCACATACTGGGGCGGGCCGCCGGTCTGCCGGGCGAACAAATCCGCCAGCCCGGCCTGGGCCTGGATCACGTCGTCATAGGCGGCGCGTCCGCGCATCGGGCCGCCCTCGGCATAGCCCGACAGTTCGACATATACCAGGCCGGGGTTCAGCCTGCGCACCGCCTCGTGGTCCAGGCCGAGCCGGCGCATGGCCTGCGGCCGGACGTTGTGCACCAGCACGTCGAACGTCGGCAGCATCTCCCTGAGCGTGGCGATATCCGCCTCGCACTTGAGGTCGAGGATGAGCGACTGCTTGCCCTGGTTGGCGTGCAGGAACATCGCGCCCAATCCGGGCGCGCGCTTGTTGCCGGCGTGGCGCATCACGTCGCCTTGCGGCGGCTCGACCTTGACCACGGTGGCGCCGTAGTCGGCCAGGATCTGCGTGCAGACCGGCCCCATGATCACCGAGGTCAGGTCCAGCACGCGCACGCCGGCCAGCGGTCCGGCATTCTGCCCTGCTTCGTTGGTCATTGCTGCTCCACGCCGGCCTTGGCAGCACGGGATGTCCAGATGCCGCGTTGCGCGACGGTGAATGCCGCGAACTCGCGCGTAGTCGCCGGCGCGGCGACCATGCCGAGTCGCGCCAGCTTCTCCACGACGGCCGGGCGGTTAACCGCCTGGTTCACCGTCTGGTTCCATCGCTCCACGATCGCCGCGGGCGTTCCGGCCGGCGCCGCCAGGCCGACCCACACCACCAGGTCGAACTGCTTGTAGCCGGCTTCGGCCATGGTCGGCACGTTCGGCAGCTCGGGCAGGCGCTTCGGGCTGGTAATCGCCAGGCCATTCAGTTTCCCGCCATGCAGGAAGCTCATCACCACCGAGGTGTCGGCGACCATGAAGTCGATCTGGCTGCCGAGCAAATCTGTCACGGCCGGAGGCTGGCTCTTGTAGGGAATCGCATCGGCAGGCACGTTGGCCAGTTGCGAGAAGGTCGCTGCGGCAATTTGCGCCGATCCGCTGCCATAGCCATAGCGCAGGCGGCTCTTCTGCGCATGAGAGGCCATGTCCCGCGCCGACTTGTAGGGCGCATCGGGGCTCGTCACCAGCACCATCGGAATGGTGGCGATGCGGGAGATGTGGACGAAGTCCTTGATCGGATCATAGCCGGGCCGCTTGTACAGTGCCTCGATGCCGGAATGGGTCGAACTGCTGGTCAGCAGCAGCGTGTAGCCGTCTGCCGGCGACTTCGCCACGTGGGTGGCGCCGATGATGCCGTTGGCACCGGGCCGGTTGTCGATGACGACGGTACCGAGTGAGCTGCGCACTTCTTCGGCAACGATGCGGGCAGCGGTATCCGAGGCGCTGCCGGCGGTGAACGGCACCACCAGCTTGACGGGCCGGCTGGGGTAGGAATCGCCTTGCGCGAAAGCTGTGGGCGCAATGACCATTGCGGTCATCGGGGCAGCAAAAAGGGCGGCAATCAGGGCCTTCATCCATGTCTCCTTGTCTGATAGCCGCCATGTTCGCGCCGTAACACTCATGCCAACAAGCGAATTGTGTTCATACAATTATCGTCATCTGGAATATGTTCACAGTACCTCGCCAGCCGCTGAACCTGCGTCCGCCGGTGATAAACGCGCTTCAGGAACAGGTGCGCATCATGCTCCCAGGCAAAGCCAATGCCGCCATGGACCTGGATGGTCAGCCTGGTCGCCTGCGTGGCGGCCGCCACCACCAGGCGAGCCGCGATGCCCGCCACGCCCGGCACCGCGCCATCGTCCAACAGGGCACGGATGGCATAGCGCCCGTTGTCCAGCGCGACCCAGGCGTTGGCCAGGGGATGCTTGATGGCCTGATACTGGCCGATCGGCTTGCCAAACTGGCGGCGTTCTGTTGCGTACGCGACAGCCATATCCAGCGCGGCAGCCGCCGCGCCAAGGGTCTGAGCCAGTTCCACCGCCAGATACCTGCGCAACAGCGCCTGCATGCTGCCCAATGGCAGGTGAAAGCCGGCTTGTGCCGCCGGACTGCCAGCCGGAAGGCTTGCGAGCGCTCCGCACACGTCCAGGCCCGTGACCACCTCGACCTCGGCGCCGTCATAACGCCGGATGTGCCAGGCATCGTCGCGATCATCGGCGCGCGCAAGCCGGTAGTAGCACGCGCGCCGCCCATGGAAATCGATGAAGTGCCGGCTCGCGCCATCCGGCCCCGCCGGGTCCACGCGGCCAACGCCGGGATGCTGCCGCCATGGCAATACGGTGCCGGCACCGAGCAGTTCCGGAACGTGCTGGCACAGCGGATGCAGCACGTAGGCGGAAAAGGCCAGCGGCAGGCTGAGCAAGGACCGCCCCATCATTTCACCCAGGGCAAGCGGGTAATAGGCCTCCGGTTCGGTCTCGCAGTCTGCGAGTTCAAGCCAGCCACCGTCATCGAGGAGCGCCCACTTTGCATAGTGCCCCGGCTCATCCAGCGTAGGGCCGCTGCGTGCATAGGCGACCGGATGCTGCTCGCGCATGAGCCGGTCGAACGACTCGAGCAGCATGTCTTCCGCTTCAGCTTGGATTGGCATGTTTGTCCTTCGGAAGCCCCAGGATGCGCTCCGCAATGATGTTTCGCTGGATCTCGGAGGTGCCAGCCACGATTGTCTCGGCCCGAGACCACAAGAACTCCCTGACGACCGCGGCGTCTTCGCAGTACGCACCGGCAGCGTCAGGCCCGACCATGCCGCGCTCGCCCAGCAGGTCCAGCTGCAGCTCGATCACCTTCTGGCGCGTTTCGCTCCATAGCAGCTTGAGAATCGCGCCATCCGTGCCGGGCGTCTTTCCCGCCGCGACCTGGCTTACCACCTGTTCGACACGCCAGCGAATGACCTGGCAGCTGTCGCTGACCTCGAGCAGCCGATGGCGATAAGCGCCGGTATCCGCGGCGTCAAGCTGCGCCTGCTCCAGCAACGTTCTGGCCCGATCCAGCTCGTGCTCCAGCTGCACCACCCGGGGCAGAAAATAGATGCCGCGCTCGAATTCGGCAGCGGCCATCGCAATGCGCCAGCCGTCGCCAACCTCGCCAACGATGTGCCCGTCCGGTACCCGCACGTCCTCGAAGAACACCTCGTTGTAATCGGCCTCACCGGTCAGCTGGCGGATCGGCTCGACGCGCACCCCGGGCGACCGCATGTCCACCAGCATGAAGCTCAGGCCCCGGTGTCCAACGCTTCCGGCTTCGGTACGGACCAGGGCGAAGCACCATCGCGCCAGGTGCGCCTGGGTGGTCCAGATCTTGTGGCCATTGACGACCCAGCCGCCGTCCGCCCTGGCTGCCCGCGTGCGGACCGAGGCCAGGTCGGAGCCGGAGCCCGGCTCCGAGTAGCCCTGGCACCAGATCTCCGTACCCGCGCGAATGCCGGGAAGAAACTTCGACTTCTGCTCCTCCGTGCCGAACTGCAGCAGCGTCGGCGCGAGAATCGAGTGGGCAATGCTGTTGATCGGTTGCGGTGCGCCGAACTTCGCGCACAGCGCGTGAAAGGCAATCAGGTCCGACGTCGGCAACCCCCGACCGCCCAGCGCTTGCGGCCAGGTCAGCGCGACCAGGTCGGCATCGCAGAGCAGTGCATTCCATCGGATGCGGCACGGCTGGCCAGGATTGGCGTGCGCCGGAAATTCCTCGCGCAGCACTGCCAGGGTGTTCTCCAGCCATGCCTTGGCTTCCGCGACGATGTCTTGCTTCATGTCATTACGCTCCATGTCAGCCGCCTCGCCCGTCCGGTGGCAACGCGATCACGGCTGGCCTGTCGACCGGCCACGCGACCGGTCCGGATATCCACCGGGACAACGATTCAGGCCCCACCCCCGCAATCAGGCGCCGGGGCACGAAGTGGTCGTCCTCCACGTCGAAGACGCCGATCTCCGAATACACCCGGCTGACCACGCCCTGCGCGGTCAGCGGCAGCGAACAGCGGGAAACCAGGCGCGAAGCCGCGCAACGCGTCAGTGTCTCCATCATCACCCACACCGTTGGCGTGCCGACCGCAAGGTCCATGGCACCGCCGACGGACGGCAGCGGATCACCCTCGCCCAGCGCCCAGTTGGCGATGTCACCGTTGGCCGCGACTTCGAATGCGCCCAGCACGGTGATGTCGAGGTGCCCACCCCGCATCATGGTGAAGGACAAGGCGTGGTCGCAAATCGACGCACCGGGCTGGAGCGCGACGTTCTCCTTGCTGGCGTTGATCAGGTCCGGGTCCGGCGGCACTCGCGGGTCGCGTTGCGCCATGCCGAGAATGCCGTTCTCGCTATGCAGGTGAATGCCGAGGCCCGGCGCAATATGCTCAGTCACCAGCGTCGGCATGCCGATCCCTAGATTTACAACGGCATACCGCGGGAAATCTTCCGCCACCATGCGGGCGATCTCGTCTCGGGTCAGGTAGCGCATGATTCTCTCCGGACAACACGGCTGACAAAGACGCTGGGCGTCACGATGTGGCAGGGATCGAGGGCGCCGGTCGCCACGATGGCGTCGGCCTCGACGATGGTGGTCTTCGCCGCCGTACACATGACCGGCCCGAAATTGCGCTGGGCGTACCGGTATTCCAGGTTGCCGAGCCGGTCGGCACGCCAGGCATTGATGAAGGCGTAGTCGGCATGGAGCGGTTGCTCGAGGATGTACCCCCGTCCGTCGATAATCCGCGATTCCTTGCCCGATGCGAACGGCGTGCCGTATCCGGTCGGCGTAAAAAACGGGCCCAGTCCTGCTCCGGCGGCCCGGATGCGCTCGACCAGCGTCCCCTGCGGCATCACGTCCACCTCCAGCTTTCCGGCCAGCACGAGCTCGCGCAGGACTTCAGAGCCCGGCATGCGCGGATAGGAGCAGACAATGCGCCGCACGCGCCCGGCACGCACCAGCGCCACGAAACTGGCGTCGCCCGCGCCGGCGTTGTTGTTGACGAGCGTCAGGTCGGTCACGCTGGTGCGCGCGAGCAATGCCGCGAGCAGCTGCGTCGGGATGCCGGAGCCACCGAATCCCCCCACGAATATCGACGCGCCAGAGCGGATGTCCGCAACCGCCTCTGCGGCGGATGCGATCACTTTGTCCTGCATGGTCATGCCTCCACGGACGCGGATGATTGCCACGCGGCAACGCCGAACGCCAGTTCCCTGCCGCTATCGGCCTCGCTGCAACGGAAGCGCGTCGCATCGGGCGACCGCCAGAGCTCGACCGCAACGGCGCGCCCCGGATACGCCATCCCGCTAAAGCGGATGTCGAGCCGGCAGACGAAGGCGTCCGCGCACGGCGGCGTCGTCATCACCGCCCTGGCCGCCAGGCCCGCCATCGACGCGCCATGCAGGATCGGTGCATCCAGGCCGGCCAGCTTCGCGCTGTCGGGATCGATATGCAGGGGATTCCTGTCGCCGGTGAGCCGGTAGATGGCGGCCTGGTTCCTGCTCACGGGAAGCACCAGGCGATCGTTGGGCTTGCGCTCCGGGGGGCGCGGGATCGGCGGCAAGGCATCGTCCGACTGCGAGGCGTCTCCCGCCGAATAGCCGCCGTCGCCGCGGCAGACATTGACCTGGTCCACGCGCGCGACCGGTTGCCCGGTCTGCGCGTCGAACAGGGACCGTTCGGTCACGACCAGCGCACCGCCGCGCGCGCCCTTGTCCGTGATCTGCGTCACGCGACTGCGACTGACGACTTCGCCGGAAGTCGCAAGCCGGCGCAGCAGCGTCATCCGCATCTCGCCGTTCACGACCCGGCGCCAGTCGATGCCGTGTACCGCGTCCCGCATCCAGAAGCCGGGATACGCGAGGACCGCGACCATCGATGGCAGCATCTTCAGCCTTTCCTCATACAGGTACTCGACCTCATCGCCGATCTCGGGATCATCGCTCAGCCCGGCGCCCACGCCCAGCGCATAAAGAATGCAGTCATCCGGGCCATAAGCGTGGCGCAGCGGCGCGAACGCGGCTGACTTGAGCCGGTGGTAATCAATCGCCATGGTGCGCTCACACCGGGTCCCACGCGAACACTTCCGCGGAGGTATCGAGCGGCATGAACGACTGGCGCAGCGCCGGCATGCCGTGGCTGGCAATCGCCTGCGGGGTCCAGCCGTCGGAACGGTGGACCGATTTGGCCGGGCGCGACTGGCTCATCAGGAAGATCTCGTTGAGGCGGATCGCAAAGACCTGGCCCGACACGCTGGCCGATTCGTCGGACGCCAGATACGCGATCAACGGCGCAATGGTTTCCGGCCCCATGCGCCGGATCTTCTCGATATGGCGCGCCTGCTCGGCGGTCTTGGCCGGAATCGTTTCGGTCATCCGGCTCCAGGCAAGCGGCGCGATGCAGTTCGAGCGCACGTTGAAGCGCTGCATGTCCAGCGCGATCGCCTTGGACAGACCGACGATGCCGAGCTTGGCGGCGCAGTAGTTGGCCTGGCCGCGGTTGCCGATGACCGCGGAATTCGACGTCATGTGGATCAGGCTGCCGCCCGACTGGTCCTTGAAGTGCTGTGCCGCGGCGTGGCTCACGTTGAAGGTGCCGTACAAGTGCACCTTTACGACCGCATCGAAATCCTCCGGCGTCAGCTTGTGGAACATCTTGTCGCGCACGATGCCCGCGTTGTTGACCACGGCGTCGATGCGTCCGAAATTCTTTACCGCCGCCTCGATCATGCGCTGCGCGCCGGCATAGTCGGCCACCGAGTCGCCGTTTGCGACGGCCTTGCCGCCAGCCCGCACGATCTCGTCGACCACGCTCGCCGCCGCGTCCGCGCCGGCCTGCTGGCCGTCCAGCGAGACGCTGAGGTCGTTGACCACCACCGCCGCGCCCTGCCGCGCCAGCTCGATGGCCGCGGCACGGCCGATGCCGTTGCCCGCGCCCGTTACCAAGACGACTTTACCGTTCAGCATTGCTTTATCTCTCAGTTGAAAGGATGGTTGTGGCTTGCGCGCTCAGCACGCCGCCGTTTCCATGGACCAGGCAGGTCCTGGCGTTGCGCACCTGGCGCTCGCCACACTCGCCACGCAACTGGCGCACGGCCTCGACCAGGCCAAACATGCTGTACATGCCGGGGTGGACGCAGGACAGGCCGCCGCCATTGGTATTCACCGGCAGCACGCCGCCGGGAGCGATTCGCCCGTCCTCGACAAAGCGGCCGCCTTCGCCCTTCTCGCAGAACCCAAGGTCTTCGAGAAAAAGAATCGGATTGATCGTGAACGCGTCGTAGAGCTGCACCAGGTCGATCTGGTCCAGGCTCGCCCCGGCCCGCTTCAGGGCCTGGGCGCCGGTGATGCGCGCGTCGGTCACGGTCAGGTCGTCCATGCACGAGATCTGGCGATGGTGATGCGAGGTGGCCGTCCCCAGTACGTAGACCGGCTGGCGTCTCAGGCTGCTGGCGCGATCCGCACTCGTCACCACGATGGCGCCCGCGCCATCCGTCACCAGGCAGCAGTCGCGTACCGTGAACGGCGACGACACCGACTTAGCCCCCAGCACCTCGTCAATCGTCAGCGGCTCGCGCCGGAACGCTTCCGGGTTCAGTTGCGCCCATTTGCGCGCCGACACAGCAACCTCCGCGAGCTGCTCGCGCGTAGTGCCGTACGCATGCATATGCCGCATCGCGGCCAGCGCATAGCTGGTTGGCGGATTGAAGGGCTGGAACGGGTCTTCGAACGGATAGGGGTCCAGCCGTGCGCGTGCGGGCGACGTTGCCGAGACGCTGTTCCCGCCTCGCGGCGTCGCACCGTACGCAATCACGATGTTGCGACACAGCCCTGCCCGGATCGCGGCGGCCGCCGTCAGCAGATGGCCGACGAACGACGCGCCGCCAATCTGCGTGCTGTCCGAAAAGGACGGCCTGAGGTCGAGGTACTCGGCCAGCTTCACCACCCACATCGACGAAGCCAGGCTGGCACTCATCAATCCATCGATCTCTGTCATCGCCAGTCCGGCGTCTGCGACGGCGGCGTGCACGGCGCGCGAGGTAATCTCCAGGTCGGTCTGTCCGCCGGCATCGCCAATGCCCGCAGTGGCACTGCCGGCGATGGCAATGCTGCCGCGCAACGATTGCTCCCAATCGATCATTTGCCGCCCTCCTCAAAGACAATGCGCGGCGGTTCCGTGCTCGCGTCGACGCGGGCAATCAAGCCCATGCCTATTGCCAGCTCGCCGGGGCCGGCGGCCGGAACCGTCGACATCATGCGGAAGCCGTCGGCCATGTCGACCAGCACGACATTCCTGCCCGGGTTGGCGCCCTGCGGCGGAATCTCGGAGTAGGAGTAAAGCCTGCCGGCGGTCGTCATCGGCACCCACTGGTAGTCCGTGCTGCGGCACACCGGGCAATGTGTACGCGGGATAAAGAAGCGCTTGCCGCACCGCTGGCAGCACTGCACCTCCGGCGTGCCGGAGCGAAGCGCTGCGAAGAACGCCAGTTCGGGCGACTCCACACTGCGCACGCCTGCGTCATCGCGATTACTCATCCTTGACCCCCGCCTGTTGGATCACGGCCTTCCACTTGTCCATCTCCGACTGGACGAACGCCTTGTAGGTGGGCAGGTCCATGTTGCCGGGCTCTGATCCGGTCGAGCGGATGTAGTCGGAAGTCGCCTGGCTGGCAATGGCCTTGCGAAAGCCCTGGTTGAGCGTGGCCAGGACCTGCGGCGGTGTGCCGGCTGGCGCGTAGACGCCGACCCAGGTGGTCAGGTCGAAGCCCTTGTAGCCGAGCTCGTTCAGCGTCGGCACCGCTGGGTACTGCTCGCTGCGGCGCGCCGAGGCCACCGCGAGCGGCACGATCTTTCCGGATTTGAGGTAAGCGTTGGCCGTGACCGACTCTGCTACGCCGAAAGGCACCTGCCCCGACACCAGGTCGGCCATCGCAGGGCCTGCGCCCTTGTACGCGACATGCACCAGCGGCAGGCCGCTCTGGACACGCAACAGCTCGCCAACCACATGTGGGGCGCCGCCGATCCCGGCAGTGCCATATGGAATCGACGGATGCGTGCGCGCATAGGTTTTCAGGTCGGCGAACGTCTTCAGGTTCAGGTTTGCGTTCACCAGCACGAAGTTGGGGCTGATGGCCAGCAGCGCGACCGGGTCGAATGCCTTCCTCGCATCGTACGGAAGCGCCTTCTTCAACGCGGGATTGATGACGTGACTGGTCGCGCCGACCAGGATGGTGTATCCGTCCGCGGGCCGGCGCGACACGTATTCCGTCGCGATTTGTCCCGTCGCGCCGGGCTTGTTGTCCACCACGAAGGGCTGCCCGGTCTGCGCCTGCAGGTCCGCCGCGACCTTGCGCGCCAGGATGTCGGTCATGCCGCCAGCCGCGTAGGCCACGACTAGCGTGACGGGCTTGGCGGGATAACTTTCGGCGGCGTGCGCAACGGTGGCGAACGCCGCGATGGCAAAGGGAAGTGCTGATTTCAATGGAGTCTCCTGGTGTTATGACGTGGCCGCGACAGTGCTCGCCATGCCTGCTATTGCGGTTCGACGCCGCTGCGCTTGACGATGTCGCCCCACTTGCGGATTTCCTGGCTCACGAAGTGCTGGAAATCGGCGACCGGCATGCGGCCCGGCGTAGTGCCTTGTTGCCGCAGCATTTCCTGGAATGACGGCTCGTTCATCGCGCTGCGCGCGAGCTCGTTCAGCCGCGCCTGGATCGCGGGCGGCAGCCTTGCGGGGCCGTAGAATCCGATCCAGATCTCGGTTTCGTAGCCCGGCACGCCCTGCTCCGCGACCGTCGGCACATCGGGCAGGACCGCCGCGCGAGTCTTCGTCGTGACGGCCACCGGCGTGAGCTTGCCGGCCTGTATGTACTTGAGCGCAGTCAGCGCATCGACGAACGAAGCCTGTATCTGTCCGCCAAGAAGGTCATTGACGGCCGCGGCGGTGCCTTTGTACGGCACGTGCAGCAGCGGTGCGCCGGTGCGGCTGGCGAGCAAGGCGCCCGATAGATGCGTGGTGCCGCCGGTTCCCGCCGAGCCGTAGCTGACGTTGCCGGAGCGGCGCGCGAACGCGAGCAGTTCCTGGAGATTGCGCGCAGGGACCGATGGATTGACCACCAGCACGCTCGGCGTGCTCGCCAGCAGCGCAATCGGTGCGAAGTCTCGCTCCGTGTCGTAAGGCAGGCGCCTGGTGATCGCCGGATTCACCACATGGGCCGTGGTGGTGACAAGCAGGGTATAGCCGTCCGGCTGCGCGCGGGCGACCTTCTCCGCGCCGATGATGCCGCCCGCGCCTGGGCGGTTTTCCACCAGCACCGGCTGGCCCGTGGCCTTCTGCATCGTTGCGGCCAGCTGTCGGGCCAGCACGTCGGTCATGCCGCCAGCGACGAATGGAACCACCAGCGTCACCGGCTTCTGCGGATAATCGCCGCCCGCCAGTGCGCCTGACGAAAACAGCAGCAAGCAGACGCTGGCCAGGCAGCGCCGCAACGACAAGGTCCGGAACATTTCGTGTCTCCTCCATCTGGCGCGCGGTTTGCCCGCGTCGAATCACTGCAAGGCCCGATGGTAGAGACAGATGCATTCATGACACAATCGACTTCTTCTCATGAATCCAGTCGGTGCAGGAATGAACATAACCTTGCGGCAGTTGCGCCTGTTCCTGGCGGTCTTTGAAACGCAAAGCATTACCGCTGCTGCGGCCAGGCAGAACATCACGCAATCCGCGGCGAGCAAGGTAATTGCCGAACTCGAGACCCAGCTCGGCTTTGCGCTGTTCGACCGCACCACGCGGCGGGTGGAGCCGACCGATGCGGCCATCGAGTTCCATGCCTTTGCCGTCGACGTCATCGCCACCATGCAGGCCGCGACACGCAGCGTCGAGGAGCTCGCAGCGCTGAAGCGCGGCAAGGTCAGCATTGCCGCGTCGCCATTGATGATCTATGGCCTGCTCGCCGCGCCCATTACCGAGTACAGGAAGCGGTTTCCAGGCGTGCGTTTCGAGCTTCACGAGCTTTCCACCGACGAGACAGTGGCAAGCGTGCGCGCCGGCGCGGTCGACTTCGGCCTGGGTGCGGTCGAGGGCGAGCTGCCGGGCGTGGCCTCGGAGGTGGTCTACCAGGGACGCATGCGCGCCGTGGTGAGCATGGATAGCCCGCTGGCAAGCCGCGAGCGGATACGGCTGGCCGACCTTACGCGCTTCAACCACATCAGCCTGCGGCGCTTCTTCAGCGTGCGCAGGACGCTGGACCAGCTGGTTGCGGACAAGGGCGTAGTGTTGCCGAGCGGGGTGGAAGTCGGCACCTTGACCTCGGCGCTAGGGCTGGTCAAGCAAGGCGACAGCGTGCTGATCGCCCCTTCCTATGCCGCGAAGATTGCCGAGGAATGGGGCATGCGCACGATTGCCATCGTCGACATTCCGGCCGATGCGCATCGGCTCTCGCTGATCCAGCGCCGGCTTGGCCGGCCGACGCTGGCTACGCGCAAGTTCCTGCAGGAACTGATTCCGCGGCTGAAGGCGATCAGCGGATAAAGGGCTATGTGCCAGCCCTCAGCCAGCCCTCAGGGCGAAACTCAAGTCACCGGCGCCGGATTGAACAACACCAGCGCATTGCGGATCTGCCAATGCTCCGCCCATGACTTCTTGCCGCTGGCCACGGCCAGCAGCGTGTGGAACAGCTCCCAGCCCACTTCCTCGATGGTTGCTTCGCCGGTGGCGATGCGGCCGGCGTTGATATCCATCAGGTCGTGCCAGCGCCGCGCCAGGTCATTGCGGGTGGAGACCTTGACCACCGGCACTTCCGCCAGGCCGTATGGCGTACCGCGTCCGGTGGTGAACACGTGCAGGTTCATGCCGGCGGCCAGTTGCAGCGTGCCGCAGACAAAGTCGCCGGCGGGCGTGGCGGCATAGATCAGGCCTTTCTGCGTGACCTTTTCCCCCGGGCCGCTGACGCCGTGGATCGGCCCGGTACCGGACTTGACGATCGAGCCCATCGCCTTTTCGACGATGTTGGACAGGCCACCCTTCTTGTTGCCCGGCGTGGTGTTGGCACTGCGGTCGACCTGCCCTCGCTCCAGGTATTGGTCATACCAGGCCATCTGGCGCACCAGCGCCTGCGCCACCTCGGGCGTGGCGGCGCGTGCGGTGAGCTGGTCGATGCCGTCGCGCACCTCGGTCACCTCGGAGAAAATCACCGTGGCGCCGGCGCGCACCAGCAGGTCGGTGGCAAAACCCACCGCCGGGTTGGCGGTGACGCCGGAGAACGCATCGCTGCCGCCGCACTGGACCCCCACCACCAGGTCCGACGCCGGGCAGGTCTCGCGCCGGCGCGCGTTCAGGCGCGCGAGATGCTTTTCCGCCGTGGCCATGATCGATTCGATCATCGAGGCGAAGCCCACGTGCTGCTCGTCCTGCAGGCAGACCACGTCGGGCTCGCCGGCCTTCTGGATCGGAATGGTGCCGGCGCCGATCAGGCGCGCCGGCTGCAGCTTTTCGCAGCCCAGGCTGACGATCATCACCTCGCCGCCGAAGTTGGGGTTCAGCGCGATATTGCGGATGGTGCGGATCGGGATGCCGGCGTCGGGCGCGTCGATGGCCACGCCGCAGCCATAGGTGTGTTCCAGGCCGACCACGTCGTCGACGTTGGGGTACTGCGGCAGCAGTTCTTCCTTGATGCGTCGCACCGCGAACTCGACCACGCCCTCGACGCATTGCACCGTGGTCGTAATGCCCAGGATGTTGCGCGTGCCGACCGAGCCGTCGGCATTGCGATAGCCCTCGAAGGTATAGCCCTCCAGCGGCGGCAGCGGCGTCACGCGCGTGCCGACCGGCAGGTCCTCCAGCCCGGGCGCGTCCGGCATGCGGATTACGCGCTCATTGACCCAACTGCCGCGCGGCAGGTACTTGAGCGCGTAGCCGATCACCACGTTGTAGCGGATCACCGCGTCGCCTTCGCGCAGGTCGGCCAGCGCCACCTTGTGGCCTTGCGGGACGGCTTCGGCCAGCACCAGGCCGCACGGGAACGTGGTGCCTGCCGGCAGGCCGCCGTCATTGGCGACGATGGCGACGTTGTCGGCGGCGTGCATCGCAATGTAGAGGGGGCGCGCCGCCTGCGGGGCCACTGTAGGTGCTGCTGCCATGTTCTCTCCAGCCCCGAAACGTGATCAGAGCATGTGTTACGTTGTCTGACAACATTCTATCCGGTTCGACTCCAATCTGGGTGCGGGTTATCCCTAAATGCCCCGGCATTTCCGGGGGAAGACCTCCTCACATGCGCGTCATGTTGTATGACAACATATGAAGAGAAGGCGCACCACGTCCCTACGCGAGGGGCTTGTGCTGCACCGCATAATGACCGTCACCGCCAGCATGGCCTATAAGGGTGCAACCGGTTTCATGCAGACGAGGCCGGCGAATCGACGCGCCGGCCATGCGCAACGTATGGTCCGGCTCCCCGTTCCATTCCGCATCGCTGGTCGTTCAGCACGGCCAGATACACGACAGGAGGCATGACTCATGCGCTGGAAGCAACGTCCGCAAGGTTCCAACTGGGGAGATTTTGGCCCCGACGACCAGCTCGGCCGCATCAACCTGATCGGGCCCGAGCAGGTCATCAAGGGCGCGCGCGAGGTGCAGGCCGGCCTGAGCTTCTGCCTGTCGCTGCCGCTGGACTACCCTGGCGGCAACAAGCTCAATCCGCGCCGTCATCCGCCGGTGCTGCGGCCGACCTTCCGTGACGACGCGCCGTACACCAACTTCCCGCTGGCAAAGATGGATCCTGCCGCCACTGATGTGATCAGCGACGACCAGGTGCTGATGTGCCTGCAGTACAGCACGCAATGGGACGCGCTGGCGCATGTGGGCGCGCTCTTCGACGCCGACGGCGATGGCCGCGCCGAGCGGGTCTACTACAACGGCTACCGCGCCAACGAGCATATCGTCGGCCCGGTCGACTATGCCGAGGACGACAACTTCGCGGCGCACCCCTGCGGCCACGATCACAGCGCGGCGCACGCGCTCGGCATCGAGAACTTCGCGGTCAAGGGCATGCAGGGACGCGGCGTGCTGGTCGACCTGGCTCATGTCTTCGGCATGGACTTCCGCAATGTCGGCTACGACGACCTGATGCGCGCAATGGAGGCCGCCAGGGTGGAAGTCGAACGCGGCGACATGCTGCTGCTGCGCACCGGCTTTGCCGAAGTGGTGCTGTCGATGCAGCGCGAGCCGGACGAGGCCGTGCTGCATCACAGTTGCTGCGCGCTCGACGGGCGTGATGACAAGCTGCTGAACTGGATCACCGATGCTGGCATCGCGGCACTGATCGCCGATAACTATGCGGTGGAGCGCTACCCTGCCCGCCCGGCACCCGACGGCGAATCGCACCATCCGTTGCTGCCGCTGCATCACCATTGCCTGTTCAAGCTGGGGTTGCCGTTGGGAGAGCTGTGGTATTTGCGGGAGCTGGCGGACTGGCTGAGGGGGAATCGGCGTACGCGGTTCCAGTTGACGGCGCCGCCGTTGCGGTTGCCCGGGGCGGTTGGGTCGCCGGTTACGCCGGTTGCTACGGTGTAAGGGTGCCCATCTTGGGCATTTTGGGCTGGGATCGCTCTTGGCGGGCGCGGCTGTTTCGCCGGCGTAGCCGGCGAGTCACTTTGGCCGGAGCGCCAAAAAGCAGCCAAAAAACGCGTCGCCTGTGCGGCTGGCAATCAATTTCACGGTGTTGGTGGCTCGGGCGGTGGTGCTTTCCGCTTGGGCGTGGTTGCCCGTTCGGCGCTGCTACGCTATGTGAGTCAGGGATAGTGCCTGCGATCACCCACTATTGGACAATCCCAATGAGGGTGTAGGCAGCCTGCTGCCGGCCGTATCGCGGGGACGCCTGCGGCTGCTGCGCAGGCTCGATTGCGCTGGCGGGTATTGGGCGTTTGCGCGAAGGCAGCCAAATGCGTCTGGCGATTCGCCAGCCAAGCTAACCGGCCGACAGCGCCAAGCGAGCGCAGCGATGCGTCCCGTGCCAGGGCCCACGCCGCGCGATAGGGCCGGCGCGCAGCGCAGCCGTAGGCGTTCCTACGGCAAGGTCCGCAGCAGGGACCACCCACCGCTCTGGGCTCGTTCAACCTGCACTTCAACGCCCCTGCCACCGTGGCGCACCCCTGCGGCAGGCAGTCCCGCTATGCGAGGAAGCAAAGCCCCGTACGAAAGCCCCCGGGCACACTACGATAAGACATGCCGCCCGCAGGGCAATCACGCGTTTTTTGGTTACTTTTTGGCGCTCGGCCAAAAAGTGACCCGCCCAGCAGGGCGGAACCACGCGGTTCAAAAGCCGACAGCATGTCACCAACAGCAACCACTCAAATCCCACCCCCGAAGCGAGCCGACCGCAATCCCAGTCAACCATGCCACCAACCCTTCTACATCAAGAAGTCGGCAACTCCTCTTCCAACACCCGTTCCAACTGCGCCTTCACCAACCCCAATAAGCAAAACGCCCCAAAAGCCCCCTCCTACCATTCACTCTGCTGCTCTAGCAGTGCAAGCACGCCGTCTATTCCCGCTGCCACTGCCAAAAGACTGTACCGCGCCGTTGATAGATCGATTTCCGACATAGGCCCCTCCAATCGTTACCTGAAGGTCCACCGCACAACGCTAGCGGAGGGCGGCGGGCCTGACGACGAGGGTGGAAGACCGATGCAAACACCAAGCCGGCCAGCCTTGCGGCTGCCTCGTGTCGGCCCGCCATGGATGACAAGCGCGTATGCGGAGACAGGCGGCGTCGAAGACGCCGACCTGTGGTGCTTGCAGTTCGGGCTTCCACGCCCGGCCATCGTTGTGTGCGATGACCGTGTCAGTCTCCCGCATCAGAGTCAGGAACTCGATAGGACAGTTCCCATTCCTGCGCGGACGCAGCATCGTGCCGTCGCTGCGCCCGCTCGCAAATAGTCGATCTCCGAAACGATTCCGCAAGACCTGCCGTGGGTGGTGAAGCGACGTGAATCTGCAGTCGTGACTTCGTGGATGCTCCTGCCCTCTCCCCCCAACCCTTGCATGTTCTCGGAACGTTGTTCTGAACGCATGCAGGAGAGTAGCGACCCCCGGGCCTGACCACGAGGATGGGTGGCCGAAAGCTGCGTGAAGACAATGAAGCGCAACTACGTCGCCTTCATGCCCGCGACAGCGCTTCCTTGCATTCAACGGTGACGACATCCGCCGACCTTGAATTGATCAACGTTTCCGGCTTCTTCACCAATCACCTGATCGCCATCGGCGATCTGATATGAAATGTTTTGGGCCTATAAATGAAATTATTCGTTTGTGGTACGGGCGCCACGTGTTTGGTCGCTCGTTAGTTTCGGGCAACAAGTCGTACTACTACGTTTGCGGCTTTAGTGAAGCGTGGCAGGCAGCGCGGAAACCGCTGATCTGACCAATCGCGGCACGCTGTAGCGATGACCTGACGGAGTCCTTTTCCAGGAGCGAGCGGTACTGCCCCTTACCGCCCGCTCCGTCACCTTGTAAGGTCTGAACCTGAGCGTATCAGTCCTTTAGTTCCAGATCGGATCTTCCTTCTGCATCTGATCCTTGGTCTTCTTCATCCAGTACGAACCGATCTGACGTTCCGTGACAGACCCCTTCTTTTTGGCGTCAATCTTGTCGAAATTCGCGTAGACCTGGGGCATGCCTGCCTGCGCTTCATCGCGGGTCAGCTTGCCGTCGTGATTGGCATCGGCCGCCTTGAATCGCTCCGCAATCAAGGCCTTGGCTTGTGCCGTAGTCGGTGGTGCTTTGGGAACCTCGCCTTGTGATCCTTGAGCCGACTGGGCGCTCACTCCTAGAGAAGTGAGTGCCATCAGGACTGCGAAACCAACTGCCGGCAATTTGCGTACGGTCATGTCGCTCTCCTCAAGTCATAGTGTTGTTTGGAGCCGTGGAACAGGAAGGCCTGCTGGCCGAATATCCCGTGAGCCCTGGCTCGCTCAGTATTCTACGTGCGTACGGGGCATCACGAGTAGGCGGAATCCGCTTTCACAAGGGGCTACCGCCAACGCGTTCCCAGAACATACTGGCCCGCCAAGCACGGCGACCCGACCCTCAGGCAACCCCCTTCCTCCCCCGCATCCTCAAATCACTAACCACCGGCCACACCAGCACAAAAACCGCCAGCCCCATGATCGTCCCCACCAGCCCGTTCGACCAGAACACATCCAGCGCCCCGGACGACACCAGCATGGTCTGGCGGAAGGCGTCCTCGGCCCGATCCCCCAGCACCAGCGCCAGCACCATCGGCGCCAACGGATAATCCAGCTTCTTCAACACATACCCGACCACGCCGAAGCCCAGCATCAGCCAGACATCGAACAACGCGCCGTTCACGGTGTATGCGCCGATCGCGCAGATCACCAGGATCAGCGGCGCGATGATCGAGAACGGGATGCGCAGGATCGCCGCGAACAGCGGCACCGTCGACAGCACCACGATCAGCCCGACGATATTGCCCAGGTACATGCTGGCGATCAGCCCCCATACGAACGGCCCCTGCTCGGCGAACAGCAGCGGCCCCGGCTGCAGGCCCCAGATCATCAGGCCGCCCAGCAGCACCGCCGCGGTGGCGGAGCCGGGAATGCCCAGTGCCAGCATCGGCAGCAGCGCGCTGGTGCCGGCCGCTTGCGCCGCCGTCTCGGGTGCGACCACACCTTCGACATTGCCCTGCCCGAACGAGTCGGGATCCTTCGCCATGCGCTTGGCCACGCCATAGCCCATGAACGACGCCGCGGTGGCGCCGCCCGGGGTGATGCCCAGCCAGCAGCCGATCACCGACGAGCGCACCACGGTCAGCCAGTAGCGCGGCAGTTCGGCCCAGGTCTTCAGCACCACCTTCAGGTCGATGCGGGCCTGCTTGCCGCGGAAGGCCACGCCCTCTTCCATCGTCATCAGGATCTCGCTGATGCCGAACAGGCCGATCACCGCCACCAGGAAGTCGAAGCCGCGCAGCAGCTCGGTGGAGCCGAAGGTCATGCGCAGCGTGCCCGAGACCGTGTCCATGCCGACCGCGGCCAGCACGAAACCCAGGCACATCGCGATCAGGATCTTGGGCTTTGACTCCTTGCCCATGCCGACAAAGCTGCAGAAGGTCAGCAGGTACACCGCGAAGAACTCGGGCGGGCCGAAGCGCAGCGCGAACTTTGCCACCATCGGCGCGAGGAAGGTGATCAGCAGCACGCCGGCCAGCGCCCCCAGGCACGAGCCGGTGAAGGCCGAGGTCAGCGCCTTGCCGGCCTCGCCGCGCTGCGCCATCGGGTAGCCGTCGAAGGTGGTGGCCACCGACCAGGCTTCGCCCGGAATATTGAACAGGATCGAGGTGATCGCGCCGCCGAACAATGCGCCCCAGTAGATGCAGGACAGCATGATGATGGCCGACACCGGGTCCATCGAAAACGTCAGCGGCAGCAGGATCGCCACGCCGTTGGGCCCGCCCAGGCCGGGCAGCACGCCCACCACGATGCCGAGCAGGATGCCGACGAACATCAGCCCGACGTTCTGCCACGACAGCGCCACGGCGAAGCCGCCCATCAGTGCATTGAGTTCATCCATGATCCGCCCCTCCCTAGTAGCCCAGCGCCGCTTCCAGCGGGCCCTTGGGCAGCGGCACGCGGAACTGGATCTCGAAGATCCAGAACAGCAAGGCATTGATGCCCACCCCGACCAGCGCGGCCTTCCACCACGCCGCCTTGCCCACCCAGACCATGAAACCGGCCACGAAGGCGGCCGATGCCACGTAGATGCCGAGCAGCCCGATCAGGCTGACATACACGGTCAGCGGCACCAGGATCACGCCCACCTGCCGCAGCTGCTGCCACGTTGCAAATACCGCGTTGCGGTCCGCGCGCAGCGCCTGCACGCCCACCAGCACGCTGCAGACCAGGATGATGATCCCGACCCGCATCGGGAAATAGCCTGCTTCCGGCCCGTCCGGCGCCCAGCCGGCGCCGATGCCGTGGTTGCTCCAGATCACGACCAGCGCACCGGCCAGCAAGCACAGCGCCACCGCCAGTTCCACCGCCCTGACCGAAATGCCGGCGCCCGCATGCGCCGTTTCCTGTTGTGCTTCCATGTTGTCCCCCGCCTTGCTTCAGGCCATCGGCTGCGCCGCGCGGCGCAGCCCGTTGATGATCCGCGCCAGCGTCAGCGCGCGGCGACGAAGCCCGCCTCCTTGATGATGTCGCGGTGCGCGGCTTCGTCGCGCGCCAGGAAGTCGGTCAGCGCCTTGCCGGTCAGGAAGTCGTTCTTCAGTGCGTTCTTCTCCAGGTATTCCTTCCACTCCGGCGTGGCCACGATCTTTTGCATGAGGTCCACGTAGTACTTCTGCTGTTCGGGGGTCACGCCGCCCGGCATCATGAACACGCGCAGCATCTGGTATTGCACGTCGAGGCCCTGCTCCTTGCAGGTCGGCACGTCATGCCAGCTCTGGGTCTGCGTGACCTTGCCGTTGTAGGCCATGCGCTCCGGCGCGAACACGCACAGCGCGCGATGCTCGCCGGCGCGCCACTGGCCGATCGATTCGGACGGGTTGTTGACGTTGGCGTCGATATGCTGGCCCGACAACTGCGTGGCGGCCTCGCCGCCGCCCTTGTACGGCACGTAGATGAAGCGGGTGCCGGTCTTCTTCTGCACCAGCGCGCTGATGATCTGGTCTTCGCGCTTGGAACTGGTGCCGCCGACCTTGATCTTGCCCGCGCTGGCCCTGGATGCGTCGATAAACTGGGCGACGGTCTTGTACGGGGCCGCGGCATTGGTCCACAGCACGAACTCGTCCTGCGCGATCATCGCCACCGGGGTCAGGTCGCGCCAGCTGAACGGCAGGTGGCTGACCATCGGCACCGTGTACAGCGCCGACGAGGCCACCAGCAGCTTGTGCGGGTTGCCCTGCGATGCCTTGGTATCCATCAGCCCTTCGGCGCCGCTGGCGCCCGCCTTGTTCAGCACGATCACCGGCTGGCTCATCAGCTTGTGCTTGGCGATGATGCCCTGGATCGACCGCGCCATCTGGTCCGAGGCGCCACCGGCGCTGAACGGCACCACGATCTCGACCGGCTTGGCCGGCTCCCATGCCCATGCGCTGAGGCAGGCCGTGGCACCCACCACGGCCGCCAGGATCTGCCTGACTGTGTTGCGTTGCATCGTTGGTCTCCTTTGGCTTTGACTACCCGGTGCCGCTTGCCGCGGCTCTTCTCTCTTCTTTTTCTGCGCTGCCACGCGGCATCAGCGGCTCAGGCCGCGCGCCGCGATGTCCCACAGCTCGGCCACGTGCCCGTCGCGGCAGCAAACGTATTGCGCGTGCAGGTTCGCGGTGGGATCACAGTGGCCGGGCACCAGCCAGAGCTTGCTGCCCAGCAGGTTCTGGCCGTCTTGGTCCAGCACCTGCAGCACCCCGTGCTCGTCGTTGGCCGCGACATAGCGCAACCACTCGCTGCCCGGGCCGGACCACACGCGTGGCAGGCCGGAATCCACCGCTAGCGACTTCAGGCCCGCATCGCACACCGCCACGCCGGCGCGCGCGGTGCTCATCACCGTGGTCGCCAGGAACAGGCCGTGGCGGGGCTGGAAGCGCCCGGGCCATTCGCTGGCGCCATAGTGGCCGTCCAGGAACACGTAGCTGCCGGGCTGGATCTCGGTATAGACGCCGCTTTCGCAATCGAACTCCGCGGTGCCGCTGCCACCACCGGTGATGACTGGGCAGGCGATGCCGCGGGCACGCAGGTGCGCCACATAGGCGCCCGCCTGTTCGGCGGCGCGCCGGGCCGCGCCGCGGCGCTGCGTCCAGTGCGCCAGGTGCTGGGCGCCGCCGTGATACGCCTGCAGCCCGCCGAAACGCAGCGACCGCGCCGCGCCGATCGCATCGGCCAGCCGGCTCAGCGCTTCGGGGCTGTCGACGCCGCAACGCCCCTGCCCGACATCGGCTTCCGCCAGCACGGTGATGCGCACCCCGCCGGCCGCCGCGGCGGCGGCGATCGCGGCGACCTGGCGCACGTCATCCACGCACACGCTCAGGTCCACATGCCGGGCCAGCTCCACGGCCATCGCCAGCTTGTCGGCGCCGACGAACTCGTTGCTGATGTGGATGCTGGCGATGCCGGCGGCGGCAAACGGATAGGCCTCGCTGAGCTTCTGGCAGCAGATGCCCACCGCGCCGGCGGCAAGCTGCCGCTGCGCGATCGCGACCGACTTGTGCGCCTTGGCATGCGGGCGCAGCGCCACGCCGCCGGCATCGGCCAGCGCCTGCATCCGCGCCACATTCTGGTCAAAGGCATCGAGGTCGACCAGCAGCGCCGGCGTGTCTACGTGCTCGACGCGATCGCCGATCCTTGCCGCCGGCGGCGGCTGCAGGCGGGCACGGTCGTGGACCGGATTGCGCATCGGCTCAGTCATGGCGGCTGCCCTCCAGCGCCATCGCCAGCACCCGGGCCACATGCACAGCCTCGGCATTCGCACCGTCTCGGATCTGGTGGCGGCAACTGGTGCCGTCCGCGACCACGATGGCATCGCCGGCGCGCCGGCGCACCGCTGGCAGCAGCGACAGCTCGGCCATCGCCTGCGACGCTGCGAAATGCTCCGCCTCATAGCCAAAGCTGCCGGCCATGCCGCAGCACGACGACTCCACCGGCGCCACCTTCAGGCCGGGAATCCACCCCAGCACGGTCTGCACCGGGGTGAAGGCATCGAACGCCTTCTGGTGGCAGTGCCCGTGCACGATGGCCTCGGACACCCGCAGCGGCTGCAGCGGCAGCGCCAGCCGGCCCGCCTGGCGCTCGCGCACCAGGAACTCCTCGAACAGGAACGACAGGCTGGCCAGCTGGCGCGCCTCGTCGCCATAGCCATAGCCCAGGAACTCATCGCGCAGCGACAGCAGGCACGACGGCTCCAGGCCGACCACCGGCACGCCGCGCTCCACGAACGGGCGCAGCGTATCGAGCAGGCGCCGCGCCTCGGCCTTCGCCTGGTCGACCAGGCCCGCGGCGAGGAAGGTCCGGCCGCAGCACAGCGGACGTTCGCCTGCCCGGGTATTGAAGTGCACGGTATAGCCCGCGGCTTCCAGCACCGTCTGCGCGGCGCGCGCATTGTCGGGCTCCATGTAGTTGCTGAAGGTATCGACGAAGAGCAGCACCTCGCGCCCATCGGCCTTGCTGCCCGCGGCGTTGCCCTCGCCGCGGCCGCGCGCAAGGAACGGCGCGGTGAAGCGCGGCAGCGACCGCTGCGGGGCAAACCCCAGCGCGCGCTTGATCCAGCCGGACACCCCAGGCAGGCTGTCGGCCAGCGCCAGCAGGCCCGGCACGCGGCTCGCCGCCGGCGCATAGCGCGGCAGGAATGCGACCATGCGCTCGCGCAAGCTGATGCCGTGCCGGCTGGTCCAGGCGTGGCGCGCCTCGATCTTGAACTTCGCCATGTCGACGCCGGTCGGGCAGTCGCGCTTGCAGCCCTTGCACGAGACGCACAGGTCCAGCGCCTCCTTGACTTCCGCACTGGCCAGCCCGTCGCTGCCGAGCTGCCCGGTCAGCGCCAGCCGCAGCGTGTTGGCGCGGCCCCGCGTCACGTGCTGCTCGTCCTTGGTCACGCGATAGCTGGGGCACATGGTGCCGGCGTCGAACTTGCGGCAGTGGCCGTTGTTGTTGCACATCTCCACGGCCGACGCCAGGCCATGCGTGGCGGTATCGCTGCCCGTGCCCGGGGCGGTCTCGGCGCCCGTCATCGGGTCGCGCCGCACGTTCCACGCCGACCAGTCCAGCGCCGGGGTCAGCGGCAGCGCAGCATAGCCGGGCGCAAAGCGGAAGTTCTCGCGCGCGTCCATGCGGGGCGGGCGCACGATCTTGTCGGGATTGAAGCGGTTGTCCGGATCGAACAGCGCCTTGATCTCGCTGAACGCGGCATTGATGCGCGGGCCGTATTGCCAGGCCACCCATTCGCCGCGGCACAGGCCGTCGCCGTGCTCGCCGGAATACGCGCCCTTGTATTCGCGCACCAGCTCGGCCGCCTCTTCCGCGATCTCGCGCATGCGCAGCGCGCCGTCGCGGCGCATGTCCAGGATCGGCCGCACGTGCAGCGTGCCGACGCTGGCGTGGGCGTACCATGTGCCCTCGGTCTCGTGCTTGTGGAAGACCTCGGTCAAGCGGCGGGTGTATTCGGCCAGGTGCCCGAGCGGCACCGCGCAATCTTCGATGAACGAGACCGGCTTGCCGTCGCCCTTCATGCTCATCATGATGTTCAGGCCGGCCTTGCGCACATCCCACAGCGCCTTCTGCGCCTTCTCCTCCGGCATCTTCACCACCGAGCCCGGCAGGCCCAGGTCGGCCATCAGCTCGGCCAGCCGGTCCAGCTGCGCCAGCAGCGCCTGGCGGTCGTCGCCGGCGAATTCCACCAGCAGGATGGCCTGCGGATCGCCGGCCAGCGCACGCTCGACCACCGGGCGGAAGGCCGGGTTCTCCATCGACAGGTCGATCATGGTGCGGTCGACCAGTTCCACCGCCACCGGTTGCAGCGTGACGATATGCTGCGTCAGGTCCATCGCCTGGTAGAAGGTGGGGAAGTTGACCACGCCCAGCACCTTGTGCGCCGGCAGCGGCGCCAGCTTCAGCGTGAGCTGGCGGCTGCAGGCCAGCGTGCCTTCGGAACCGACCAGGATATGCGCGAGGTTGGCGTGGCCGTCGTCGGTATAGGCGCGCGGGTTCTGGCAGTCGAACAGGTCGATGTTGTAGCCGGCGACGCGGCGCAGCACCTTGGGCATGCGCTCGGCGATCTCGCCGCGCTCGCGCGTGGCGATGCGCTGCAGCCCATGAAGGATGCCCTCGGTGCGTCCGGCCGCCACTGGTTGCGCGAGCGAACCGAAGTGGCAATCGCTGCCGTCCGCCAGCACGGCATCGATGGCCAGCACGTTATGCACCATGTTGCCGTAGGCAATCGAGCGCGAGCCGCACGAGTTGTTGCCGGCCATGCCGCCGATGGTGCATTGCGCCCCCGTGGAAACGTCCACCGGGAACCACAGCCCGTGCGGCTTGAGCCAGGCGTTCAGGTGGTCCAGCACGATGCCGGGCTCCACCGTCACCGTGCGCGCGCCGGCATCGAAAGCGACCACGTTGTTGAGCCACTTGCTGGTGTCGATGACCAGCGCCTCGCCCACGGTCTGGCCGCACTGGCTGGTGCCGGCGCCGCGGGCCAGCACCGGCATGCGCTGGTCGCGCGCGATGTCGAGCGCGCGCACCAGGTCGTCCTGGTCGCGCGGCACCACCACGCCGAGCGGCATGATCTGGTAGATCGAGGCGTCGGTGGCATAGCGGCCGCGGGCGGCGCGGTCGAACAGCACGTCGCCGCGCAGTTCCTTGCGCAGCAGCGCCGACAGCGGCGAGAGCGGCGAGGGGGCCCGGCGCTGCGCGGGCACCAGGTGGATCGGCTTGACCAGCAGGGAGGACGAAGTCATGTTCATGGCATGCAAGAAACAAGGGCGCGCGCCCACGGCGATGCATGCGGCCGCCTGCGGTGGGCGCATGTCGTGGTGATGCCTTGGCAAGGAAATCAGGCAGGCGGCGGACCGTGCCGCGCCTGCCATGGCCTGCGCGGCTCGGTCGGCTGCGCTTGGGTGGCTGCGCTCAGGCGGCGGCCTTGAGCACCGGCTTGTCGGCGTGCGCGGCGAGCGACGCCATCGCCGCGGCTACGCCGCTGCCGGCAAGCGGCACGCCTGCCAGCTTCAGCCCCATCTCGCAACCGGCGAGCGTCGCCATCAGGGTCAGGTCATTGCAATCGCCGAGATGGCCGATGCGGAACATGCGGCCGCGCATCTTGCCCAGCGCCTGCCCCAGCGACATGTCGAAGCGCTCGTAGATGAGCTTGCGCACAGCATCGGCGTCGACGCCGTCGGGCATCATCACGCCGGTCAGCACCGGGCTATACACCGCCGGGTCGGCGCACTGGATCTGCAGGCCCCAGGCGCGCACGGCCTGGCGTGTCGCCTCCGCCAGCCGCTGGTGGCGGGCGAAGACCTGTTCCAGGCCCTCGCCCAGGATCATGTCGAGCGCTTCGGACAGGCCGTACAGCAGGTTGGTGTTGGGCGTGTACGGCCAATAGCCGTTCTTGTTGGCCTCGATGATCTCGGCCCAACCCCAGAACGCGCGCGGCAGCCGGGCGTGCTGGCTGGCGGCGATCGCCCTGGGCGAGAGCGCGTTGAAGCTGATGCCCGGTGGCAGCATCAGGCCCTTCTGCGAGCCCGACACGGTCACATCCACGCCCCACTCGTCATGGCGGTAGTCGGCCGAACCCAGGCCGGAGATCGTGTCCACCAGCAGCAGCGCCGGGTGCCCGGCGGCATCGATGGCCCGGCGCACCGCGGCGATATCCGAGGTCACGCCGGTCGAGGTCTCGTTGTGCACCACGCAGACAGCGCGAATCTCATGGCCGCGGTCCTCACGCAAGCGCGCTTCGATCATGTCCGCCTGCACCCCGCGGCGCCAGCCCTCGATGCCGGGCAGGCCCAGGAATTCCGGCCGCAGACCCAGCGCCTCGGCCATCTTTTTCCACAGGGTGGCGAAATGCCCGGTCTCGAACATCAGCACCTGGTCGCCCGGGCTGAGCGTGTTGGTCAGCGCCGCTTCCCAGGCACCGGTGCCTGACGCCGGATAGATGATCACCGGATGCCGGGTCTTGAAGATTTCCTTGATGCCGGCCAGCACCTTGCGGCCGAGCGCGCCGAACTCCGGCCCGCGGTGGTCGATGGTCGGGTAACTCATCGCACGCAGGATGCGATCGGGCACCGGGCTCGGGCCCGGGATCTGCAGGAAGTGACGGCCAGAGGGATGGAAATCGAGGTGAACCATGGAAATCGCGCCTCCTTGTTGTTTTATGAATTTTGAATGCAATCGACTATAGCAGAGCGATCGATGTGATCCAAGGCGGAACTTACGGCAATTTGTGATGGTTAACCCGCGTTTTGGAGCCATGAAGCAAGATGCAGTAGAATCCGCGCCAAGTGGATAGAGGATATTGAATGCAAAAACCATATTGCGATGCCGATGCGGCGGGTGTTGACCAGCACGTTCCACCGCCCTCGCTGCCGCGCCTGGCACGCCCGCGCCTGCACGACACCGTGGTCGAGCACCTGCGCCAGTTCATCGTCGAAGGCGTATTCGCGCCGGGCACCAAACTCAATGAGCGCGAACTGTGCGAGACCCTGGGCATCTCGCGGACGCCGCTGCGCGAGGCGCTCAAGGTGCTGGCGGCCGAAGGCCTGATCGATCTTCTGCCCAACCGCGGCGCCAGCATCTCGCGCATGACCGAGGCCGAAGTCAGGGAGAGCTTCGAGCTGATGAGCGGGCTGGAGGCGTTTTCCGGCGAACTGGCCTGCGAGCGCATCACCGCGGCGGAACTCGCGCAGATCAAGGCGCTGCACTACGCGATGCTGGCTTGCCGCGCCCGGAACGACCTGCCGGGCTACTACAGCCGCAACCAGGAGATCCACGACCGCATCAACGAGGCCGCGCGCAACGGCGCGCTGCGGCAGACCTACCAGTCGATCAACCGCCGCCTGCAGGCGCTGCGCTTCCGCTCCAACCAGCAAAGCGGCAAGTGGGACGAGGCGGTCGAGGACCATGAAGAAATGATCCAGGCGCTGGAAGCCCGCGACGGCAAGCGCCTGGCGGCAGTACTGAAGCGCCACTTGCTGGACAAGCGCGACGCGGTGTTGCCGCTGGTGTCGGGTGACGGCACTGACGCCAAGAATCTTCTGATCACTACCAACGCATAACCGCAGGGAGGCCTTTTTCCCAGCCAGGGCCGGATTTTTCTTGCCTCCACGCCGATACTGTATATATTTACAGTACCTGTATGGATGAACAGTGGAGCCCCGGCATGGAACACCTGATCCGCGTGCAAAACGACTATGACCGCCAGGTGCTGGCCTGGCTGCGCGGCCGCATCGGCGATGCCGCCCTGCAGAGCGCGGTGCATCGGCTGGCGAGCCCGCGCAAGCCCTATCTGTCCACGCTCTGCCGCAGCCTGGGCATCCGCCCGCCCAGCCGGCGCCAGTTCGCCGCCGAGACGGCACGCATCCACCGCGCGGTGGGCGACAGCTACCTGGCCCGCATCAGGGAAATCCTGGCAAGAGCCCCGGCGCAGGAGGCCTCGCGCCAGTAGGCATTTGCCGATCACCGGCCACGCGCGGATCATCGGGCGCGTGCCGGACGTATCATGAAAGCCCCGTTGCCGTCACCCGGCAACGGGGCTTTGTGTTTCACAACGTATTCCTTCCTGCAAGGTCGACATGAGCGAACTCCGCATTCCCACCCGCGCCCTGCACCAGTGGGTCACCGATCTCTGGCTTGCCGCCGGCAGCAGCACCCGCGAAGCGCAACTGACGGCCGATCATCTCGTCGGCGCCAACCTGAGCGGGCATGACTCCCACGGCGTCGGCATGATCCCGCGCTATGTGCTGGCGTGGCAGGCCGACGAGCTGCAGCTGAACCGGCAGGTCAGCGTGCTGCAGGACGGCGGCAGCCTGCTAAGCCTGGACGGCAACCGCGGCATGGGACAGGCGGTAACGGCGCAGGCCATGGAGATGGCCATCGCCCGCGCCCGCGAGCACGGCGTCTGCGTGATGGGGCTGCGCCAGTCGCACCACCTCGGGCGCGTGGGCCACTGGGCCGAGCAGGCCACGGCGGCGGGCCTGATCTCGATCCACTTCGTCAACGTGCTGTCCAAGCCGATCGTGGCGCCCCACGGCGGCTACGACGCACGCTACGGCACCAATCCGTTCACCATCGGCGTGCCGATGGCCGACGAGCCGCCGCTGGTGCTGGACTTCGCCACCAGCGCCATCGCGCTGGGCAAGGTGCGCGTGGCCCATAACAAGGGCGTGCCGGTAGGGGCCGGCTGCCTGCTCGATGCGCAGGGCGAGCCCACCACCGATGCCGCCGTGATGTACCCGCCCGCCGACACGCCGCAGGGCGCCTTGCGGCCCTTCGGCGAGCACAAGGGCCACGTGCTGGCGGTGATGTGCGAACTGCTCGGCGCCGCGGTCACGGGCGGCCATACCATCCGCCCGGAAACGCTGCGGCATGAGCATGCGGTCTGGAACAACATGCTGGCGATCGTGTTCGATCCTGCGCGGCTCGGCACCAGCACCTCGTTCGGGCATGAAGTGGCGGCCTTCGCCGACTGGATGAAAAGCGCGCGGCTACTGCCCGGCCAGTCCGGCATCCATCTGCCCGGAGAACCGGAGCGTGCATTCCGCGCGGCCCGCGCGCAGCAGATCCCGATCGATGCCGGCACGCTGGCGCAGCTGGACGACGCCGCCGCGCGCGTGGCGGCGGCGCGGGCCAGCGCGCATCCCGCGCCTGGTCCGCTGTCTGCGCTGGCGCGCGGCTGACTATCATCAGATATGCGCCCGACGCGGTGCGCCACGCACGCACGGGTTGACGCCTGAACCCCTACCGGACACTGACATGAGCAAGATCGGCTTTATCGGGCTTGGCGTGATGGGCAAGCCCATGGTGCGGCACCTGGTCGACGGCGGGCATAGCGTGTTCGCCCATAGCCGCAGCGGCGTGCCGCAAGACCTGCAGGATACCGGCGTGAAGGCCTGTGCCAGCGCCGAGGACGTCGCCAGGCAGTCGGAGACCATCATCCTGATGCTGCCCGACACGCCCGACGTGGAGAAGGTGCTGTTCGGCGAGCGCGGCGTCGCCGATGGCCTGGCCGATACCGCGGGCGGCGTCACGGTGATCGACATGAGCTCGATCTCGCCGATCGCCACGCGCGAGTTCGCGCGCTGCATCGAGGCGATTGGCGCGGACTATGTCGACGCGCCGGTGTCGGGCGGCGAAGTCGGTGCCAGGGCCGGCACCTTGTCGATCATGGCCGGCGGCAAGCAGGAGGTGTTCGACCGCGTGCTGCCCATCCTGCAGCTGATGGGCAAGAACATCACGCGCGTGGGCGCGGCCGGCGACGGCCAGGTGGCGAAGGTGGCCAACCAGGTGATCGTGGCGCTGACCATCGAGGCGGTCGGCGAGGCACTGGTGCTGGCGGCCCGCGCCGGCGCCGACCCGGCGCGGGTGCGCGAGGCGTTGATGGGCGGCTTTGCCAGTTCGCGCATCCTCGAAGTGCATGGCGAACGGATGATCCGCCGCACCTTCGATCCGGGTTTTCGCATCGCGCTGCACCAGAAGGACCTCGAACTGGCGCTGTCGACCGCGCGCGAGCTTGGCGTGGGCCTGCCCAATACGGCGTCGTGCCAGCAGCTGTTCAATGTCTGCAACGGGTTGGGCGGCGCGGCCTGGGACCATTCCGGGCTGGTCCGGGCGATCGAGCATTTGTCTTCATTCGCCCTCGGCGATTCCGACGAGACCGGCGAGAGCGGCGACGCAAGGCCCGCCGGCTAAGCGCAAGACCGGCCCGCATGCCGCATGCAAACACCGCGCTGCTGACCGCGCTGGCGATGCTGGCGTTCGCCGGCAATTCGCTGCTGTGCCGGCTGGCGCTGAAAGGCACCACCATCGACGCCGGCACCTTCACGCTGGCGCGCGTCGCGGCCGCGGCGGCGGTGTTGTGGCTGATCGTGGTGGCGCGGCGGCAGGCCGGACGCCACGGCGCGGGCGCCATGACGCTGGGCGGCAACTGGGTATCGGCGCTGGCGCTGTTCTGCTATGCCGCGGCGTTTTCGTTCGCGTATGAACGCCTGAGCGCCGGCACCGGCGCGCTGCTGCTGTTCGCCGCGGTGCAGGCCACCATGACGGGCTATGGGCTCTACTCCGGCGAGCCGCTGCGCGCGCAGCAGTGGGTCGGCCTGGCGCTGGCACTGACCGGCCTGGTCTGGCTGATGCTGCCGAGCCTGGCGACGCCGCCGCTGGCCTCATCGCTGCTGATGATTGCGGCGGGCATCGCCTGGGGCGTTTATTCGCTGCGTGGCAAGCGCGCCGCGGATCCGGTCGAAACCACCGCGGGCAACTTCGTGCGCGCCGTGCCCATGGCGCTGGCCCTCGGTGCGGCGATCCAGGCGCAGCGCTCGCTGGATGCCCCGGGGCTCGCCTATGCGGTGGTGTCCGGCGCCATCACCTCGGGGCTTGGCTATGTGATCTGGTACGCCGCGGTGCCGCGCCTGCGCGCCGCGACCGCGGCCACCGTGCAGCTGAGCGTGCCGGTCATCGCCGCGGTGGGCGGCACCGCGTGGCTCGGCGAGGACCTGACCTTGCGGCTGGCGCTGAGCGCGGCGGCGGTGCTGGGCGGCATCGCGCTGGTGATCCTGGGCAAGCGGGCCGAGCGCGCCTAGCCCGCGCGGGGTACGCGCGCGTCGGCAAAGCCGCCGCCATGGAACACCAGTGGCGTGCCCGGCGCGGCGCCATAGGCCACCACTTCCACGACGAACAGCACGTGGTCCCCCACCGTGCGCACCGAGCGATGCCGGCAGATAAAGTAGGCCAGCGTGCCGTCGATCAGCACCGTGCCGCACGGGCCGGGGCGATGGGCAATGCCGGCGAAGCGATCTTCGGCAGGCGCCGCAAAGCGCCGGCACACATCCAGCTGGGCGCTGCCCAGCACGTTGATCGCGTGGCAAGGCGCGGCGCGCAACACCGGCAGGCTGCCTGAGCTTCGCGCCAGGCACCACAGCAGCAACGGCGGCGCCAGCGACACGGAAGCGAACGCATTGATGGTCACGCCGACCGGGCGGCCATCGGCGCCGGCAGCGGTGACTACGGTCACGCCGGTGGCAAACTGCCCCAGCGCATCGCGCAAGGCGCGGCGCGCCGCGCCATCGTGGCCGATGGCGCAGGCGTCTTCGCCCTGGCCGCTGTCATTGCAGGCCTCGGTGTCGTAGGAGAGCTGGGCCAGGGCGGACATCATTGCGCTGCCGTGCGCACCTCGCCGGGGGGCGCATCGATATCCAGCCCCAGCGCCATGCGTCCGGCGTACTCCTGCTGGGCCCCGGCCTGCAGCGGATGGAAGCGTGCGCCCTGCGCATCGCGGAAGCGCCGCTCCAGCCCGGCATCGCGATAAAAGCCCGCGCCGCCGGCCAGGTCCATCGCCGCTTCCACCGTCGCCAGCACCGCGCGCGCCGCCAGCGTGCGGGCGCTCATGATGCGGTTGGTGGTGATCGCGCCCGGTGCCTGGCCGGCGGCGGCCGCGAACATCGCATCGAGCGCCAGCTGCGCGGCATCCGCTTCATTGCACAGCCGTCCCGCGGCCTCGACCGCATGCGCGTTCAGGCGCCGCTGGCGCGCCAGCTGCAGCGCGATATCCCGCGCGGCCTCGGCGATGCCGACGTAGACGGCGTAGATCAGCGGCAACGCGATCATCGCCACCGTATGCATCATCGGATGCCACACGCCTTGCGGGCGGCGCGCGGCAACAGCGGTGTCGGGCACCAGCACGCCTTCCAGCATGACATCGTGCGAGCCGGTGCCGCGCATGCCCAGCGTGTGCCAGTTCGACAGCACGCGCACGCCCGGCGTCTTCATCGGCAGCGCGAAATGCAGCACGGTGGGACCGGCCTCCGGGTCGTCATAGACCGCGCAGGTCATGAACAGGTCCGCCACCGGCGCGCCGCTGGCGAAGATCTTGCGCGCGTCGACGCGATAGCCGCCGTCGACGCGCGTAGCCTTGCCGCTGCCGTGCAGCCAGTCGGAGCCGCCGCTGCCCAGCAACACCAGCTGCTCGGCACCGACGCGCTTGAGCAGGCCCTCCACCGGCGCTTGCTGATTGCGCCAGCGCCATGCGGCCGTGGCCACCGGATGCGTATGCATGGCAAAGGCCAGCGCGGTCGAGCCGCAGTACTTGCCCAGTTCGCGCAGCACCGCGCCAAGCTCCTGGTGCGACAGCCCGGCGCCGCCCAGCTCTTGCGGCACCGCCGCGGCAAAGAAGCGGTGCGCGCGCAGGTCGTCATAATTGGCGCTGACGAACTGCTCGCTCGCGTCGATCTCGGGCGCGCGGCCATCGAAGGTGCGGCCCAGCGTGGCGGCAAGGCCGATCCAGTCGGCCTGCGCGCCGGCGCTGGCATCCGCTGCGGAAAGGGTTTCCATGGTGTTGTCTCCGTCCGGTTATGGTGCGTGTCCCGCGCCGTTGTACGGCCACGGGCACGGTGCTAGTATCGGAGCCCGGTCCCCTCGCCCGTATGATCGGGCGTCCGGCTTTCTTGCGCGAAACCCCGGATCTGGAGGAATGTGGCCATGGATGCCTTGTCCGACCTCTTGCGCGCCGTGCAACTGAGCGGTGCCGTGTTCCTGAACGGCGAATTCAAATCACCGTGGTGCCTGATCAGTGAAGCCGATGCTGAATTGCGCGCCGCGTTCCTGCCGCGCGCCGACCGCGTGGTCTCGTATCACCTGATCACCGAAGGTATCTGCTGGGCGCGCCTGGTCGACGACACCGGCCCCGGGGTGCGCGTCGAAGCCGGCGAGCTGCTGGTGGTGCCGCAGGGCGAGCCGCACGTGCTTGGCAGCGACCTCCACCTGCAGCCCTTGCCTTCTGCGCCGTTGGTGTATGACCTGCTGCGCAACAGTCCCGGCGAAGTCATGCGGGTCTCGTACGGCGGCGGCGGCGAACACACGCGCATGGTCTGCGGCTTTCTCGGGTTCGACGACACCATGGGCAATCCGCTGCTGACGTCGCTGCCGCGGCTGTTCAAGGTAGGTCTCGGGAGCGGGCTGGAATCCGCGTGGCTGGCCTCGGCGCTGGCCTTCGCCACCTCGGAGGCGGCGGAACCGCGCGCCGGCAGCGCCACCGTGCTGGCCAAGCTGTCGGAACTGCTCTTCGTGCAGGCGGTGCGGCGCTGCATCGACACCCTGCCGGCCAATGAAAGCGGCTGGCTCGCCGCGCTGCGCGACCGCTACGTGGCGCGTGCGCTGTCGCGCATGCATGCGCGGCCGGCCTATCCGTGGACTGTCGACGAACTGGCCGGCAACGTAGGCCTGTCGCGCTCGGCGCTGGCGCAGCGCTTCACCGACCTGCTGGGGCAGCCGCCGATGCAGTACCTCGCGCACTGGCGCCTGCGCACCGCCGCGGCCGAGCTGCGCAGCGGCAACCGCTCGATCAGCGAGGTCGCCGGCGCGGTCGGCTATGACTCCGAGGCCGCCTTCAGCCGGGCCTTCAAGCGTGAATTCGGATTGCCGCCGGCCAGCTGGCGCCGCAACTGCACCGAAGCGGCGCACGCATGAACGAAAACGGCCCGCGCCTGGGGCACGGGCCGTCGACCGGCCACCACGTGGCCGTCAGTGTCTTACATTTTCTGCTTGGTGTTTTCCGCCGCGCCCTGCACCTTCTCGCCGCCGCGCTCGATATCCTTGCCGGCACCGGCCATGGTGTTGCAACCCGTGACCAGCAGCATGCCAGCGAGGGCAAACAGTGCGTATAGCTTTCTCATGATGATCTCCTTGCTTCGTGTGGATGCGGCATGCGCCGCCAGGATAGAAGAGCTCGGAATGGCTTGACCGGGCAGCCTGTTGCCCAACCGGCAATTGGATCGTAGCAATCCGTGGCACGACGAAAAGTCGGCATTCGTCCTACCGCGATGTCAGCAGAACGCGCGACATGCCACGGCGCCATGCCGCACTACGACGGTGCCAAACCCGGCGTGCCGGCTGGTCCCGAATATGCTTGTAGGACTGCCACCGATAGCCCGCGCCCGCGGGATCCTATAAAACCCCAATGTCACTGCCAGCCATCACGGAGAACACCATGACGTCACGCAGCATCCATGTGCTTCCCGCCACGACCGGCGACTCCGAATACGCCAGCGAGGGGGAATGGGCGCTTACCATCGAGGGCCTGGAAAGCGGCCCCGACGACGCGGCATTGCACTTCCCGACGCAGGAAGCCGCCATCGCTGCCGGCTGGATGCGTGCCCGCGAGGATGGCGTGTCGCTGTGCATCCATGGCCGTGACGGCCTGGTGCGTGAACGCAAGATCTACTGCCGCGATGGCCGCGGCAATGCCCGCCTCGGCCGCTAGCGCCGTCTAGGCTGCCCGCCGTCGCGGTGCCAGCTGCCTCGCCATCATTGCCTTGCGTGCCCGCTGACACAGCGGGCCGCAACCGTTCATTGCGCCGGATGCATTGAGTCGCATCAAAGTGTCGCGCATCTTCTGCTGAAAACCTCGGGTCCACCGCCAATACTGGAGTCAGGCCACTGGCCGACGACCAGGACAACCGAGACCCGCCATGCGTTTTCTTCTTCTCCGATACCGTCCGCTGGACATCTATCCCGACCCGCTCGACGCCAGGGTGGCGGAACTGCACGATCTTGCCGAAGACATCCAGGATCGCCACGCACGCAAGTGGCGCCGGCATGGCTCCATGCTGACCCGGCATGACGGCGCGCCGTCGGGCTTTCCCACCGGCGACCCGAAAACGCGGCACTGATGCGCCATGCAAGGACATTGCCTTTTCTGGCAGGAATGTGAACAAGTGTCATATCGGGTTGGCAAGACCATGACCCCTGCTGAAGAATGGTTATCCGCAGGCAAGGAACCCGATCGGCGGGTTCGCTGCCGCACCATTTTTCTGACGCAGCGACATGAATCGAACCACCCGGGAATGCGTGATGGCGTTGATTTCCAGCCTGCGTGCCAATGGGCCCATGCCCCGGCACCGGCTCGCCACCGCCAGCCGCCTGAGCGCCGCCGAGCTGACCCGCGCGCTCAAATCCGCCCGCCAGATGGGCGTCGTGGCCTATGACGGCGAGCCCGACCTGCCGCCCGAGGCCGAAACTCCGCTGGTGCTGACCGGCCGGCCGTTACCGCCGCCCCGGCGCGTCACTCCCGCGCCGCGCGACAACACCCCGCACTTCGAACCGCTGCTGGATGTCTGGGGCATCGCCCGGCCCGCCACGCTGCGGCGCGGACACGCTTCCTGACACGCTCCATGCCCATCGGCACGCTGGCTCGCGCGTGCCGTTCTTACAAAGGCAGGTAAGGCGCACACGCAAAAGTCCAGCCCGGCGCGCCGGCAACGGGCGCTTGCGCAGGGTACGGAACTTGCGCGACGCTTCAGGCTATGGCTTTCGCTTCCCCCTGAGCGTGCGCAATGAGGCAATACCATCCGCCCGGCACCACGGCGTCCCCAGCGCCCACGGCGTCGCCACCACCGCATGATCCCGCCCCGCCGCCCGGCTTCCAGCTCGAGCCCGGGCGCAACTGCTGGCGCGTCGAACCTTGCCGGCGCTTTGCCATGCTGGTCGACGCCGACGCCTATTTCCGTGCGCTGCGCGAGGCGCTGCCGCGGGCCGAGCACACCATCTTCATCCTGGGCTGGGACATCGACAGCCGCATGGAACTGGTCCCCGCCGGCGCGCAGGATGGCCTGCCGCCGGGGCTGCGCGACTTTCTGTGCGCGCTGGCCGACCGCCGCCCCGACCTGCGCATCTACATCCTGAGCTGGGACTACGCCATGGTGATGGCGATGGAGCGCGAATGGCTGCCTTCGGCCAGCGCGCACTGGCAGGCGCACCGGCATCTGTCGTTCCTGCTGGACGGCAATCATCCTCCCGGCGCATCGCACCACCAGAAGGTGGTGGTGCTCGACAACAAGGTCGCCTTCGTCGGCGGGCTGGACCTGACGCTGCGCCGCTGGGACGACAACCAGCACGCGCCCGGCGCGCCGCTGCGCATGGCCGAGGGGCGACCCTACGCGCCGTTCCATGACGTGCAGTGCGCGGTCGACGGCAGCGCGGCCGCGGCGCTCGGCAAGCTTTGCGCGGAGCGCTGGCTGCGCGCCAGCGGCAAGCAGCCGCGGCCGGTGGCACCGACCTCGTCGGATCCGTGGCCGCCGAGCCTGGCGCCAGAGCTGACCGACGTGCGCGTGGGCATCGCCCGCACCATGCCGATGTGCGAGGACGAGCCCGGCGTCAGCGAGATCCGCATGCTGCTGCGCGATGCCATCGCCTCGGCCCGGCACAGCATCTACATGGAGAACCAGTACTTCAGCTCCGGCGAGATCGCCAAGGCGCTGGCCGCGCGGCTGGGGCACGAGGACGGCCCGGATATCGTGCTGGTGTCGCGCCGCAACGAGAGCGGCTGGCTCGAGGCCCACAGCATGGGCGTGCTGCGCGCGCGCCTCTACCGGCAGCTGCGCGCGGCCGACAAGTTCGATCGCTTCCGCCTGTACTGCCCGACGATCCCCAACCTGCACCCCGAATGCGTCAACGTCCACAGCAAGGTGACGGTGATCGACGACGACTTCCTCACCATCGGTTCCTCCAATCTCAGCAACCGCTCGCTGGGGCTGGACACCGAGTGCAATATCGTGGTGGTCTCCGGCGGCGAGCCCCGCATCCAGACCGCCATCGCCGCGATGCGCGCGCGGCTGCTGGGCGAACACCTGGAGGTATCGCCCGAAGCATTCCAGGCCGAGGTGGCCGCCACGCGCAGCGTGCTCGGCGCGATCCGGAACCTGCAGCGCAGCGACGGCCGCTCGCTGGAAGACTATGTGCCGCCGCTGCCCGACGATGTCGATGCCGCGTCACCGGCCGCCAACCTGCTGGACCCGATCGAGCCGATCGACAGCGACCAGGTGCTGGCCGAGTTCGTCAGCCACGAGGCGCGCCCGCGCGTGCTCGGGCGCGTGGGGGTGATGGTGGCGCTGGCGCTGCTGATGGCGGGGCTGGCCTTTGCGTGGCGCTATACGCCGCTGCGCGAGTGGGCGGATTTCCGTGCCTTGCTGGGCGCCATCGAGCGCGTCGACGAGATGCCGCTGGCGCCCCTGGCCATGATGGGGGTCTACCTGGCCGGTGCGGTGACGATGCTGCCCGTGACGCTGCTGATCCTGGTCACGGTGGTTGTGTTCGGCCCGCTCTACGGCGCCGTGCTGGCCCTGTGCGGCACGGTGCTAAGCACCGGCGCCGGCTATCTGGCCGGGCGGCTGCTGGGGCGCCGCGCCGTGCGCCGCTTTGGCGGCAGGCGGCTGAACCGCGTCAGCCACCAGCTGGGCAAGCACGGCGTCGTCGCCATGGTGGTGCTGCGGCTGGTGCCGATCGCACCGTTCTCGCTGGTCAACATGGTGGTGGGCGCCTCGCGCATCAGCCTGCGCGATTGCCTGATCGGGACCGCGCTGGGGATGTTGCCGGGCATTGTGGTCAGTGCCTTGCTGGTGGACCGGGTCGCCGCGGCGGCGCGCGACCCGGGGCTGTTCACCTTTGCGCTGCTGGCGCTGGTGCTGCTGGTGCCTGCCTCGCTGCTGCTGGTGCTGCGCCGGCGACGGCGCAATGCAGCGCGCGGCGGCCGCCACGACGATCCGCCCGGCCCCGGCTCGCGTTTGTCGCGGCTGGCGCGGATCGCCGGCGAGCGTTCCTGACACTCACGGCTGGCGGCGGTAGGTGGCCTTCACGATCTGCGTCCACTCGCCGTTTTCGCCCTGCATGTACGAAGTCAGCTCGCGGTGGTTGTCGTCGCGGAACGTGATCACGTCGCGGTACTGCACCATGCGGCCGTTGCCCGAGCAGTCCGGTCCTTCGGCGCGCAGCGTCAGCTGCTGGCCGCCCGCGTCGAGGTCGCCTTCGTAGACCCACAGGTGGGTCATCATCGAGCCGATGAAGGTGCCGACAAAGTGCTTGCGCGCCGGATCGTAGCCCAGCGTCATGACCGTCGATGCCGGGCCGCAGCCGGGCATGTCGCCCTGGGCCACGCACTGCACCCAGACGTCGCCGATCGCGCTGACCCGCTCCGGAATCTGCCAGGTCTGCACCGGCTGGTCCGGTCCCATGACGGCCTCGCCCTCCGCCAACCAGTTGCCAACCAGGTGTTGCAGCCAGCGGTGTTCCTTTTGTGCTTCGATTTGCATTTTCGGTCTCCAGTGAATGGGTAACGGCCAGGGTGCGGCGGTTGCCGCGAGCATTTGTGGATGCTGTACACATAGACTAGCAAACGAAATGGACAGCGTCCACATTAAATTGCAACAGCCGGCACTGAGGGGGACAGACTGAGCTTATTGCGGCAGGCGCAGCTTGGGCACGGCAAAGCGGTTGCCCTGGTCGCGGCGTACGTCGCACTGGACCTTGGCCTCGCGTACGGCGCCGTCCTGGGCCAGGTATTCGACATCGGCCACCACGCTGTAGTTGTCCTTGTCGATCTGGCGCGCGGTGGCGGACACCCACTTGAAGCTGCCGGGATTGGGCAGCGCCGCCTTGACCGCTTGCTTGCAGGCGGCCTCGGGCGCCCCCTCCTTGCCGGGCGGCCGCGATGCATCCTGCCTGGCCGCGGCCAGCGCGGCCGGCACGCCCGCGGACAACGCTACCGCGAGCGCGGTAGACAGCAAACGTGGGGAAAGCGGCGAGAACATCCTGGACTCCTGCGACTGGGCGGCGCCGGATCGCACCACCCTGGCGCCGGCGTCGATGCAGTTCAGGCCGCGGCGCGCATGCAAAAGTTCCCTTGTCGCCACAGCCAGCGGCCCTAACGCCGCACGCAGGCCTTGTAGGTGAACTTGTCGCCGCGGAACATGAATTCCGAAAACGCCAGCGGCCGGTCGTCGATGTCGTGCGGCGTGAAGCGGATGCGCAGCAGCGGCTCGCCCGGCTCGACCTTGAGCCGGCGCGCGCTTTCCGCGCTGGCGGGGATCGCCGCGCTTTCCGTGTGCAGGTACTTGAGGCGATAGCCCAGTCGCGCCTCCACGATCATCAGCGCGTCGTTGTTTTCCAGGTCGTGCTCGAGCATCGCGCGCATCAGCGCTTCGGGCGCCATGGTCACGCCGACCGCCACCGGCGTGCCGCCCACGGACTTGAGCGTGGTCACGCTCAGCAGCTTGCTGCCGGGGGGCATGCGCAGCGCGTCGGCGGCGATGGCCGGCGCGGTAATCAGCCGCGTCGACAGCAGCTTGCCGTGCGCTTCGTGGCCACGGGCCCGCATGTAGTCGTAGAAGCCGGTCAGCGGCCCCAGGTCGGCCTGCCCCGCAGGGCGGCTGACAAAGCTGCCCTTGCCGTGGACCGTTTCGATCAGTCCTTCCGCCAGCAGCGATGCCAGCGACTGGCGCACGGTGATGCGGCTGACGCCGAACTCCGCCATCAACTCGGCTTCCGAAGGCAGCTTGATGCCCGGCGTCCATTCGTTGTTGACGATGCGCTGGCGCAGCGCGCCTTCGATCTGCTTGAAGCGGGGCAATGAGCTGGTTGTCACGAGATTCGAGGGATTCATGGGGACGGCCCATGCGGGCATCTACTTATCATAACAACGTTGACTCATCATAACATGTTATGACAACATCGGCCGGGCATCATCCATGACAAGACCAGTCGCGCCGGCCTGCAAGGGCCTCCACGTGACGGCGCACGCATACGGAGACAACCGATGCCAGACCTAAGCGCATTGCTGCAACCGCGCACCATCGCCGTGATCGGCGCATCCACCCAGCCCGACAAGGTAGGCGGCATGCCGGTGCGGCTGCTGACCGAGCTGGGCTACGCCGGCCGCATCGTCCCGGTCCACGCCACCGCCAGCGAAGTGCAGGGGCTGGCCGCGGTGCCGACCCTGGACGCGCTGGATGCGCCGGCCGACCTGGCCATCGTGGCGCTGCCGGTCAGTGCCAGCCTTGACGCGATGCGCCAGCTGGCGCGCAACGGCACGCGCGCCGCGGTGTTCTTTACCTCCGGCTTTGCCGAGACCGGCGGCAATGGCATCGCGCTGCAGGCCGAGCTGGCGGCGCTGGCGCAGGCCCATGGCATCACGCTGCTGGGACCGAACTGCCTGGGCGCGATGAACCTGCGCGAGCGCGTGTTCGCCACCTTCTCGCCGATCCCGCTCGGCGGGCTGCCGCCGGTCGGCGAGGTCGGGCTGGTCAGCCAGAGCGGCGCGTTCGGGGCCTATGCCTTCGCGCTGGCGCGGGAGGCCGCGCTGGGCCTGAGCCACTGGGTCACCACCGGCAACGAAGCCGGCCTGCATGTGGCGGACGTGATCGAATGGCTGGCCCGGGACGATGCCACGCGCGTGATTCTGGCCTACCTGGAAGGCTGCCGCGACGGCACCCGCCTGCGCCGCGCGCTGGCGGCGGCGCGCGCAGCGGGCAAGCCGGTGGTGGTGACCAAGGTGGGCACGACTGAAGCCGGCGCGCGCTCCGCGCAATCGCATACCGCCAGCCTGGCGGGCGAAGACGCGGTCTACCAGGCGGTGTTCGATGAATACGGCGTGTTCCGCGCCGATACGCTGGAGGAATTCTTCCGGCTCGGCTACGTGCTGTCGCGCGGGCGCCGGCCGACGCGATGGCAGGCTTCGGCGAAGGAGCCGGCCAACGCCGTCACCCCGGTCGCGCTGGTCACTGTCTCCGGCGGCATCGGCATCATGATGGCCGACCAGGCCGAGGCGCTCGACCTGCCGCTGCCGCCGATGCCCGAAGCCCCGGCCGCGGCGCTGCGCTGCGCGATTCCGTTCGCCAGCACCGCCAACCCGATCGACGTCACCGGCCAGGTGGTGGCACAGCCCGAGGTGTTGCTGGGCGCCATTGCCGCTGCCGCACAAAGCCCGGACTACGGCAGCGTGGTGGCCTTCCTGGCCGGCGGCGTAGGCTCGCCGCGAATCTGGCCCGGGCTGCAGGACACCGTCGACGCCCTGCACCGCAGCGGCACCGCGGCGCCATTGCTGTTCAGCGGCCTCGCCGATGAAGACAAGCGCCGCTGGCTGGAAGCGCGCGGCGCGCTGGTGTTCCGCGAACCGGCGCACGCGGTGCAGGCCGTGGCCGTGCTGGCCAGGGCCGCGGCGCAAGCCGCGGCGGCACAGGAGCCCATCCCCGCAGCGGCCGCCGCCGACAGCCTGCCCGTTCCCGATGTCCCGCCCGGCACCACCGCCTTGTCCGAGTTCGAAGCCATGCAATGGCTGGCCGCCTGCGGCATCCCCACCGCGCCGCACGGCCTGGCGCGCGATGCAGACGAGGCCGCGCGCATCGCCGACACCATCGGCTATCCGGTCGCGATCAAGCTGTGCTCGCCGGACATCCTGCACAAGAGCGATGTCGGCGGCGTGGTGCTGAACGTGGCCGACGCGCAGGCGGCCCGCACCGCCTTTGCCCAGGTGCAGGCCGCCGCGGCCAGCCACGGCACCTCCGCGCGCTTCGACGGCGCGCTGGTCGCCGGCATGGTGCGCGGCTGGGGCGAGTTGATGGTCGGCGTGCGGCGCGACCCCGTGTTCGGGCTGGTGGCGCTGGCCGGCATCGGCGGCACCGCGGTGGAGATCTTTCGCCAGACCGCGTTCGGCCTGGCACCGCTGAGCCATGCTCGCGCGCGCACCATGCTGCGCGCGAGCCGTGCCGAGGCCCTGCTGTCGGGCCACCGCGGCCATCCCGCGATCGACGCCGCGACCGTGGCCGAGGTGCTGGTGCGCGTCTCGCAGGCCGCGGCGGCGCTGGGGCCGCGGCTGGACACACTCGAAATCAACCCGCTGATCGTCACCGCGCGCGGCGTGGTCGCCGCCGATGCCGTGGTGACCCTGCACGCGGCGGAGCCCGACAGCCACACGAACAGACCCAACGAGGAGACCACCCGATGAACCAACCCGCTGCGCCCTTCCTTGCCCGCGCTCCCATCGACACCCCGCAGGAAGCGCTGACCGCCGCGGCGGCACTGCCGCTGGTGCTGGCCACCTACCCGCTGTTCGAAAGCCTGCGCACCTGCCGCCTGCAGACTTCGGTGGCGCAGGCCACCGGCTACGGGCGCGCGCCGGTCAACACGCTGTCGGCCAGCACCCAGCCGTGGACGCACCGCGACCGCGACATCGTCACGCCGGCCAATGACCTGCTCTACTTCTGCGCCTGGGTCAACCTGGCTGACGGTCCCGTCACGCTGCACGTGCCGGCACTCCCGGATGCGCGCCGCTACTACGTGGTGGAACTGCTCGACGCGTGGACCAACAACTTCGACAACCTGGGCTCGCGCAACGTGCCCGCCGCGGGCGCCGACATCGTGCTGGCCGGCCCCGGCCAGCACGCCGACGGTGCGCACGTGGTGCATTGCCCCACGTCGCTGGTCTGGCTGCTGGGCCGCGTGCTGGTGACCGGCACCGACGACCTGCCCGCCGCCAGCGCCTTCGAGCAGGGCTTCCGCCTGTCCGGCGGCAGCGCGCGGCAACCCGCCTGCGTGCGCGACTGGCAGGACAGCGGCGAGCCGGCGCTCGACTTCTTCGCCAACGTCTTGAACGCGCTGCGTGAGTATCCGGCCGAGCCTTCCATGGCTGGCCTGCTGTCGCTGCTGCGCAAGTGCGGCATTCGTGCGGGCGAGCCGGTCGACGTGGGCGCGCTGCGGCCGGCGGTGCAGCAGGGCCTGGTGCGTGCGTGGCGCGAAGGCATGGCGCTGATCGAAGCCAATACCCGCAGCCATGCGCGCAAGAGCTGGACCTACAGCCTGCTGCTGGGCCGCTATGGCGACGACTGGATGCAGCGCGCCGTGACCGCGATGAAGGGCCTGGGCGCGCTGCGCGCCGACGAAGCCGTCTACGCCGCCGCCGACTACGATGCCGACGGCGAACTGCTGCATGGCCGCCACAGCTACGCGCTGCACTTCCCGGCCGGGCGCCTGCCGCCGGCGCAGGCGTTCTGGTCGGTCTCGCTCTACGGCGCCGACCGCTTCTTCACCGACAACGCGATCGGCCGCTATGCGCTCGGCGACCGCAGCCCGGGGCTGCAATACGACGCCGATGGCGCGCTCACGCTGACGATCTCGCACCAGCGCCCCGCGCAGGCACAGGAGAACTGGCTGCCGGCACCGGACGCCCCGTTCTACCTGATCCTGCGCCTGTACCACCCCACCGACGGCTTCATCGCCGGCGACTACGTGATCCCGCCGCTGCGGCGCATCGCCTGAAGGAGGCCGCCCATGACAACCCACGACAACTCCCTCGACGCGCTCGCCCGCGACGCGGTGCGCTATACGCTGCCGCTGTATGAAATGGCGCGCATGCGCGCCGCCACCTGCCCGCGCCGCGACAGCGCCGGCACCTTTGCCGGCGATGGCCCCGATTCCACGCTGCGCTGGATCAACACCGTCACGCACGTGCGCGCGCTGCTCGGCCCGCAACACCGGCAGGTGGTCACACCGAACAACGACACGCTCTACACCAACGCCTGGCTCGACCTGTCGCGCGGCCCGCTGCTGCTCGACGTGCCGGACTGCCACGGCCGCTACTACGTGCTCGGGCTGCTCGACGCCTATACCAACCCGTTCGGCTACATCGGCACCCGCACCACCGGCATGCAAGGCGGCACCTGGCTGCTGCACGGGCCGGCCTGGCGCGGCGAGGTGCCGGCCGGCGCCACGCCGCTGCCCTGCCCCACCGATGCGGTCTGGATCATCGGCCGCATCCTGGCCGACGGCGAAGCCGACCTGGCTGGCGCGCATGCCTTGCAGGACGGCATCCGCCTGCGGCGGCCCGACGGCACCGCCGCCGCGAGCGTGATCGACGCCGGCATGCATGCCGGCGAGCGCCCTGGCGACCCGGACCGCTACGCCGCCATCATCCGGCGCATGCTGGCCGAGAACCCGCCGCCCGCCGCCGAAGCGGACCTGGTGCGCAGCTTCGCCACCGCCGGCATCGGCAGCGCGACGCCGCTGACGCCGGCGCAACGCACTGCGCTGGCAGCCGCGCTGGCGCACGTCGATGCCGAACTGTCCGCGCCCAAAGCTTCCGCGCTGGGCGGCGGCTGGTCCCTGCCGGTGGAAATCCGCACTTCGTTCGGCGCGCAATACGCGCTGCGCGCCGAGGTGGCGCGCAACTACATCGGCGCGCTGGGGATCGAGGAAGCCATGTACCTGATGGCCGATCGCGATGCCGACGGCCTGCCGCTGGACGGCACGCACCAGTACGAACTGGTGTTCCCCGCGCAAGGGCTGCCGCAGGTGGGCGCGTTCTGGTCGCTGACCATGTACCGGAAATCGGACTGCATGCTGGCGGAAAATCCGCTGCAGCGCTATTCGCTCGGTGACCGCTCGCCAGGCCTGCGCGCGGCGCCGGATGGCAGCCTGCGCATCGTGCTGGGCGCGCGCGCGCCGGCGGACGCCGCCGATACCGGCAACTGGCTGCCTGCGCCGCCCGAACCGTTCTACGTGGCATTGCGCCTGTACGTCCCCGGCCGCGCGCACCTGGAACGCACCTTCCGCTACCCCGCCATCCGCCACATCAAGGAAGCATCATGAAGCGAACCATAGTCTTCGCCCGGGCCGTGCTGACGGCCGGCGTGGCGCTGCTGTGCCTGGGCAGCCCGACGCAGGCGCAAACCTATCCGTCGCGGCCGGTCAAGCTGGTGTCGCCCTACGGCGCAGGCGGCTCCAACGACATCTCGGCGCGCATCCTGGCCGAGGCGCTGAGCGGCAAGCTCGGCCAGCAGGTGGTGGTCGAGAACAAGCCCGGCGCCGGCACGCGCCTGGCCACGGAGCAGGTGGCGCATGCCGCGCCGGACGGCTATACGCTGCTGTGGGCGGCCGCGCCCTTCGCCATCAACACCGCCGCCGGCATCGCGCAGCGCTATGACGTACACAAGGACTTCGTCGCGGTGGGGCCGCGCGTGCTGGGGCCGATCTTCCTGATCGTCAATGCCAGCTCGCCGGCGCGCACGGTGGCCGACTTCGTGCGTATGGCCAGGGACAAGCCCGACGGCGTGACGGTGGCCTCGCCGGGCGCCGGCTCGGGCCCGCACCTGAGCGCCGAACTGTTCGGGCAGGTCGGCAAGTTCAAGCTGCTGAGCGTCCACTACCGCGGCGACGCCACCGCCTACACCGAGTTGCTGGCCGGCCGTGCCGACGCCACGCTGACCGCCATCACCTCGGCGCTGCCCTTTATCAAGGCCGGCAAGCTGCGCGTGCTGGCGGTGGCGTCGGAGCAGCGCACGCCGGTCTATCCCGATGCGCCCACCTTCGCCGAACAGGGCTATCCGGGCATGGTCGGCTACGGCTGGTTCGGGCTGGTCGCGCCGGCCGGCACGCCGCCCGCCGTCACCGAGCGCCTCAACCGCGAGGCGTCGGCCGTGCTGGCCGATGCGCAAACGCGCAACAAGCTGCTTGGCCTGGGCCTGGAGCCGCATCCCGAGCGCGGCAGCGCGTTCTCGGCCTTCATCGACCAGGAGATCGGCAAATGGGGCAAGCTGATCCAGGCGCGCGGCATCAAGCTGGACTAGCGTACGAACGCACAGCGTCCGCGCAAAGGCAAACCGTGACATCGCATAAAACAGGAGACCACGCCATCATGAAGACCGTTGCCCGTTTTTCGCCGTGGCTGCGCGGCAGGCTGCTGCGGACCGCGCTGCCCTGGCTCGGCATCGCGGCGCTCGCCGTCGCGCCCGTGGCCGCCCCGGCACAGGGCGCCTACCCGGCCAAGCCCATCCACCTGATCGTCGCCTATCCGCCGGGCGGCCTTACCGACACGCTGGCGCGCGCCGTCGGCGACGGCCTGTCGCGCCAGCTCGGCAAGACCGTGGTGGTCGAGAACAAGGGCGGCGCCGGCGGCATCATCGGCACCGACTATGTCGCCAAGGCGGCGCCGGACGGCTACACCCTGCTGATGACCATTCCGGGCCCGATCACTTCCAACCTGGCCCTGTACAAGAAGCTGCCCTACGACCCGCGCACCGACCTGCGCCCGGTCTCCGACATCGCCACCGCGCGCACGGTGCTGGCGGTCAACAGCAGCGTGCCGGCCAGGACCGTCGCCGAACTGCTGGCCTATGCCAAGGCCTCGCCCGGCAAGCTGCGCATGGGCTCATGGGGCGCGGGCACGCAGCCGCATACCATCCAGACCTATTTCGCCAGGCAATACCAGGTCGACATGCTGCACGTGCCCTACCGCGGCGAAGGGCCGATGGTGACCGACCTGCTGGCCGGCCAGGTCAACGTGACGGTGGGCTCGGTGACCGCGCTCAAGCAGCATTTCGCCACCGGCAAGCTGCGTCCGCTCGCGGTCACCGGCACGCGTCGCGCACAGGCGCTGCCGGACGTGCCCACCTTCACCGAGGCCGGCTACGCCGACGAGCCGTTCCGCCTGACCGGCCCGATCACGCTGATGGCGCCCGCCAGGACGCCGCAGGACGTCATCGACCGCCTCGGCCGCGAAACCGCGAGCCTGGTCGCCAGCGCCGACATGCAGCGGCGCATCGTCGACATGGGCGCGGAGCCGCTCGGCACCACCCCGGCGCAGGCCGAGGCGGCCTACAAGGCCTACCTGCCGGTGGTGCTGAAGCTGACGGCTGATACGGGGGTGACGCTCGACTGAGGGAGTGGAGAGGCGTCGGCAGCGGCGTGATACAGTGCCCGGGCGCGGCACATGGCCGCGCAAGCCCTACCGCCCGCATGAAAACGCTGCTGATCGTCTACCACACCATGACCGGCGGCACGCGCCAGATGGCCGCGGCCGCCGCTGATGCAGCACGCCGGCAGCCCGGCGTCACGGTCGTGCTCAAGACCGCCGCCGAGGCCGGCCCCGACGATGTGCTGGCCGCCGACGGCTACCTGTTCGCCACCCCGGAGAACCTGGCCGCGATCGCGGGCATGATGAAGGACTTCTTCGACCGCTGCTATTACCCCGCGCTGGACCGCATCAACGGCCGGCCATACGCCGCCATGATCTGCGCCGGCAGCGACGGCCAGAACGCGCTGCGCCAGCTCGAGCGCATCGCCACCGGCTGGCGCCTGAACCGCGTCGCGCCCGGCCTGATCGTCTGCACGCATGCGCAGACGCCGGAGCGCATCCTCGCCCCCAAGCAGATCGAAGCCGCCGACCTGGCGCGGTGCGCCGAGCTTGGCGAGGGCCTGGCCGCGGGGCTCGGCCTGGGGGTGTTCTAAGGCCCTCCCGGCCGTCGGGCAACCGGGGCGCGGAGCGGGAACGGGACTTGCACGTCCCACGCATTCCCTTTGCAAACCCTTGCCATGGAAGACCCCGAAATTACCGCTTCAGAAGCCCGGCGCGATCCGCTTGCCGGCACGGCGCGCGGCGTGATGCGCGTGGTCGATGCGCTGACGCAGACCGCGCTGGTGGTGGCCACCGCCACCCTGGCCTGGGCGCTGTGGCGCCGTTCCGATGCCTATGCGTGGTTCGGCGGGCTCGGCCCCGGCACCGCGGTGACGCTGGCGGTGTTGGTCACGCTGGTGGCGCTGCTGGGGGTCTGGATGGGCGTGCGCACCTGGCGGCGCGTAGGGTGATGCGTCGCTAATCCTTACAACGCCACAGTAAAAACTCGCCACAAACCCCAGAGGACATGCGGTGCCTGACACTTCGCTTCGCCGCACCGGCCTGCTTGCCGTCGTCACCGGGGCGTCGTCCGGCATCGGCTACGAACTGGCGCGCTGCTGCGTGCAGCGTGGCTATGACCTGGTGATTGCCGCGGACGAGCCGCAGATCGAGGTCGCCGCCAGGCAACTGCGCGACCAAGGCGCCGAGGTCACGGCGCTGCTGGCGGACCGGTCCACGCCCGACGGCGTCGAACAGGTCTGCGCGGCACTGGGCAGCCGCCGCGTCGACGTGCTGTGCGCCAACGCCGGCCGCGGCCTGGGCCACGCCTTCCTGGACCAGGACTTCGCGGCAATCCAGCGCGTGGTGGAGACCAACGTGACCGGCACCCTGCACCTGCTGCACCGGGTCGGGCAGCTCATGCGCGCGCAGCACGAGGGGCGCATCCTGATCACGGGATCGATCGCCGGTTTCGTCCCGGGCACCTGCCAGGCCGTGTACAACGCAACCAAGGCCTTCCTGGACTCCTTCTCCTACGCGCTGCGGCACGAGCTGCGGCACACCGGCGTGTCGGTCACCTGCCTGATGCCCGGCGCCACCGAAACCGATTTCTTCGAACGCGCGGATTTGCTCGATACCCGGCTCGGCCAGCAGAAAAAGGCCGATCCCGCCGAGGTGGCGCGGATCGGTTTCGATGCCATGATGCGCGGCGAGGGCGAGGTGGTGCCGGGCTGGCAGAACAAGCTGCGCGCCGCCATCGCCATGGTGACGCCCGCCGACGTGCTGGCCGAGCAGCATCGCCGCATGGCCGAGCCGCAGCACGCGCCGGGGAGCGCCCCGGCAGCACCGGCGGACAAGCCGCCGGCGCCGTAATTCCGCATCAGCCCATGCGCGTGGTGCCGCCGGTGCCGTCGCGTCCCTGGCCGGGACCGCCGCTGCCGGTTTCCATGCCGCCGCCATAGCTGCTGGCGCTGGAGCCCGTGGCACTGCCTGAACTGCTGATGCCGCTGACGCGCCCCTGGCCGGACCCGTCGGACTGCGCTCCGGCCTGCCCGCCAGACTGCGATCCTTCGGTGATCCCCGACACGCCGAACGCGCCCGGCGCGCCCAGGCGCACCGCGTTATGGATCTCCCGCACGCCGAAGACATCGTCGACGATGTCCTCGATGCAGTACTTCTGGCGCCGGTCGCGCACGTTGCCGGTCAGGCGCACCACGCCGCCCTGCACTTCGACTTCCACCTCGCGCACATCGACATGGCGCGCATGCGCGAGCCGTTCGCAGATGTCCTCGCGGATGCGCTCGTCGCTGCGCTGGTAGCCCTTGGGCCCGACGCGGTCGCGCCCGCGCGGCATCTCGCGCGACGCATTGCCGCGGCTGTCGCCGCCGCTGTCGCCCCACTCGTCGCGCACCTCGCTGCCGCGGCGCCAGGCTTCGTCCTCTTCCCATGGCGGGCGCCGGGCGGAGGTTTCCCAGACGCGCTGCGCCGGGCTGGAGCGGCCGCCGTAGTAGCCGGACTCGCGCACGTCGCTGTCGTGTCGCTGGCGGCCTTCATAGCGGCCTTCGCCGTAGTCGCGCGCGGGGCCGCCGCGCTGGCCGTAGCGCCCCTCGCCGTAGCCGCCCGGATCGCCGCCGCGCGGGTCGCCGCCGCGTGGGTCGCCGCGATTGCGGCGGGATTCATCGGCGTCGCGGTCCTCGCGCCACCAGGAGCCGCCGCCTTCATTTCGGAATGGATGCATCGCTGTCTCCAAGGGTTGAGCTTCCGGCGCGGCCCGGCGGGCCGCGCCGCCAGTCACCGGGGCGCAAGTTCCATACCATTGGCGGGCATGGAGGACGGCACGCCTGCCGCGCGCCGCGCGCCAAAGCAAAGGCGGGCGCCACCGGTAAAGGGCGCCCGCCTTTGTCACGCAACCGGGTTGCCGCGGGATTGCCTCTGGGGTTACCTCGTCATGCGGCCAGGGGAGTGAGGCCGCGCGGGGCATCGTCCTCGTCTTCATGCACGATCAGCACCACACCGCGCCGCTTGGCCGCGGCCATGCCGATGTTGACGGCGACGTCGCGGTCGTCGCATTGGACCAGGCCCTTGCGCGCGCTTTCGACCGTCAGTTCCCAGCCCTGAGCGGTCTGCCTGATCAGGAAGTTTGCAGCCATGGGTTGCTCCCTGTCGTTGGTGTTCTTGCAGCGTAGCCGATGGGCAGAACCGTTAAATCGGCGTCTGTCCGATAGCTTGTGGGCGCTTCTCCTACAGTCGTCCTGGATGGCGTGCCGGACACCGACAAATTGCGCCAACAACAGGCCCCGGCAAACTTGATGCTGTCGATCGTGGAATTGCGATTGTTGACAAGAATCACGGATATAAGCCGACTGCGATCGAAGAATCGTCCTCCATCACGCAAAACCGGACCCGCGGGACGCAGGCGGACAACGCCGCACTGTGGCACGCCCCGGCAGGAGGAGACCATGGACGCAAACCCTGTCGCCGCCGTTGGCGGCCCCGGCGCGGCGGCTTCCCGCCCTTTACTTGCACCTGTACCGGCCCCCGCCCGCAAAAGCATGCTGCACGACCTGGAGCAAACCCGGCTCGCGATCGAATTGATCGGCCTGGGGGCGCGCCTGCAGGTGCTGGAGGCGGAGGTGTCGCTGCCGCGCGAGCGGCTCACCCGCCTGTACAAGGAGCTTTGCGGGGCGTCGCCGCCCAAGGGGATGCTGCCGTTCTCGACCGACTGGTTCCTGAGCTGGCGCCCCAACGCCCATGCCTCGATGCTACTCGGCGCCTACCGCTTCATGATCCGCGCCGGCCACCTGGACGGCATCCGTGCCACCCTGGCTGGCTTCCGCATGTATCGCGAGCACCTGAGCGCCACCGGCGAGACCGCCCAGCTCAGCTTTACCCGCGCCTGGATGCTGGTCCGCTTCTATGAGCGCGGCATGTTGCGGCTGGCGCGCTGCCAGTGCTGCCGCGGCGAGTTCGTGGTGTGCGCCCACGATGCGCGCCAGCGCTACACCTGCGGCCTGTGCCTGCCGCCGGCACGCGCGGGCAAGTGCCGCAAATCCGGACCCGCCGGCGCATGAGCGCCGGTGCCGCGCCGGTGCCGCACCGGCTCCATTGTCTGCTGCCGCACAGTCCGGCCACCCGCACCCTTCCATGATGGATGCACCCGACCACCCCGCCCCCGGCGCATCCGGAGCCTCGCCCATGTTCAAGATCCCCATGCTCGGCAAGATGCTGGGCACACCCGCGCCCGAGGCCGGCGGCAAGGCCCGCGCCGAGCCGCCGCCGGCGCCGTCCGGCGCCGGCGCGCCGCGCAAGGGCATGCCGGAACAGCTTGCGCAGAACCTCAAGACCCAGGGCGACGCCATGATCCAGTACGGCGCCCGGCTGCTGGTGATGCGCGAGATGCTGTGCGCCATGGCGGTGGCGCTGCCGCCCGATGCGCGCGCCAGCGCCCAGCGGCAGTTCCGGCAGCGCATCGACCAGTTGCTGTCGCTGACCGACGATCACGTGCTGCCGGCCGAATTCCACACGGCGCTGCTGGCCGAGGTCAATTACTACCTCGGCGAGTTGAAGCAACGCTGACGGCCCCGCGCCGTGCGCGTTGCCCCGGCCGGTTTTGCTGTCAGGCCGCGCCGGGTCCGCACTATCCGCTCGCTATCCCCGCGCGGTGAGGTTGCGCAACCGACTTCTGTTGCCGGTTTGATACCGGTCGTAACGGCCATTCCTGGCCCCCTGCCATCGTGCTACAGTGCGCCCTCAGCACAAAGCTGCGCAGCGACGCATAGCGCACTCCAGCGGCCCGCAACCGGGCGCCGCGGGGATGGCGCGCCAGCGTAGCGCGCGCTTGCCGCTCGCCACCCCTTTGGCGCCGAACCATTGCCGCGCAGCCGCCTGTCCGCGGGTCCGCCCCGACCGCCGCTGCCGCCCCCAGGATCTTCATGACGCACCAGCTCCAGGCTGCGCTCACCATCGCCGCCTTCAAGCTCTTTGCCGCCTTGCCCTATGGCGTGACCGCCCGCCTCGGCGATGCCCTTGGCAAGCTGCTGTACCGCATCCCCAGCCGCCGCCGGCGCATCGTCCATACCAACCTGGCGCTGTGCTTCCCGGACATGGACCCGGGCGAGCGCGAGCGGCTGGCGCGCGACCACTTCGGCCATGTGCTGCGCAGCTACCTGGAGCGCGGCGTGCAGTGGTTCGGCAACGCCGAGCGGCTGGGCAAGCTGGTAGAGCTGGATTCGCGCATCGACCTGGCCTCGTGCGCGGAGCATCCGACCATCTTCATGGGCTTTCATTTCGTCGGCATCGAGGCCGGCTGCATGTTCTATTCGATGCGCCACCCGGTGGCATCGCTGTACACGCGCATGTCGAGCCCGCTGCTGGAGCAGATCTCGCGCACCCAGCGCGGGCGCTTCGGCGCCGAGATGATCCCGCGCAACGGCAGCGGCAAGCAGGTGGTGCGCACGCTGCGCGCCGGCTGCCCGGTGATGCTGGCCGCGGACATGGACTTCGGCATCAACGATTCTGTGTTCGTGCCGTTCTTCGGCGTGCCGGCGTGCACGCTGACCTCGGCCTCGCGCCTGGCCAGCCTGACCGGCGCGCGCGTGGTGCCGTTCACCACCGAAGTGCTGCCCGACTACCGCGGCTACCGGCTGCGCGTATTCGACCCGCTGGAGGGCTTTCCCTCCGGCAGCGTCGAAGAGGACTCGCGCCGCATGAACGCCTTCCTCGAAGCCCAGATCGCCACCATGCCGGAGCAGTATTACTGGATCCACCGGCGCTTCAAGAACCGCCCGGAAGGCATGCCGCCGGTGTACTGACGCGGCTAGCCCGCGGCGCGCCGCCAGGCTTGCTGGATCTCGGCCACCAGCCGCTCCAGCTGCGCGGCATAGCGGGCGTGGTCGCGGCGGCGCTCGGTGTCGTTGAACGGGTAGCTGATATTCAGCCCATACAGCTGCTGGTCCGGGCCGGAAAACGCCGCGCCCACGGCCAGCAGATGCCCCGGCTGGTAGGCCGCGGTGCAATGGCCGTGCCGCTGGGCCTGCGCGATGCCGCGCAGCACACGCGCGCGCATGCCGGGCCAGGCCTCGCCCTGGCGGGCGGCGATACCGGCCAGCAGGTCCCTGCGCACCTCCTCCGGCTGCGCCGCCAGCCATGACAGGCCGATCGCGGTCAGCTCCATCGGCACGCGCGAGCCCGGCACCACGCGGCGCGTGCGCGACACGCTGTCGCGGCTGTGCCGGATCGACGCCAGGTACACCATCTCCAGCTGGTCCCCCACCGCCAGTCCCACGTTGACCTTACCGGCCTCGGCCACCTTGCGCATCAGCGGCAACGCAATCTCCGGCGCGCGGCTGGACTGGTGGAAGGCATCCGCCAGGCTCAGCACCACCGGCGCGAGCCGGTAGGCGCGTTCGTTGACGTCGTAGCGCAGGAAGCCGGCATCGACCAGCGAGCGCGTCAGCCGGCTCACGGTCGGACGCGGCAGGCCGGTGCGCGCGGCCAGTTCGGCATTGGTCAGGCTGGTGGTGCCGACGCGGAAGGCGCGCAGCAGCACCAGCCCGCGCTCCAGCGACTGGCTGCCCGCGGTGTCCCGGGTAAAGCGGCCGGTCCGATGGGTCACGCTGCGGCTGGATCCCTGGGGCGGGATGGCGTCAGGCATCGCTGGCAATTTCAGTAAGTGAAATTCGAGTATAGCGGTGCGGCAGCGCGGCGCGAATACTGTGGGCACGCGGCCCCGAGCCGGCCGACCACAGAGGAGCACCCCCCGCATGTCATCCGATGCCGAGATCCATGTCACCCGCGACGGCCACGTGGCCCGCGTGGTGCTGTCCCGCCCGCCGCACAACTTTGTCGATGTCGACGTGATGCGGCGCCTCGCCGACACCTTGCTGGCCCTGGACGACCACCACCACTGCCGCGCCATCGTGCTGGCCTCGGGCGTCGGCGCGTTCTGCGCCGGCGCCGACTTCAGCGGCGCCGGCCAGGGCGAAGTCGCCAGCGACCCCGCCGCCTTCTACGTGCATGCGATGAAGCTGTACCGCAACCGCAAGCCCATCGTCGCCGCGGTGGCAGGCGCCGCCATCGGCGCGGGGCTCGGGCTGGCGCTGGTGGCGGATTTCCGCGTGACCTGCGCCGAGGCCCGCTTCAGCGCCAACTTCAACCGGCTCGGCTTCCACCCCGGCTTCGGCCTGAGCCTGACGCTGCCGCGCCTGGTGGGCGAGCAGCAGGCAGCGCTGCTGTTCTACACCGGCCGGCGCATCACCGGGACCGAGGCGGTCAGGATCGGCCTTGCCGACGAGCTGGTGGCCGGGGACGAGGTCGACGCGCGCGCCATGGCGCTGGCGCAGGAGATCGCCGCCTCGGCCCCGCTGGCGGTGGAAACCACGCGCGCCACCCTGCGCGACGGCCTGGCCGACCGCATTGCCGAGGTCAACCAGCGCGAACTGGCGATCCAGCGCGGACAGTTCCGCAGCGAGGATTTCCGCGAGGGCGTCGCCGCCATGGCCGCGCGCCGCGCCCCCGTGTTCCGGCGCCGTTGAAGGAGAGATCCATGAGCGAAGCAGACAAGCGCGCGGCACCCGCCGGCCCGCTCGACGGCATCCGCGTGCTCGACCTGACCGCGGTCGTGCTCGGCCCGCTGGCGACGCAGGTGCTGGCCGACTTCGGTGCCGACGTGATCAAGGTCGAAGGCCCCGAAGGCGACCTGATGCGCGCCAATGGCGTGTCGCAGCATGCCGGCATGAGTTCCATCTACCTGGCGCTGAACCGCAACAAGCGCTCGGTGGTGCTCGACCTGAAGACCGCCGAGGGCGCGGCGGCGCTGCGCGGCCTGATCGCCGGCGCCGACGTGCTGGTGCACAACATGCGCGTTGCCGCGATCGAGCGGCTGGGCTTCGGCTATGCCGAGGTGGCGCGCATCAACCCGCGCATCGTCTACTGCCTGGCCACCGGTTTCGGCCAGGACGGCCCGCACCGCGACAAGCCCGCCTTCGACGACATCATCCAGGCCGGCTGCGGCCTGGTCGCGCTGGGCTGCGCCGGCGGCGAGCGCCCGCAATACGTGCCCAGCCTGCTCGCCGACAAGACCACCGGGCTGGCGCTGGCCAATGCCGTGCTGGCCGCGCTGCTGTACCGCGAGCGCCACGGCGTGGGCCAGATGGTCGAGGTGCCGATGCTGGAAACCATGACTGCCTTCGTGATGACCGAGCATCTGGGCGGCCTGACCTTCGACCCGCCACCGGCCGGCGCCGGCTATGCCCGCCTGCTGCAAGGCGGGCGGCGCCCCGCGCCGACCCGCGACGGCTGGATCTGCGCGCTACCCTACACCGGACGCCACTGGCAGGCCTTCTTCCGCGCGGTGGGCCGCAACGACCTGGCCGAGCGCTACGACGTGGGCGACCGCGCGCAGCGCAACGCCAATATCCGCGCGCTGTACGGCCACCTGGCCGAACTGACGCCGGCACGCACAACGGGCGAATGGATGCAGCTGTTCGAGTCGCTCGACATTCCGGCCACGCCGATCTACGGCCTCGATGCCCTGGCCGACCATCCGCACCTGCAAGCGGTCGGGCTGTTCCAGCCAACGCACCACCCTACCGAGGGCCCCCTGCGCGAACTGCGCCCGGCCACGCGCTTCTCGGCCACGCCGCTGTCGCTGCGCCGCCATGCGCCGGCGCTGGGCGAGCACACCGAGGAGGTCCTGTGCGAACTGGCCATGGCGCAGGATGCGCGCCGATCCCGATAAACAGCCGAGAACACCGCCATGCATTTCGACCTCGACGAAGAACACCGGATGCTCAAGGAGCTGGTCGCGCGTTTCGTGCGCGAGCAGCTGATCCCGCTGGAACCCACGGTGCTGGCGCGCGAAGCCGCCGGCGGCCAGATGGCGCTGCTGCCAGAAGAGCAGGCACGCCTGGACGCGATGTCGCGCGAGCTGGGCCTGTGGGGCCTGGACGCCCCCGCCGAGCTGGGCGGCTCCGACCTGCCGACGGTGGCGATGGTGGGCGTCAACGAAGAACTGGGCAAGACCATCACCCCCTATGACCTGCCGCCGGATTCGCCCAACCTGCGCATGCTGATGCTGACCGCGAGCGCGGCCCAGCGCGAGCGCTACCTGGCGCCGTATGCCCGCGGCGAGACCGTGTCGGCCATCGCCATCTCGGAACCGGGCGCCGGCGGCGATCCGGCCATGATGGCCACGCGCGCCGAACGCGATGGCGACCACTGGGTGCTGAACGGGCGCAAGATCTGGATCAGCCGCGCGGCGCGCGCCGACTGGACCATCGTCATGGCCGTGACCGACAAGGCCCGTGGCGCGCGCGGCGGCATCTCGGCCTTTATCGTCGAGCGCGGCACCCCCGGCCTGCGGGTCGAGCGGCGCATCCCGATGATCGGCGGCGCCTCGACTTATGAAGTGGTGCTGGAAGACTGCCGCATCCCCGCCACGCAACTGCTCGGCGCCGAGGGGCAAGGCTTCGCGCCGATGCAGGCGCGGCTGTCGACGCGCCGCGTGCAGATGGCGGCGTGGTGCATCGGGCGCGCCCAGCGCGCGCTCGACATGATCTGCGAATACGCACCGCAGCGGCAGACCTTCGGCGCGCCGCTGGCGCAGCGCCAGGCGATCCAGTGGTGGGTGGCCGACGCCGCCACGCGCATCCACGCCTGCCGGCTGATGACCTACGAAGCCGCCACCCGTATCGACGCCGGAGACGAAGCCCGCACGCAGGTGTCGATGATCAAGGTGTTCGCCACCGAAATGGCCTGGGACGTGATCGACCAGGCCATGCAGACCTTCGGCGCGATGGGCATGACCAAGGAGCTGCCGCTGCAGCAGATGGCCAACGAGACCCGGCTGATGCGCATCTACGAAGGTCCCAGCGAAGTGCATCGCTGGGTCATTGCGCGCGACCTGCTCGGCCTGCGCCGCTAGGCCCGCATCGATCCCTTGCACCGGCGGAAACACGCCGGGCATGCCACTGTCAGGAGACCACCATGCAACAGGCTTTCCGTTCCCGTCGCCGCTTCCTCGGACTCTTTCCGGCCGCGCTGGCGCTGCTCGGCGCAGCCACGCCGCCGGCAGCGCGCGCGGCCGAGGCCGACGCCTTTCCGGCCCGGCCGATCCGCTTCATCGTGCCCTTCCCTTCGGGCAGCGGCACCGACACCACCGCGCGCATGTTCGCCAGGAAGATCGGCGAGCTGACCGGCCAGGGCGTGGTGGTGGAAAACAAGCCCGGCGGCAACGGCTTTATCGGCGTGCAGACCGCGCTGAATGCGCCGGCCGACGGCTACTCCGTCTTTATCGGCAGCAATTCCACGCTGTCGACCAATGCCGCCACCTTCCGCAAGCTGCCGTATGACCCGTTGACGGACTTTGCGCCAATCACGCTGCTGTCGCGCGGGCCGTGCGTGATCATCGTGCCCGCCGGCTCGCCCTACCGCACGCTGGCCGAACTGCTGGACGACGCGCGCAAGCGTCCCGGCGCGCTGAACTACGGCACGGGCTCGATTTCATACACGCTGTATTCGGAATGGCTCAACGAGCTGGCCCGCATCAAGACCACGGCGGTGCCGTACAAGGGCGCAGGCGATGCCATCAATGGCGTGATGGCGGCCAATGTCGATTTCGCCGTGGTCGATGCCACCGGCGCGATCGAGCTGGCCCGCGGCGGCAAGGTGCGCGCGCTGGCCTACACCGCGCCGCAGCGCTCGCCGCTGCTGCCGGACGTACCGTCCATCGTCGAAGCCGGCCTGCCGGACTTCCTGGCCTACAACTGGGTCGCGGCAGCGGTCTCGGCCAGGACGCCGCCGGCGCTGGTGAAGCGGCTGCAGGACCTGTTCACGCAGGCCGGCAATGCCCCGGACGTGCGCGAGTACTACACGCGCCAGTCGACCAAACTGATCCTGTCGTCGCCGGCCGAGATGCGGCAATACCAGAAGGACGAGATCGAGCGCTGGAAGCGGCTCGCGGCCGTGGCGAAGATCCCGCTGCAGTAAGCGCGCTCCGCTAGCCGCTGTGCTCGCGCAGCAGCACCGTCAGGCGCTGCGCCAGCGGCGACAGGTAGGCGCCTGCGCGCGTGACCACGCCGATGCGCCGGCGCAGGTCGAGCTCTTCCACGCCCAGCGGTAGCTCGCGCAGCCCGCGCTGCATGGCCTCGCCGCCGGCATTGGCGATACTCAGCATCTGCGTGCCCTGCATCAGCGCGAACAGCGAACTGCTGCCGAAGTCGATCTCGATGCGCGGCTGCGGCTCCGGCAGGCCGCGCTGGCGGAACGCCGCGTCGACCTGCTGGCGCAGCGTGATATGCCGTTCGGGCAGCAGCCATTCCTGGTCGGCGAGGTCGGCCAGGCGCAGCTTGCGCCGCCGCAGCAGCGCGTGGCCCTGGTCGGCCACCACCACCAGCCGGTCGTCGAACAGCGGCTGCACCGCGAAAGTGTCCGCCAGCGCGCCGGACGGGGTCGGCGCCACCGCCATGTCCAGTTCCCCGGCGGCGAGCAGGTCCAGCAGGTCGCGCGCCAGCCGGCGGCGCAGCCGCAACCGCGCCACCGGCCGCTCGCGCACCAGCTGCTGGCACGCGCCCAGGATCACATCGCCCGGGATCGACGGGGAATAGCCTACGCGCAGAATGCCCTGCTCGCCGGTGCGGATGCCCAGCATCTCCTTGATGCCGTCCTGGTACTCCAGCTGGATGCGCCGCGCGCGCTCGAGGAAGCGGGTGCCGGCGTAGGTGGCGGCGATGCCGTTGGCGGTGCGCTCGAACAGCGGCAGCCCCGCCTGCGCTTCCACCCGTTGCACCGCCTTGGTCAGCGCCGGCTGGCTGATCCCCAGCGCCTCGGCGGCCCGCCCGATGCCGCCGTGCGCCGCCACGGCGAGGATGTATTCGATATCCCGCGTCTCCATTGCCTCACATTCCCGACGGTTATGGCTTTATAGCCAATACCTCATTGTGGTGATGCCCGCCATCTTACAGACTACAGCGCACGAGCACACCACCGAGCGTGCAGCAAGATCATTCAGCCTACACGGAGACAGCATGGGTTTCGCGTATTTCCTGCGCCGCGCCGCGCGTTACTGGGGCGACCAGCCCGCCATCCTCTACCAGGACCAGGTGGTGACCTATCGCCAGCTCGACGAACGCTCGACGCGGCTGGCCAATGCGCTGCTGGCGCTGGGCCTGCGCCCCGGCGACCGCGTCGCGGTGCAGTCGCGCAACCGGCCCGAGCTGGTCGAACTGGAATGCGCGCTGTACAAGGCCGGCCTGGTCAAGGCCGCGCTCAACCCGCGCTTTACCGCGGCCGAGGCCAGCGACGTGGTCGACAACTGCACCCCGCGCGTGCTGATCGCAGGCCCCGGCTATACCGGCTACGACCGCGCCACGGCAGGCTTCGGCAGCATCGAGACCTTTATCGCCATCGGCGCGGCGCCCGCCGGCTACGTCGAATACGAGGCGCTGCTGGCCAACGCCGGCACCACCGCGCCCGACATCACCCCGGCGGCCGACGACCTGGCCGTGCTGCATTTCTCGTCGGGCTCCACCGGCAAGATCAAGGCGGCCATGCAGAGCTACGGCAACCGCATCGCGGCGCTGCGCAAGATGGTGTCCGGCATGGACCGCCCCGCCCGCCCGGGCGACCGGCTGGCGCTGATCGGCCCGGTCACGCACGCCTCCGGCATGCTGATGCAGCCCTACCTGTATGTGGGCGCGACGCTGGTGCTGTTCGAAAAATTCGAGCCGGCGCACTTCCTGGCCGAAGTCGCGCGCCTGCGCATCACCCATGTGTTCATGGTGCCGGCCATGATCAACATGCTGCTGGCCGAGCCCACGCTGGCGCAGGCCGACCTGTCGAGCCTGAAGACGCTGGCCTACGGCGCTGCGCCGATGGCGCCGGCCCGCATCCGCGAGGCCTGGGAGCGCATCGGCCCGATCCTGTCGCAGGGCTATGGCGCCAGCGAATCGACCTCCGGCGTCACGCGGCTGTCCACCAGCGACCATGCCGACGCCATTGCCAACCATCCCGAGCGCCTGGCCTCGTGCGGCCGCGCGCTGGGCGAGACCGAAGTGCGCGTGGTCGACGAGCACGGCAAGGAAGTGGCCGTGGGCGAGATCGGCGAACTGGTGATCCGCGGCGACGACGTATTCCACGGCTACTGGAACGAGCCCGCGCTGACGCGCGAGACCCTGGTCGACGGCTGGCTGCATACCGGCGACATGGCGCGCGTGGACGAGGCCGGCTATCTCTACCTGGTCGACCGCAAGAAGGACATGATCATCTCCGGCGGCTTCAACGTCTACCCGACCGAGGTCGAGGCCACGCTGTACCAGCACCCCGACGTGCTGGAGGCCTGCGTCATCAGCGTGCCGGACGACACCTGGGGCGAAAGCGTCAAGGCCGTGGTCACGCTGCGCCCCGGCCGCGAGGCCACCGCGCAGCAGCTGATCGCGCACTGCCGCGAGCGCATCGCCGACTACAAGTCGCCGCGCTCGGTCGACTTTGTCGCCGAGCTGCCCAAGAACGCCAGCGGCAAGCTGGCCCGCAAGATCGTGCGCGAACGCTACTGGCAAGGCGTCGGACGCCGCGTCAACTGAACCCGGAAACGCACCGAGGAAACCGCCATGTTCGACCACCTGACCAACCCCGTCCTGCTGGAAACCCGCGCCGGCATCCGCCGCTTTATCGACGAAGAGCTGCGCCCGCTCGAACAGGAGCTCGGCCTGGGCTCCGAGGACCCGTGGCCGCGCGAGACCCTGCGCCAGGTCTGGCGCCGCTCCAGCGAGCTGGGCTTCTACGCCGCCTGCCTGCCCACCGCGCTCGGCGGCAAGGGCCTGAACATCCAGGAACAATGCGCGCTCAAGGCCGACCTGGCCGCGAGCGGCTCGACCCTGGCCGCGCACGTGCTGGGCGACCTGGGCGGCCCGCCGCGCGTGGGCAACATGCTGAAGTACGCCACGCCCGAGCAGCTCGAGCGGTATTTCAAGCCGGTGATCCGAGGCGAGAAGTCGACCTGCTTCGCGCTGACGGAAACGCATTCCGGTTCCGATGCGCAAAGCATCAGGACCGCGGCCGTGGCCGACGGCGATGAGCTGGTCATCAACGGCGGCAAGCACTACATCAGCGGCGCGCCCTTCGCCGACTTCGCCATCGTCATGTGCGTGACCGACGCCACCGCCACGCCGCCGGCCATCACCGCGGTGCTGGTCGACCTGGACCTGCCCGGCGTAACCGTGACCAACGAATACGTGCCGATGTCCGGCCAGCATATCGATGGCGATATCCGCTTCGACAATGTGCGCGTGCCGCGCGCCAACGTCTTCGGCGGCGAGGGCAACGGCTTCAAGCTGGGCATGTCGCGCATCAACGTGAACCGCCTGCTGCACTGCCCCAGCATGCTGGGGCTGGCCATGCGGGCCTATCAATCATCGGTGGAATATGCCGGCCAGCGCCGCCAGTTCGGCGGCCCGATCGCGCGCTTCCAGGCGATCCAGCACATGCTGGCCGACATGGCAGCGGCGCTGTGGGCCTGCGAAAGCATGATCGCGCACACCGCCGCGCTGGCCGACGCCGGCGCCGACCTGCGCATGAAGGCCGCGGCGTGCAAGCTGTTCGTCTCGGAGCGCTGCTTCGAGGTAGCGGACAAGGCCGTGCAGATCCACGGCAATGTCGGCGTCACGCGCGGCCATCCGGTCGAGCAGACCTTCCGCAAGCTGCGCATGTTCCGCATCTTTACCGGCACCAGCGAGATCCAGCGCAACACCATTGCGCGGGCTATCCTGGAACCGCTGCAGCAGAAAGCCTGACCGTGCCGGCGGCGCGGTCGCCGCCGGCATCCGGATCCCGGCCACAGCACAATACGACAAGACCACGGAGACCAAGCATGAACCGCCGAAACTGGCTTGCCACCGCCGGCGCCGCCGCGCTGGGCAGCCTGCTGCTGCCGGCCCGCGCCGCCAGCACCGCATCCCCCTATCCCAGCCGCCCGATCCGGCTGATCGTTCCGTTTATCGCCGGCAGCACGCCGGACAATATCGCGCGCACGCTGTCGGCGGAGCTGGGCAAGAAGCTCGGCCAGCCGCTGGTGGTCGAGAACATGCCCGGCGCCGGTGGCATCATCGGCGCCGGCGCGCTGCGCCGCGCCGCGCCCGATGGCTACACGCTGGGCATCCTGGCCAATTCGCACGTCATCAACGTGCACATGTACCGCAAGATGCCGTATGACCCGACCCATGACTTCACGCCGATCACGGCGTTGTCGGGCGGGCCGTCGGCGCTGGTGGTGCCCATGTCCTCGCCCTACAAGACCGCCGCCGAGCTGGTCGCGGCGATGAAGAAGGAGCCGGGCAAGTTCAACTACGGTTCCGGCGGCAAGGGCAGCATCGCCCATCTCGCGGTGGAGACCATGCTGCACCAGACCGGCTGCGACGCGGTGCATATTCCCTACAAGGGCGCGCCGGAGATCCTCACCTCGATGCTGACCGGCCAGACCCAGTTCGGCATGCCGGTGCTGGGCACCGCGACCCAGTACGTGCGCAACAACCAGGTCAGGGTGCTGGCCGTCACCGCGGCCGCGCGTTCGCCCTACTTCCCCGACGTGCCCACCATGGCCGAAGCGCTGCCGCCGGGCTTTGTCATCGACAACTGGAGCGGCCTGTTCGCGCCGGCCAATTTCCCGGCCGAGCTGGCGCAGAAGCTGCACGCCGCGGTGCGCGCGCTGCAGACCGCCGGCGTGTTCGACGCCCAGCTCAAGGCCAATGCCGGCGAGCTGCGCCGCAGCGCGTCGCCGGCGCAGTTCGGCACCATGGTGGCCAGCGACAACGCGCGCTATGGCGACCTGATGAAGTCGATCGGCATGACCGGCGACCTGGGCTGATACAGCTGGCCTGCTCCCTGCATCGCACGCCACGCCGCGCATGCGGCGCTTGTGTTTTCTCCTTTCCTGAGGCTCCGCATGAAGCCAGCATGGTCTTGCCTGAACGACGTCACCATCCTCGACGTCAGCCAGTTGCTGCCCGGCCCGCACGCCTGCAGCCTGCTGCGCCAGCTTGGCGCGGAGGTGATCAAGGTCGAGCCGCCCGGCAGCGGCGACACCGCGCGCCAGCTGGGCGCGCATGTGTATGCGCAGTTCAATCGCGGCAAGCGCTCGGTGGCGCTGGACCTGAAATCGGACGCCGGCCGCGCGGCGTTCCTGGACCTGGTGCGCGATGCCGACGCCGTGGTCGAAGGCTTCCGCCCCGGCGTGATGGCGCGCCTGGGCTTGGGCTATGAGGCGCTGGCGGCGGTCAATCCGGCCATCGTGCTGTGTTCGGTCTCAGGCTTCGGCCAGACCGGACCGTACGCCAGCCACGCCGGGCATGACCTGAACTACCTGGCGCTGGCCGGGTACTGGGCCACGCCGGTGCAGGTCCACGATGCAGTCTCGCGCCCGCGCGTGCGGGTGTCGGATTACGCAGCGTCGGGCTACGCGGCGTTATCGCTGGCCGTGGCGATCATGAGCGCGCGGCAGCACGGACAGGGGCAGCATCTCGATGTGTCGATCCACGATGCCGTGCTGTCGTGGACCGCCCCTGGTGCGTGGACTGCGCGCGCACACGAGGATTCCCCGCGGGACTCATCCACCGTGATGCCGGAAAACGATTTGTTCGAAACCCGCGACGGGCGGCACCTGGCGCTGGGCATCCTGGAAAACAAGTTCTGGGACAACCTGTGCGCGGCGCTGGGCGACGCGTTCCCGGCGCTGCGCGATCCGCGCTTCGCCACGCGCGCCGGGCGCGGTGGGCACAAGGTGGAGGTCAATGACCTGCTGGCGGCGGTGTTCCGCACGCGCGACCTGGCGGAATGGGCGGGCTTCTTTGCACCGCTGGATATCCCGTTCTCGCCGGTGCTGGGATCTGCCGAGTTGTTTGAGGATGCGCATGTGCGGGCGCGGGGGGTGGTGCGGCAGCTTGAGGGCGGGATTGCGGTGAGTTTTCCGGTGAAGTTTTCGTTGGGATTGCCGGAGGGGGACGATTTTGTGGCGGAGGTTGGGCAACACAATCCGCGGTAGCGGCGTCACGCCGTTCCGCTCATGACCGTCATTCCCGCGAAGGCGGGAACGACGGTCGTGATGCTTTTCCGCGAGGCCGCCGCCGCGTACTACGCAGCCTGCAAGACCGATGCGGGCCCAAAAGCCCAAAAGCCCAAAAGCCCAAAAGGCCCTGCGGCCCTGCGGCTCAGCGTTTCTCGTCGAGCAGGTCGTTCAGGATCTCGTCGAAGGTCGCCTGCGCGTCCTCCAGCGCCTGCAGTGCCGCGTCGAAGGTCTGCAGCGCCAGTTTCGACGGCTTGCCGCTGCCCTGCGGCGGATAGTGGGCCTGCAGCGCCGTGAAGGCGACCTGCACCTGCCGCGTGGCCGCAACCACGCGTTCCATGGCCTGCGCCTCTTCGGCGCGGTATTGCTCGTGTTTCTGTTCGCTCATGCCGGTTGGCTCCCTGAAGGCGCGTCGTCTCGGTGGGGTGCGCGCGCCCGAATGAGGCATATCGTACAAGAACTGCGCGGGCCGGCTTGCGCCGCGGCCACGCCGCCGGCAAAAATAAGGTAGGCTGCGCGGCTGGGCGGCAAGGCCGGCGCACACGCGCCAAGCCTGGCCGAAGCCACTGACGAATGCCATGCCATTGACCACCCGCCGCGCGCTGGCGGCCGCGCTGATGACCGCCAGCGGCTTCGCCTGCTACTGGACCTACCTGACGCTGAACCAGGACCGGCTGCTGTTCGACGCGCGCCGGCGGCCGCCGCGCGACCTGCCCGACGGCATCATCGGCTATTCGCACCTGATTCCCGGCGGCGTGGTGCGCGGCTATATCTACCACGCGCCCGGCGACACCGTGCGCGACCTGCTGTTCTACCTGCCCGGCCGCGGCGAGGATGTGCTGGAAACGCTGCAATACGCGCGCTGGCTGCCTGCCGGCATGGGCTTCGCCACCTACGATTACCGCGGCCTGGGCCACTCCGACGGGCGCCCGTCCGAGGGCGCCGCGGTGGCCGACGCCAGCCAGTTCCTGCTGCATGTGCGGCGCGTGTTCCCCGACACCCGCGTGCATGTGGTGGGCCGCAGCCTGGGCACCGGCGTGGCGATCCAGCTGGCCGACCTGCAGGATTTCGAGAGCCTGCAGCTGATCACCCCCTACGACTCGCTGCTCGAGCTGGTGCGCAAGCGCTTTCCGCTGGTGCCGCTGCGCCAGTTGATGCGCCACCACTTCGACTCGATCTCGCATTGCAAAAAGGTCGTGCAGAGCACCAAGGTGCTGCTGGCCGCCACCGACGAAGTGGTGCCGCACGCCTGCTCCGAACGGCTGATGGCGGCCTGGCCCGGCCCGGTGGCGCTGCAGACCGTGCCGGATACCGATCACTTCACCATCATCGAACGCGAGGAAACCTGGTTGTCGCTTTGCGACTTCGTGCGCCAGCACAGCCAGGCGCGCCTGCGCATGGCCGCGGTCCAGGCCGGGCCTCAGCCGGTGGAGCCAGCGCCACCGGCCCGGCCGGCCCAGCCTGCCGCGCCAGCGGTGCCCGCACCGCAGCCGGTCGACCATGACGAGCTGGGCAATCCGCTGCCGCTGGCGGCCAACCGCTGAGCCGGCCGCCGGGTCGGTCAGTTGCAGCGGGTAAAATGCGGCCCATGAAAAAATTCGCAGTCAAGGCAGGCGGCGCCGCACTGGCGCTGGCTGCCGCCGGTGCCTTGCTGGCCGGTTTTGCCGCCGTGGTCAGCCTGCGGCAGCTTCCCCCCGTCGATGCGCTGCGCGACTACCGGCCCGATGTGCCGCTGCGCATCTACACCAGCGACAACGTCCAGATCGGCGAGTTCGGCAGCGAGCACCGCGAGTTCATTCCCTTCGAGCAGATCCCGAGGCAAATGGTGCAGGCGCTGCTCGCGGCCGAGGACGACCAGTTCTTCCAGCACCAGGGCATCGACATCCCCGGCGTGTTGCGCGCCGCGCTGGCCAACCTCGGCCAGGGCTACGCCCAGGGCGCTTCCACCATCACCATGCAGGTGGCGCGTGCCTTCTACCTGTCGCGCGAGAAGACGCTGGCGCGCAAATGGTACGAGATGCTGCTGGCCTGGCGCATCGACCACGCGCTGCCCAAGGACCGCATCCTCGAGCTGTACATGAACCAGGTCTACCTGGGCGAGCATGCCTATGGCTTCGGCAGCGCCGCGCACGCCTACTTCGGCAAGCCGCTGGCGGCGCTGTCGCTGGCCGAGACCGCAATGCTGGCGGGCCTGCCGAAGGCGCCTTCGGCGGTGAACCCGGTGGTCAATTTCGCGCGCGCCAAGCGGCGCCAGGAGTATGTGCTGGGGCGAATGCTGGCGCTGGGCATGATCAGCCAGGACGATTACCGCCAAGCCCGCGGCGCGCGCCTGGCCATCAGCGACGACAGCCCCGGCAGCTTTGCCGGCCATGCGGAGTACGTCGCCGAACTGGCGCGCCAGCTCGCGCGCGAGCGCTTCGGCGACGACGCCTACACGCGCGGCCTCAACGTCTACACCACGGTGTCGTCGGTGCGTCAGACCCTGGCCTACGATGCCGTGCACGGCGGGCTGGAGCGCTACGCGCGCCGCCACCGCAAGTTCGTCAAGGACCTGTCGCAAGGGCCGCAGGCGGCGCTGGTGTCGCTCGACACCGGCACCGGCGCGATCGAGGCCATGGTCGGCGGCGCCGATTTCGCCGCCAGCCGCTTCAACCACGCCACCCAGGCGCTGCGCCAGCCGGGCTCGACCTTCAAGCCCTTCGTCTATGCCGCGGCGCTGGAGCGCGGCGTGTCGCCCGGCACGCTGATCAACGACGCGCCGCTGCCGGCTGGTTCGCGCTGGCAGCCGTCCAACGACGACGGGCGCTTTGTCGGCCCGATCAGGGTGCGCCAGGCGCTGGCCGAATCGCGCAACCTGCCGGCGATCCGCACGCTGCAGGCGATCGGCATCCCCTATGCGGTGGAATTCGCCAGCCGCTTCGGCTTCTCGCCCAGGCGGCTGCCACGCTACCTGCCGCTGGCGCTGGGCACCGGCACCACCTCGCCGCTGCGCCTGGCCGCGGCCTATGGCGTATTCGCCAACGGCGGCCACCGCGTCGAGCCCTACCTGATCGAGCGCATCACCGACAGCGACGGCAAGGTGCTGTTCAGCGCCGCGCAGGACACGGAGGAACGCCCCGCGCCGCCGCCTGTGATCAGCGCGCGCAACGCCTTCGTGATGGACAGCCTGCTGCGCAGCGTGGTCGAGACCGGCACCGGCACCGGCGTGCGCCGCTACCTGCGCCGCCACGACGTGGCCGGCAAGACCGGCACCACCAACGACTCGGTCGACGGCTGGTTCGCCGGCTATGGCGGCGGCGTGGTCACGGTGGCGTGGATGGGCTATGACGACAACCGCAGCCTGGGCGAGCATGAGTTCGGCGCGACCACCGCGCTGCCGGTGTGGGCCGCCTACATGGAAGGCCGCCTGGCCGGCGTGCCGGAGGCCGACGTGCAGGCGCCCGCCGGCCTCGTGCAGGCGGGCGGCGACTGGATGTACGCAGAGAATGCCGACGGCAGCCAGGGCATCGCCGCTATCGGCTTCCCGCCGCCGGCGCCCCCCGTCGCGCCGGCCACCCAGCCGTTGATGGATCCGCTCGCAAGCAACCTCGACGGCACCTCCCAGGCGCCTCCGGCGGCTCCGGCGGCTCCGGCCGCACCCACCCCCGTCACCAGCGCTGCGCCAGGCGCCGCCACGCCGGCAGCGCCGGCCGGCAACCCGCTGTAGACTTGCGGCTTTTCCGAATTCCGCCCCGTACCCGATGTCCAGCCACAGCCCGCTGCTGATCTGGTCGGTCGCCGCGCTAACCACCGCTGGCGTCCTGTTCCGCCCCTTCCGCCTGCCCGAAGCCTTCTGGGCTGCCGGCGGCGCCCTGCTGCTGTGCGCCACCGGCCTGATGGCGCTGCCCGAGGCCTTCGCCGCGGTGCTGCGCGGCTACGACGTGTACCTGTTCCTGGCCGGCATGATGCTGATCGCGGAACTGGCCCGCAAGACCGGGCTGTTCGACCACGTTGCCGCGCTCGCCGTGCGCCTGGCGCGCGGCTCGGCGCCGCGGCTGTTTTTGCTGGTGTACGGCTTCGGCACGCTGGTGACGGCGTTCATGTCCAACGACGCCACCGCCGTGGTGCTGACGCCCGCGGTGCTGGCCGCGACCCGCGCCGCACGCGTGCGCCAGCCGCTGCCCTACCTGTACGCCTGCGCCTTTATCGCCAACGCGGCCAGCTTCGTGCTGCCGATCTCCAACCCGGCCAACCTGGTGATCTTCGGCGAGCGCATGCCGCCGCTGGCCGGATGGCTGGCCAGCTTCGCCCTGCCGTCGCTGGCCGCGATCCTGGCCACGCTGGCAGCGCTGTGGTGGACCCAGCGCGCGGCGCTGGCCGAGCCCATCGCCGCTGACGTGCCGGTGCCGCCGCTGTCGCTGCAGGCGCGGCTGAGCGCGCTGGGCATCGTGCTGACCGGGCTGGTGCTGTTGCTGGCCTCGCTGCGCGGCGACGCGCTGGGCTGGCCCACCTGCGCCGCGGGCGTGGCCACGCTGCTGCTGGTCTGCGCCACCCGGCGCGAACTGCTGTGGCCGACGCTGCGCGAGGTGTCGTGGGGCGTGCTGCCGATGGTGGCCGGCCTGTTCGTGCTGGTGGCGGCGCTGGAGCAGACCGCGGTGATCCGCCTTCTTGCCGACGCCGTGGCGGCCGCCTCGCGCGACGGCGGCGCGGTGGCGCTGCTGGGCGTGGGCGCGGTGGTGGCACTGGCGGGCAACGTGGCCAACAACCTGCCGGCCGGTCTGATCGCGGCGTCTGCGCTCGACGCCGGACATGCCTCGCACGCGGTCAGCGGCGCGGTGCTGGTCGGCATCGACCTGGGCCCCAACCTGTCCGTCACCGGCTCGCTCGCCACGCTGCTGTGGCTGACGGCGCTGCGCCGCGAAGGGCTGCAGGTCAGCGCCGGCCAGTTCCTGCGCGTGGGCGCGGTGGTGATGCCGGCGGCCATGCTGCCGGCACTGGCGCTGCTGCTGCTTTAGGCGGTCGGCCTCAGCCGCTGGCGGGAACCTGCGCCGCGGGACTGCGCGGCGCCGGCGACAATGGCCGGCGCAGTCCGCCCGCGCCGTGGCGCACGGCACTGGCATGGTGTTCCGCGACACCGGTTTCCACCGGCGTGGCCGGTACCGGCACTGTCACCACATGGAGCAACATCAGGCTGCTGCACGGAAAGGCGATCGGCATGATGAGGTGGATCCCGACAAAGCGTCAGGCCGCGCTTGGCCGCGGCCGGGTGCCGGCAGCCTGCGACGGGCTGCCTGGGTGTTGTGCAGACATTATGTGGGGTTGTCGTCGCCCTGCGTGGCGGGCTTGAGCGATGTCACGAACTCTTCATGGAAAGCCCTTTCGTTGTGGCGTATCCGACCCACCGGGAGCTCGTTTTCCTGCTACCGCGCGGGTTGTGAGGCCACGGCATCTGCCATATAGTGAATCCGGCACACACCCGCTGCGCAGCCATTCACGTCATCACCAACCCAATCCATGAACAGCAAGGACGCAGCGCACCGCGCAAAGGACAGCAACGCCGACGAAAGGGTCGGCGAAAAGGCCGGTCACGCCGCCGCCAGTGTCTCGGCCCGCATCCGCGCGCGGCTGGAAGCCGCGCAGGAACGCTTCCACGCCAACGACAATATCGCCCGCTATATCGAGCCGGGTGAAATGGAGCAGCTGCAGGCCGAAGTCCAGGCCCGGCTGCAGGACGTGCTGCGGGCACTGGTGATCGACGTCGACAACGACCACAACACGCAGGAAACCGCGCGCCGCGTGGCCAAGATGTACCTGAAGGAAATCTTCGCCGGCCGCTATGCCAAGGCCCCGCCGGTGACGGAATTCCCCAACGTCGGCCAGCTCAATGAACTGATGATCGTGGGCCCGCTGCGCGTGCGCAGCGCCTGCTCGCACCACCTGTGCCCGATCATCGGCAAGCTGTGGATCGGGGTGATGCCGAACCAGCATTCCAACCTGATCGGGCTGTCCAAGTACGCTCGGCTGGCCGAATGGATCATGTGCCGTCCGCAGATCCAGGAAGAGGCGGTGGCGCAGGTGGCCGACCTGCTGCAGGAAAAGATGAGTCCCGACGGCCTCGCCATCGTGATGGAGGCCGAGCACTTCTGCATGCACTGGCGCGGCGTGCGCGACACCGACGCCAAGATGACCAACAGCGTGATGCGCGGCTCTTTCCTGAAGGACGACAGCCTGCGCCGCGAATTCCTCACGCTGCTGAACCATAACCGCGGCTAGCGGCCCTGGCCCTGCCGCCACACGGAGCGCCATTACCGGAGCGCCACGACCATGCTAGTCCGCCTGCTCTATGCCAGCCGTGCCCGCCAGGCCATCGATGCCGCCCTGCTCGACGCCATCCTGGCCGCCAGCCTGGAACGCAATCCGCGCCACGGCATCACCGGCGTGCTGTGCCATGGCAACGGCATCTTCCTGCAGGCGCTGGAGGGCGACCGGCAGGAGGTCTCGCAGCTGTTCCAGTCGATCGCGCGCGATCCGCGCCACCACGACGTGACCCTGCTGCATTTCGAGGAAACCTGCACGCGCGACTTTGCCGGCTGGGCGATGGGGCAGGTCAATGCCGCGCGGCTCAATACCGCCACCCTGCTCAAGTTCTCCGCGCGCGCCGAGCTCGACCCGTACCGCACCGGCGGCGCGGCCTCGCTGGCGCTGCTCAAGGAGCTGATCGCCGGCGCCTCGGTGGTGTCGCGCACCGGCGAGCGCGGCCGGCACTGAGCCGCGCCGGCGGCGCCGCTACACCGTGATCGGCCCGTACAGGCCGCACTCGAGGTCGCTTTCGAACTCTTCCATCCATGACGTGCCGGCGCCGGCTTCATAGACGCTGGTCTTGTCGGTGCCGACGCGGCGCACGCTGACGCGGCGCACGCCGTCGCCGTCGTGCTCGTCGGTAATATCGAACATCTCCGCCGCCAGCCCGACATGCCTGCACGCGTCCAGGACCTGCTGCTGCTCGTCGGCGGGAAATTCAGTGAACGGTCTCGTTGCCATGGCATCCTCCGTCAAGGTTGAGATCGCCGCTTGCGCGCAGCGCGAACGCGCGTGGCGCCGCAGGCGCCACGCATGAAGCAACACGCGCGCCGGCATCCGGCCGGCGGCGCGCGCGCACCCTCCTGGGATCTTGTTGTTCGAGACTCAGCTCTTGCGCTGGGTCACCGCCACGAACGGCGCCGGTGCGTGCTGCACGGACTGGCTGCCGCAATTCGGGCACGGTGGATGGGCAGAGGCATGTTCCGCGAGATGTTCGGTTTTTTCGAACACATGGCCGCACTTCTCGCAGCGGTATTGATAGACGGGCATGGCATTCCCCCACGCGGTGCACACGCCGCGGGGCGCGTGTCAGCTTCATTCTAGGACAGCGGTCCGTGCCGCCAAACGCCAAAATCCCGCTCCACCGGCATGTGCGTGGCGCGTGTGACCGGCGATGTCGCCACCGCGGCACTTTGGCGTGCATTGATTTCCCGCAATGGCTGTATCGCAAGACAAGGGCCGGATTGCTGCGCAAACCCGAGTCAAGCCGGCGCGGACTGCCGCTTATCTTCCAGAGATGTCATTGCATTGGCCGGATCTGGTCCTTTGCGCGATCCCACGGCATCCGCGAACTAGCCGAATTCCGATTCAGCGAGGCGCTGAATCTGGCCAGAATCCGAGTCTTGTGATGACGCCACCGCACGGCGCCCGCAGCCGCAACCCGGTTGCCGTCTCACCCGGAGATTGCCCATGAACGACCAAGTCCTGCGCGTTGCCCTGGCCGACGACCACCCGCTGGTGGTGGCTGCGCTGCGCGACTGCCTGCAGCGCAGCGCGCGCGTCCAGATCAGCGCCGAATGCCGCAACGGCACCGAGCTGCTCGGCACGCTGGCGCGGCACCCGGCCGATATCGCCATCACCGATTTCTGCATGGGCCAAGGCGATGCCTCGCTGGACGGCTTCAACCTGCTCAGCCGGCTGGCGCGGCGCCATCCGGCGACCCGGGTGGTGGTGATCAGCGCCCGCTCCAATGCCGCCATCGTCCGCCGCGCGATGAAGCTGGGCGTGCGCGGCTTCGTCAGCAAGGAGGATCCGCTCGAGGAAGTGGTGCGCGCCTGCGCCCACGCCGCGTTCGGCAGAGGCTGCTTCTGCTCGCCCGCGGTGCACGCGGTGCTGCAGCGCGCGGCGCTGCCCGGCACGCCCGCGCGGGAGCCGACCCAGCGCGAACTCGAAGTCATCCGGCTCTATGCGCAGGGCGCGCAGCTGACCGAGATCGCCGCCAAGCTGGGCCGCTCGGTCAGCACCATCTCCAGCCAGAAGACCGTGGCCATGCGCAAGCTCGGCGTGCAGACCAATACTGGCCTGATCCGCTACGCCTATGAAAGCGGGTTGATCTGACCGCGCGGGCGATGCAGCAAGACCCCGACCGCACCCGCGACACCCTGACCGGCACCTTCGACGCGCTGGCCGACCACGCCCGCCGGCAGCAGCACCTGTACTCGGTGACCATCGCCGCGCTGATCGCCATCGTGCTGTGCTCGGGCACGCTGCTGGCCGGGCTGGCGGCGGACCAGCACCTGGACTACCGGCGCAGCCAGGTTGCGCAGTATGTCGGCACGGTATCGCAGCGGCTGCATAACGAAGCCTCGTTCGTGCGCCGCACCGCGCTCAGCATCCGCTACCATCTGCGCGCCGCCGTCGCGGCCCCTTCGCGCGACCCCGACGTCGAGGCCTTGCGCCGCACCGGCGCGGCCGGCGTCCATATCGAGGCCGTGCGCAAGGACTACCATCTGCTGGCCGGCGACGCCACGCGCCAGGCCTGGGGCGCGAGGCTGCCGACCGAGTTCGCGCGGCTGCGCCAGGTCGCGCTGGCAGCGGTGGCCACGCAGCAGGCCTTCGACCTGGACCATGGCGCCTACGCGGTCTCGCTGGACGAGGACAGCGCGGTCGTGATCCGCCAGCCCGAAGCCGGCGCGCGCGCGCCGCTGGCGCTCGATCCGGCGCTGATCCCGCGCCTGCGCGCGCAGCTGACTGGCGCGCTGCTTGACCGCACCGGCCACGCCGTGCCGGCGCGCGACCAGACCGTCTGGCTGGGGCCGCTGCGCGACCCCGTGGACGACAGCCCGATCATGGTCCTGGCCAGCGCCGCCTATGCCGGCGACTCAGCCAGCATGCTGGTGGCCGCCTGCGTGCCGCTGCAGGCGTTCCTGGCCGGCCTGCCGCCGCCACAGGACCACGCCGGCCTGGCGCTGCTCAATGACGCGGACCGCCTGATCGATGTGTGGCCGCATGCCGGCACGCTGACCTCGGCCAGCGCCCGCGACATCGCTGCGCGGGTCCGCGGCCTGCCGCACAACGCGCTGCGCCTGACACGCTCGGGGGTGGTGCTGGTGCAGCCGTTGCAGCCCGGCTTCGGCCTGCTGGTCTACCACCTGCCATACCGGCTGCTGTTCAACGCGCTGGCGGCCGAACTCGCGGTGATCGGCGCCGCCATGCTGCTGCTGACCGTTGCCATCGTGCTCGCGGCGCATTACTGGAGCCGGCACCTGCTGCGGCGCTCGCATGCCGAAGCGAGGCGCGCGCTGGAAAGCGAGCTGATGAACCAGGTGCTGGTCAGTGCCACGCCGGTCGGCCTGTGCATCGTGCGCCAGCACGACTACGCCGTGCTGGCCTGCAATCCGCTGGCGGCATCGCTGCTACCGGCGCGGCCGCACGAACCGCTGCCCGCCGCGGTGGCCGGGGCGCTGGCGCGGCTGCCTTGCGGCGCCGGCGGCGGCCCTGCATCGGTCTGCAGCGTCACCGTCGCGGCCGCTGAAGCACCCGGCCCCACCGCGGCGGCACCGCGCTTCCTGCAGGTCACCTATGCCCCGGCGCGCTACCGCGATGAAGCCGTGCTGTTCTGCGCGGTGCTGGACTGCACCGCGCAAGAGGCGCTGCAGCAGCAGCTGCGCTCCGCCCAGCAGGCCACCGAAGCGATGCTGCGGGTGCGCTCGACTTTCTTTGCCGCGATGAGCCACGAGATCCGCACGCCGCTGAACGCGCTGCTGGGCAACCTCGAACTGCTGGCGCGCAGCGGCGCCATGGAGCCGCACGTGGCGCGGCTGCGCGCGCTGGAGACCGCCGCCGGCTCGCTGCGCCGCATCGTCAACGATGTGCTGGACTTCTCCAAGATCGACGCGGGGCAGCTGGCGCTGGTCAATGCGCCATTCCGTCCCGTCGAGGCCCTGGAGAGCCTGGCGCTCGCCAATGCGCCCATGGTCGCGGGCCGCCCGCTGCGCTTCTGCCTGCAGCTGTCGCCGACGCTGGACACGGAAGTCGTGGGCGATCGCACGCGGCTGGTGCAGGTCTTCAACAACCTGCTGAACAACGCCTTCAAGTTCACCGCCAGCGGCCGCATCACGCTGAGCGGCGAGCTGCAAGCCGATGCGCATGGCACGCAGCGGCTGGTCTGCCGCGTCAGCGATTCCGGCATCGGCATGACACCAGCACTGGCGGCGCGCGTGTTCCAGCCGTTCGTGCAGGGCGATGCCGCTGCCGACAGCCGCTATGGCGGCACCGGGCTGGGGTTGTCGATCTGCGCCAGGCTGTGCGAGCTGATGGGCGGCAGCATCGTCGTCAACAGCGTGCCGGACGTTGGCAGCGCGTTCACGGTGTCGGTGCCGCTGGCGCCGGCCGATGCAGCGCCGCACGCACCAGCGGCGGCGAGCGTGACGCACAGCGGCCGTGTGCTGGTGCTATCGCAGGACCAACGCACCGGCGCGTCGATCGAAGGATGGCTCAAGTCCGCGGGGTGGCACACCGAGGCGGTGGCCTCCATCGCCGTGGCGCAGGACAGCGTGCAGCGCAATGCGCCCGCTGCCGTGGTCGCGACCGAAGACTTTGCGCCAGCGGCGCTGGATGCGCTGCGCCAGACCGCGCCGCTGGTGTGGCTGACGGCCGACGGTCCGCATCGCCCGCGGCAGCATGGCGCCGGCATGCTGGAGGCGTCGGCATTCAGCCATCGCGCGCTGCTCGACGCCGTGGCGGCCGCCACCGGCGCAACCCAGCAGGCGACCATGCCCATGCCCGCGGCCCCCACGCCAGCGCTGCCCGCGCCGGCGGCGGCGCCCCTGACCATCCTTGTCGCCGAGGACAACCCGCTGAACCAGTCCCTGGTCGCCGAGCAACTGCAGGCAATCGGCTGCCACCCCATCGTCACGGGCAACGGCAGGCAGGCACTGGCGGTGCTGGCGCGCACACGCGTCGACGCACTGCTGACCGACCTGCATATGCCGGAAATGGACGGCCACGCCTTGCTGCATGCCGTGCAGGCCAGGTATCCGGGCCTGCCGGTCATTGCCTTCAGCGCCGTGGCCTGCAGCGATCCCGAGCACGACTGGCGCCTGCGCGGCTTTTCCTGCTACCTGGCCAAGCCCGCCTCGCTGCAGGACCTCGACGCCTGCCTGCGCGGCCTGCCTCGCGCCGCGACCGATGCCGCCGCCTGCGCGCAACCGCGCGACCCGGCCACCACAGTGGAGACCCCGCGCCGCCGTTACGAAGACATGCTGCGCCGGCAGCTGCAGCAAGACCTGCCGGCACTGGCCCGCATCCTCGCGCAGCAGGACCCGGCCGGCCTGCGCCACTGGGTGCATGCCGCGGCAGGCGCCTTCATGATCGTGCGGCGCCAGTCCATCGTCAGGCAATGCCAGGACCTCGAGGCATTGTGCGAGGCGGCCCCAGGCTGGGCCCCGGCCATGGCCGAAGCGGCAGACATCCTTTACAAGCGGCTGCAGCGCTACGCGCTCGGCGCCGCGGCGGGGCCCTGACCGCTGACGGCAGCGCCTTACCACAATTGGCGGATTTGCGAGCAGCCGCACGCGCGACCATAATGGCAACGCCGCGCCGTGGCCCGCCTGGCCGATCCGACCCGGGCGCGGCATTGTCTCCAATGTCTCCCCCATGCCGCCAGAACAAGGCCTGCCCCAGCCCCAGCGCACCTGGGCCATCCTCACCGTTTTCTTCGGCCTGATCATGGCCGTGCTCGACGGCTCGATCGCCAATATCGCGCTGCCGTCGATCTCGCGCGAACTGCAGGCAGATCCCGCCAGCACCATCTGGGTCGTCAACGCCTATCAGCTGACGGTGACCGTATGCCTGCTGCCGCTGTCGTCGCTGGGAGACATCCTGGGCTACAAGCGGGTCTACCGCGCGGGGCTGGCCACCTTCCTGGTGGGGTCGCTGCTGTGCGCGCTGTCGGTCAACCTGCCGATGCTGGTGGCCGCGCGCGTGCTGCAGGGCATCGGCGGCGCCGGCATCATGAGCGTCAACACCGCGCTGGTGCGCTTTATCTACCCGCCCACGCGGCTGGGCCGCGGCATCGGACTCAATGCGCTGGTGGTGGGCGTGACCATCGCGGTGGGGCCGTCGCTGGGCGCGCTGATCCTGGCGGTGGCCAGCTGGCCCTGGCTGTTCGCGGTCAATGTTCCGGTGGCCATCGCCGCGCTGGCGCTGAGCCGTACCGCGCTGCCGAACACGCCGCCGCAGCCGCGCGGGTTCGACTACCCCAGCGCGCTGCTGTCGGCGCTGGTGTTCGGCATGTTTATCCTGAGCGTCGACGGCCTCGGCCATCCCGGCTGGCGCCTGGCCGGCTGCGCGGGCGTGGCGCTCGCGGTGGGGCTGGGCTGGCTGCTGGTGCGGCGCCAGCGCGGCCGCGCCGCGCCGCTGGTGCCGGTCGACCTGTTTGCCAGCCGCGCCTTTGCGCTGGCGGTGGGGACTTCGTTCTGCTCGTTCATGACGCAGATGCTGTCCTTTATCGCGCTGCCGTTCTTTCTCGAATACCAGCTCGGCCGCTCGCTGCAGGAGACCGGCTTGCTGATCACGCCGTGGCCGCTGATGGTGGCGGTGATGGCGGCGGTTTCGGGCCGGCTGTCGGACCGCTATCCGGCCAGCATCCTCGCCGGCATCGGGCTGGCCATGCTGGGCGGCGGACTGGTCGGCCTGGCCACGCTGGGCCCCGACGCCGGCAGCTTCGACATCGCCTGGCGCATGGCCATGTGCGGCACCGGCTTCGGCTTCTTCCAGTCCCCCAACAACCGCGCCATGATCGGCGCCACGCCGCCGGAGCGCAGCGGCGGCGCCAGCGGCGCGCAGGCCACCACGCGACTGCTGGGCCAGACCACCGGCACGGCACTGGTGGCGCTGCTGTTCAGCTTGTCGCCGGACAGCGCGGCGCGCATGGCGTTGTATGTGGCGGCGGCGGTGGCGGCGGTGGGGGCGATGATCAGCCTGAGCCGGTTGCGCGATCCCGGAGGAGAGACGGCGGTGCGGGAGGCGGTGGAGCCGGATGCGTAGCTGGGAATGCGCTGAGACGCGGCCGGTTTGCTCCCCTCTCCCGCTTGCGGGAGAGGGAGTACACCAGCAGTAGTTGGAAAGCCGGTGGCAAATGGTGTTACTCCGCCTTCGCCCCCGACTCCTTCACCACCCTCGCCCACTTGGCGATTTCCTGGCGCTGATAGGCCGCCAGCTTTTCCGGCGTGCCCAGCACCGGGTCCAGTCCCAGCGTCTTCAGCTTCGCCTGCACCTCGGGCAGCGTGAAGATGCGGTTGAGCTCGGCATTCAGTTTGGCCACCACCTCCTTCGGCGTATTCGCCGGCGCGAACACCGCGAACCAGGAATCCGCCTCGAAGCCCGGCAGACCCTGCTCGGCCAGCGTCGGGATATCCGGTGCCGAGGCCGAGCGCTTCGCGCTGGTGATGCCGAGTGCGCGCAGCTTGCCCTCGCGCACCACGGGCAGGGCCGAGGGCAGGTTGTCGAACATCATGGTGATATGGCCGCCGAGCAGGTCGGGAATGGCCATGGCGCGGCCCTTGTAGGGAACGTGCGTGATTTTGACGCCCGCCATCGTATTGAACATTTCCCCGGCCACATGCGGCGAGGTGCCGATGCCTGGCGTGCCGAAGGTCAGGCCGCCGGGCCGGGCCTTGGCCAGCGCGATCAGCTCCGCCACGTTCTTCGCCGGCACGCCCGGATTGACCACCAGCACGTTGGGCGTCGAGGCGATCAGGATCACCGGCGTGAAGTCCTTGACCATGTCGTACGGCATCTTGCTGTACAGCGCGCCGTTGATCGAATGCGTGCCGACGGTGCCGAGCGCCAGCGTATGGCCGTCGGCCGGCGCGTGGGCCACGGCCTCGGCGCCGATATTGCCGCCTGCGCCGGGCTTGTTGTCGACCACCACCGGCTGGCCCCAGGCGGGCGAGATTTTCTCCGAGACGATGCGCGCCAACGTGTCGGGCGCGCCGCCGGTGGGAAAGCCCACCACGATGCGGATGGGCTTGGCGGGATAGCCCTGTGCCTGCGCGGCAGCGGGGCCGGTCAGGACGGATGCGGCAAGCACTGCCGCCGCGGCAACGGTACCGAAACGCATGGGATGCTCCTCCGGTTGCGCGCGGCTGCGTGGCCGCGCGCATTGTGAAGGCGGCGGCAATGCCGCCGCCGGAACCTGCCAGGCTGCCCCTTTCAGACCGCGATGCCGCCGAACTCCTGCATCACCTTGTCATGCAGGCGGCGCATGCCGCGCAGCCAGCGGTCATAGTCCTGGCCCTTGCGGCGATAGTACTCAAGCACTTCGGGGTGCGGCAAGATCAGGAAGCGCTCGTCGGCCACGCCCTCCAGCGTCACCGCGGCGACATGCTCGGCGGTGACCGAGCCTTCCTGCAGGAAGCCCTTGCGCTCGCCGTTCTCGCCGAACAGCATATTGGTCTGCACCCCCTGCGGGCAGATGCAGCTGACCTTGATGCCGCGCTCGCCGTAGGTGATCGACAGCCACTCGGCAAAGCCGATGGCGGCATGCTTGGTCACCGCATACGGTGCCGAGCCGATCTGCGACAGCAAGCCCGCCGCCGACACCGTGTTGACGAAGTAGCCGTCGCCGCGCTCCAGCATCTGCGGCAGCACCGCCTTTGCCGCATGGATGTGCGCCATCACGTTGATTTCCCAGATGCGCTGCCAGTCGCCGGCGCTGGCGTCCAGGCCCTTGCGCAGGATGATGCCGGCGTTGGAACAGAAAATATCGACCTGGCCGAAGCGCTGCGTGGCAAGGTCGGCCAGCCCCTGCACCGCGGCTGCGTCGGCCACGTCGACCGGCTGGGCAAACACCTGGCAGGCGGGCGCGACGGCCTGGACCTCGGCCGCCACCGCGGCGGCGCCGGCCGCGTTCAGGTCAGCCACGGCCACGCCGCGCGCGCCAGCCTGCGCAAAGGCCAGTGCCAGCGCGCGGCCGATGCCGGTAGCCGCGCCAGTCACCACGACGGTCTTGTTGCGTACTTCCATGGGTGGTCTCCTCGTTGAATTCGAATGCCGGCATCTGCGCCGGACGCATCAGGCCCGCTTCGCCGCGTCGGGCTCGGGCCCCGGTTCTGGCTGCGCCGAGGCAAAGCGCGCGGTCGCGCGCGCACCGCCCGGCTGCCACAGCCGCGCCTGCAGGGTCTGCGCCAGCTCGCGCACGCGCGGCCCCAGGTTGGCTTCCAGGATTTCCGGCGACAGCCGCGCCGCGGCGCCGCCGATATTCAGCGCCAGCACCTCGCTGCTGCCTGCCAGCCGCAGCGGCGCGGCCGCGCCGCTGACGGTGCGGTCCCATTCGGCATGCGCCACGCAGAAGCCGCGCCGCGCATGGTCACGCAGCGCACGCTCCACGCCCGCGCGCACCGCCGGCCAGCGTGCATCGTAGTGTCGGGCCAGTTCCGCCAGCGCGGCTTCGCGGTGATCCGCATCCAGACCCGCCAGCCACGCCCGCCCGATCGCCGAGGTGGCCATCGGCAGCCGCGCGCCCGGCGCCAGCCGGATCACCAGCGCGCCGCGCGGCTGGCAGCTTTCCAGGTAGACCATGGCATGGCGGTCCGGCATCGCCAGCGCCACCGTGCAATCCGTCGCAAACGCCAGCGACTGCATCAGCGGCTGCGCGATCTCGCGGATGCCGGCAGCGCCGACATAGCGATGTCCCAGCACCATCGCGCCCTGCCCCAGCCGGTATTTTTCCGTCGCCTCGATATAAGTCAGGTAGCCGAGCGTGGCCAGCGTATAGGTCAGCCGCGACACTGTCGGCCGCGGAATGCCGGTGCGCCGCGACAGCTCCGCGTTGCCCAGGTAATCGTCCTGCGGCCCGAACGCGCGCAGCAGCTCCATGCCGCGCGCCAGCGCCGTGACGAAATTGCGGTCATCGGCACAGCCATTGCCCCCCGGCACGTCGGCCGGCACCAGGATGTGCGCGGCATCGGGCGGCGGCGTGGGAATGGTGGTGGTGCGTCTCATGGGCAGCGGTTCGGGCAGGCCCATTAGATTGCAGCAAAGGCGGCGGCCGCAGGGGCGCTATGTAGGGAAAGCATGTGCCCTAGAAACGGTGTTCATGGACACCATTCGACAGGCCGGCGCCTGTCACATCTGTGGCGCCAGAGGCGTCACTTAACGGATTGCTTATGGGCTGGCAAAGAATCGCTGAATTGTCCTTCGGTTGGCACGCGGATATCTTTGCGCAAAAGGCGCGGATCATGCCGGCGACGCTGCCCGTCACGGCAACGCTGACCCGACGCCCGGAGACGACCTGACACGCTGCCCAAGGCGGCAATTCCCATCAAGGATGGCTCTCACCGCCACTGCGCCCACCCCGCGCAGCGGGCCTGCGCGCGCGTTCATTCCTTGTCGGACATAAAAAAGGCGGAGACCCCCGGCCTGTTCATCCGCGGGCCGGCGGAAAAAATGACGATGAGACCACGATGACTACACCCACCAGCATTGGACGCCGGCGGTTCCTCAAGATCCTTGGCGCCGGTTCGTTCGCCGCTTCGGCCGCGGCCCTGGGCATGGCGCCGGCATGGGCGCAAACCCCGGCGGGCGTGCGGCCCTACAAGCTGCTGCGTGCCAAGGAGACGCGCAACAATTGCACCTATTGCTCGGTCGGGTGCGGCCTGCTGATGTATTCGCTGGGGGATGGTGCCAGGAACGCAAAGCCACGCATCTTCCACATCGAGGGCGATCCCGACCATCCGGTCAGCCGCGGCTCGCTGTGTCCCAAGGGCGCGGGGCTGCTCGACATCGTCCATTCGAAAAACCGGCTGCTGTACCCGGAATACCGTGCGCCGCGGTCGAAGGAATGGGTGCGCATCAGCTGGGACGACGCGACCCGGCGCATCGCGCGCCTGCTCAAGGACGACCGCGACCAGCACTTCATCGCGCGCAACGAGAAAGGCCAGCTGGTGAACCGCTGGCTCAGTTCGGGCATGCTCGCCTCGTCGGCGGCGTCCAACGAAACCGGCGTGCTCGACTTCAAGTTTGCCCGCTCGCTGGGCATGCTGGCGCTGGACTGCCAGGCACGGCTGTGCCACGGGCCCACGGTATCCGCACTGGGCCCGTCGTTCGGGCGCGGCGCGATGACCAACCACTGGGTGGACATCAAGAACGCCGATGTCGTCATGATCATGGGCGGCAACCCCGCCGAGGCCCATCCCGTCGGCTTCAAGTGGGTGATCGAAGCCAAGATCAAGAACAAGGCCAGGGTCATCGTCGTCGATCCGCGCTTCAACCGCACGGCCGCAGTGGCCGACATCTTCTCGCCGATCCGCGCGGGCTCGGACACGGCCTTCCTGATGGGCCTGGTCAACTGGCTGCTGCAGCACGACAAGATCCAGCACGACTACGTGCGCGCGTACACCAACGCAGCGCTGATCGTGCGCGAGGACTTCAGCTTCGACGAGGGGCTGTTCTCGGGCTTCGATGCCGAAACCAAACGCTACGACAAGTCGTCGTGGACCTATGAACTCGACGGCGCGGGCAACGCCCGGCGCGATCCGTCGATGCGCCATCCCCGCTGCGTGCTGAGCCTGCTGAAGCAGCACGTATCGCGCTACACGCCGGAGAAGGTCGAGGAAATCACCGGCGTGAAGCAGGCCGACTTCCTGCGGATCGCCGAGATCGTGGGCACGTGCGCGGCGCGGGACAGGACCCTGACGTGGCTGTATGCGCTGGGCTGGACGCACCACACCGGCGGCGCGCAGATCATCCGCGGCGCGGCGATGATCCAGCTGCTGCTGGGCAATGTCGGCATGGCCGGCGGCGGCGTGAACGCGCTGCGCGGGCACTCGAATATCCAGGGCTATACCGACCTGGGCCTGCTGTCGGTACGGCTGCCGGGCTATATGGACCTGCCCACGGACGGACAGCAGACCCTGAAGAAATACCTGGCCGATGCCACGCCCAGGGCGCTGCTGCCCGACCAGGTCAACTACTGGAAGAACCTGCCCAAGTTCTTCGTCTCGCTGCAGAAAAACCTGTTCGGCAAGCATGCCACGGCGCAGAACGACTGGGCTTATGACCTGCTGCCGAAATGGGACCGCAGCTACGACATGCTGGCGTACTTCGACCTGATGTATGAGGGCAAGGTCAACGGCTATATCGTCCAGGGCTTCAACCCGCTGGCGGCGATGCCGGACAAGAACAAGTCCTCCGCCGCGCTGTCGAAACTGAAGTTCCTGGTGGTGATCGACCCGCTGGTGACCGAGACCTCCAACTTCTGGCGCAACGAGGGCAAGTTCAACGACGTCAGGACCGAGGAAATCATGACCGAGGTGTTCCGGCTGCCGTCGAGCTGCTTTGCCGAAGAGGACGGCACCGTGGTCAATTCGGGCCGCTGGCTGCAATGGCACTACGCCGGCCAGCAGCCGCCGGGCGAGGCGCGCCACGACCCCGCCATCCTCGCCGGCATCATGATGGAACTACGCAGGCTGTACCAGACCGAAGGCGGCGCGTGTCCCGAGCAGGTGCTGCACATGACCTGGGACGCCGACACCTATCACGATCCCCACAACCCGCATCCCGAGGAAATGGCCAAGGAGGCCAACGGCTACGCGCTGGCAGACGTTTTCGACGAGCGCGGCAACAAGATCCTGCGCAAAGGCCAGCTGCTGGATTCGTTCGCGCAGCTGCGGGACGACGGCACCACCTCGAGCTACTGCTGGATCTTCAGCGGCTCCTGGACCGAGGCCGGCAACCAGATGGCCAGGCGCGACAACACCGACACCGGGCTCGGCAATACGCCCGGCTGGGCCTGGTCCTGGCCCGCCAACCGCCGCATCCTCTACAACCGCGCTTCGATGGACGAGATGGGGAAGCCGTGGGACCCGAGGCGCCAGATCCTGCATTGGAACGGCCAGCAATGGACGGGCGCCGACGTGCCCGATTTTCCGCTGACCGCGGCGCCCGGCACACCCGTTGGGCCGTTCATCATGCTGCCCGAAGGCGTGGGCCGGCTGTTCTCCGCCGGCGGCATGATAGACGGCCCCTTCCCCGAGCACTACGAGCCGGTGGAAAGCCCGCTCGCAAAAAACCCGCTGCATGCCAGGGTCACCCACAACCCGACCGCGCGCATCTTCCAGAACGATGCGCAGCGGCTGGGCAACCGCACCGATTTTCCTTATGTCGCCACGACCTATTCGGTGACCGAGCTGTTCCGCCACTGGACCAAGCATTCGCACCTGAACGCCATGCTGCAGCCCGAGCAGTTCGTCGAGATCGGCGAGAAGCTGGCCGCCGACAAGGGCATTGCCCATGGCGATACGGTCAGGATCACCACCCGGCGCGGCTATATCACGGCCAAGGCCGTGGTGACCAAGCGCATGCGCACGCTGCAGGTGGCGGGGCAAACGGTCGAGCAGGTCGGCATCCCCTGCCACTGGGGCTTCGAAGGCGCGACCCGCAAGGGCTATCTCGCCAACACCCTGGCGCCCGGCGTGGGCGACGCCAACTCGCAAACGCCGGAATTCAAGGCATTCCTCGTCAATATTGAAAAGATGGCCGGAGCCCGGGCATGAACTCACAGAACATCATCCGCCGCTCGGCCTCGTCCGAGCTGACGCCGGCGCCGCGCATCCGCGACCACCAGATGCAAGTGGCCAAGCTGATCGACGTGTCGATCTGCATCGGCTGCAAGGCGTGCCAGGTCGCCTGCAACGAATGGAACGACCTGCGCGGCGACGTGCAGGAAAACGTCGGCATCTACGACAATCCGCGCGACCTGTCGCCCAACACCTGGACCCTGATGCGCTTCACCGAGCATGAGGACCAGGCTGGCAAGCTGGAATGGCTGATCCGCAAGGACGGCTGCATGCATTGCGAGGATCCCGGCTGCCTGAAAGCCTGTCCCGCGCCTGGCGCCATCGTGCAGTATGCGAACGGCATCGTCGATTTCCAGTCCGACCTGTGCATCGGCTGCGGCTATTGCGTCGCCGGCTGCCCGTTCGACGTGCCGCGCATCTCGAAGCTGGACAACAAGGCTTACAAATGCACGCTGTGCTCCGACCGCGTCGCGGTCGGACAGGAGCCGGCCTGCGTCAAGACCTGCCCCACCGGCGCCATCGCTTTCGGCTCGAAGGCGGAGATGCAGTCGCTTGGCGCGGAGCGCGTGGCCGAGCTGAACGAGCGCGGCTATGCCAATGCCGGCGTGTATGACCCGGCGGGGGTGGGCGGCACCCACGTGATGTACGTGCTGCAGCATGCCGACGATGCCGAGCGCTACGCGGGCCTGCCGAAGGACCCCGAGATCAGCGCGCTGGTCGCCGGGTGGAAGGATGACCTGAAACCCGCCGCCGCGGTCATCGGCGCAGCTGCGGTCGCAGGCATGGCCGCGCATTTCATGGCGGTCGGCCCGAATACCACCGACACCAGCCACGACGGCGCGAGTGACCCCGCCACCGACGACACGGCAAACGGAGACGGCAAATGATGCGCCACGAAGACAGGATCCTGCGCACGAAGCTCGCCGAGCGGCTGTGCCACTGGGCGGTCGTGCTGTGCTTCTTCCTTGCCGCGGTGTCGGGGATTTCATGGTTCTTCCCCACTGTGAGCTGGATGAGCGGCTTGCTTGGCACGCCGCAACTGGCGCGGCTGCTGCACCCGTTCCTCGGCATCGCGGTATTTGGCGGGCTTTGCTACATGTTCGCGCGCTTCGTGGGCTACAACCTGCCGGCGCGCACGGATGCGATCTGGTTTCGCCGCATCCGTGACGTCCTGATGAACCGGCATGGTGGCGAACCGCTGCAGATCGGCAAGTACAACGCCGGCCAGAAGGTGCTGTTCTGGCTGATCATGGCTTCGATACTGGTGCTGCTGGTCTCCGGGCTGGTCATGTGGCGCGCGTATTTCGCCGAATTTTTCCCGATTCCGGTATTGCGCCTGGCGATCCTGGCCCATGCCGTGGCCGGGATCGGGCTGATCCTGCTGATCATCGGGCATATCTATCTGGCAATCTGGGTCCGCGGCTCGATCACCGGCATGGTGACGGGCTACGTCTCGCGCGCGTGGGCCAGGCAACACCATGACCGGTGGCATGGCGAACTGGAAGCGAAAGACGCGCAGGCGGCAAGCGCAAGGGGGCATGGGCAATGAACCCGCATCCGAAGATGCAGGGGGCGCTGCCGCCGGATGAGGCATCGCGGCATTTCACGCCGCTGATCCAGCCCGACCTGTTCCAGCTTTACAGCCGGCGCGCCGCGCGCCTGCATGCGCTGGCCGAAGGCCACGACCATGCCGCTTACCTGCACTGGGCCGCCCGCGTGACCGAGGCGCAGGCAACCGTGCTGCCCGACGCCGGCGCATGCGGGCCGCTGGCAGCCGGCGCGATTGCGCATGCGGGGCGTTGCATTGCCCTGCTCGACCGTCTGATCGAGCGGCTTGCGCATGACATTCCCGCGCCGGCCGCACCCCATCTCACGGCACTGCGCGGCCTGGCCGCGGTCGAACGCCTGGCGGCCGCGCAGGCGCTGGCCGCGGGCCGCTTCGACGCCGTGCCGGCGGCGATCGCACCATTGCTCTGGGCCGCGCTGTCGCTGCAATGCGCCACCGCCGCGCGCGCGGCGCCGGTGCCCGTCGGCGGCAGCGCCGAGCCGCCAGGTTGCCCGCTGTGCGGCACCGCCCCGGTGGCAAGCCTGATCCTGACCGGCGAGCGCCACGGCATGCGCTACCTGCATTGCCCGCTCTGCGAGAGCGCGTGGCACATGGTGCGGGCCAAATGCAGCAACTGCGGCTCCGCCGCCGAGCTCGACTACCTGAGCCTCGATACCGTCGAAGCCACGGTGCGGGCGGAGAGCTGCGGCGTGTGCCACGGCTATCTGAAGGTGGTGTCACTGGAGCGGGATCCGCATGCCGAAGCGGTGGCCGATGATCTGGCCACGCTGGCGCTGGACGATGCCGTGGCGGGCGAAGGCTTTCAACGTACCGGGTTAAACCCGTTCGCCTTGCCGGGATGAGACCCGGGCAGGCACGCAGTTCGTGTACGCTTATGCGCGGAATTCTCGCCCGTCTGCGCACCGACGGATTGGCCCGAACACAACAGATACCGATGCCCACCAGTCTCCCCGAACCCCAGGCCGTTGCAAACCCCGTCACCCGCAGCGCGATATTCCTCGTCGCAACGCTTGCCGATGGCGATGACCACGCCGAAACCGTGCGTGCATGGTGCGCCGACGTCGCGGCGGTGGTGCGTGCAGTCGGCCATCGCGTACCGGACGGCAACCTGTCCTGTGTCTGCGGCTTCGGCTCGGACGCCTGGGACCGGCTCTTCGGCGCGCCCCGTCCCGCTGCGCTGCACCGCTTCCGCGAGTTCGGTGCCGGCGAGCGCATGGCCCCGGCAACGCCGGGCGATCTGCTGTTGCACATCCGCGCCGAAGCGATGGACCTTTGCTTCGAGCTGGCCACGCAGCTGCTCGGCAAGCTGGGCGACGCGGTGCGGGTGGTCGACGAGGTGCATGGCTTTCGCAACTTCGACATGCGCGCGATGATCGGTTTCGTGGACGGCACAGAAAATCCGACCGGCCGCGAAGCCGCGGGCTTCACGGTGATCGGGGAAGAAGACGCCGGGTTCGCCGGCGGCAGCTACGTCATGGTGCAGAAGTACCTGCACGACATGGCCGGGTGGAACGCGTTGCCGGTCGAGGCGCAGGAACTGATCATTGGCCGCAGGAAGCTGTCGGACATCGAGCTGGACGCCAGTGTCAAGCCATCGAACTCGCACAGCGCGCTGACTACGCTCGACGACAACGGGCAGGAAGTCAAGATCCTGCGCAACAACATGGTGTTTGGCCGCCCCGGTGCGGGCGAATTCGGCACCTACTTCATCGCCTACGCCCGCTCGCCGGCCCCGATCGAGCAAATGCTCGAGAACATGTTCGTCGGCCGGCCGCCCGGCAACTACGACCGGCTGCTCGATTTCAGCCGGGCTGTCACCGGCGGCCTGTTCTTTGTCCCCTCGGCCGACCTGCTCGAAGCGCTGGCGGACCGCAGCGGCTCCGGGCATTGACGTGGCCGCCTGCCCTCCCCTCCGATTGGCGGCCGCGATCCCCCGGGCCCATCGCGGCCGCGCCTGGCGCGGTCAGCCGCCCAGTTCCTGGAAGGCGTGACCGTTGGCACCGAGTCCTTTCAGGACATCGGGCGGCACATCGGTCTCGGCGACGGTTCCTTCAAGCCGCCACTGCGCGGCATCGGCAAGGTCGGGAAGCCCCGCCCCCTTGCGCACATAGAGTCCCAGCGTCGGCTTCTTCAGGTTGAGGTAAAAGTCGAACTCCTGCATGGTTGAACCTCCGGCGTAGAATTCCCTGCACTATCGCCTGCGTTGTTGCCTGCCGCGCTCAGGCTGCGGCATCACCGGCAGCAACGGCGCCATCCCCCTTTCCGCCACTCCCCTTACCGGGCGAAGCAGCCTTGGCACTCGCCTTGCCGGCCTTCGGCTTGCGCGCCGCTTCCAGCTTCCTGAAGCTCGCCGCGTCGCGCTCGCGGTCGAAGCCCACCTCGACACTGTCCCCGGACTTCAGCTTGTCGCCCAGTATCTGCCGCGCCAGCGCGGTTTCGACCTGCTGGCGGATCTGGCGCCGCAGCTCGCGCGCACCGAATTCTGGCTGGTAGCCCACCTCCACCAGATGATCGATCAGCGCCTCATCGAACCTGACCGCGATGTCCTGCGCGGCGGCGGTGCGCGCGACGCGATCAAGCTGGATCTGCACGATCGCGCGGATGTTCTCGCGCGAGAGCGCATGGAACACAATGATGTCATCGATGCGATTGAGGAACTCCGGCCGGAAATGTCCCTTCAGAACCTTCATCAGCGCTTCGTGCAGCGCCTTGTCGTCCATGCGGGATGCATCAGGCTTCTCGAGGTTCTCCATGATGATCGGTGCGCCCAGGTTGCTGGTGGCGATGATGACGGTGTTGCTGAAATCCACCACGCGGCCCTTGCCGTCGGTCAGGCGTCCGTCGTCGAAGACCTGCAGCAGCACGTTGTACACGTCGGTGTGGGCCTTTTCGATCTCGTCCAGCAAGATCACGCTATAGGGCCGGCGGCGGACGCGCTCGGTCAGCTGCCCGCCCTCGTCGTAGCCGACATAGCCCGGGGGCGCGCCAATCAGCCGTGCCACCGCATGGCGCTCCATGTATTCGGACATGTCGATGCGGATGATGGCCTGCTCGTCGCCGAACACGGTTTCCGCGAGCGCCTTGGCCAGCTCGGTCTTGCCCACGCCAGTCGGCCCGAGGAAGAGAAAGGTCGCAATCGGCCGGTTGGCCTGGCCGAGCCCCGCGCGCGACAGGCGCACCGCGTCGCTCACCGCGACCACCGCGTCATCCTGGCCCACGATGCGCTCGCGCAGCCGCTCCTCCATCTTCAGCAGCTTCTGGCGTTCTTCCTGCGTGAGGTCGGTCACCGGGATGCCGGTCAGGCGCGACACCACCTCGGCAATGGCCGCGACCGTGACTTCCAGCGTCTCCGAGCCGGTCTTGCGCTGCCACGCCTCCGTCAGCTCATCGAGCCGCTTTTGCTGGTCGGTGATGCGGTCCTCGAAGGCCTTGGCCTCGTCAAAGCGCTTGCGTGACGCGGCATAGTCCTGCTCGCGCCTGAGCTGCGTGATCTCCGCCTCCAGTTCCTGGATGTCGGCTGGCCGCGAGGTCGAACCGATGCGCACGCGCGCCGCGGCCTGGTCGATCAGGTCGATGGCCTTGTCTGGCAGGAAGCGCGACGTGATGTAGCGGTCCGACATTTCTGCCGCGGCCACGAATGCATCGTCGGCAAAGGTGACCTGATGGTGCGCCTCGAGCTTGTCGCGCAGGCCGCGCAGGATGACGATGGTCTGCTCCACGGTGGGCTCCGGCACCAGCACCGGCTGGAAGCGCCGTTCCAGCGCCGCGTCTTTCTCGATGTACTTCTGGTATTCGTTCAGCGTGGTCGCGCCGATCAGGCTCAGTTCGCCGCGCGCCAGCGCGGGCTTGAGCACGTTGGCAATGTCCAGGCCGCCCTCGCCGCCGCCCTGTCCCGCGCCGACGATGGTGTGCAGTTCGTCGATAAACAGGATCAGCTCATCGTTCCTGGCAGTGACCTCATCGATCAGCTGCTTGGCACGTTCCTCGAACTCGCCCCGGTACTTCGCCCCCGCCACCATGGCATTGAGGTTGATCTCGACCAGGCGTTTGCCGCGCAGCACTTCAGGCACGTCGCCGTTGACGATGCGCTGCGCCAGCCCCTCGACAATGGCGGTCTTGCCCACGCCGGGCTCGCCGATCAGCACCGGGTTATTCTTTTTGCGCCGCGCCAGCACCTCGATCGTGTTCTCGATCTCCTGTGCCCGGCCGAGCACCGGGTCAAGCTTGCCCTGCCGCGCGATCGCCGTCAGGTCGCGCCCGAACTTGTCCAGCGTGGGCGTGCCCGTTGGCGTGTCGACGCGACCATCCTCCGCGCCCTTGCCCACCACCTTCACCACCTTCTGGCGCAGCGCCTCAGGCGTGACGCCGTACTTCTTCAGCAGCGTCCCGGCGATACTGTCGGGCACCGAGGCCAGCCCGATCAGCAGGTGCTCCGGGCCAACATAGGAATGCCCCAGCTCGCGCGACGCCTGGAACGCGTACTCGAACGCCTTCTTCAGGCGCGGCGAGATCGTCATCCGGTCGACCGCGGCGTCCGGCGCGGCGCTGCCGGTTTGCGCATGCGCGTCGATATAGCCGCGCAGGTCTTGCGGCGATAGCTTGAGCTCCTTGAGCAGCGCAACGCAGACATCGGTATCGGACAGCACATAGAGCAGGTGCTCGGTGTCCAGTTCATTGCGCCGCAGCTCATGGGCCTTTTCCGCCGCGCGCTGCAGCAACTCCAGCGTCTGTTCGCTGAAGGCGTCGGTCACGTCGACGGATTCACGCGGTACTTCGGCCGCGAAGCCGCCCTGCGCCTCGTCGTCCGCGCCATTGCCGAGGCCGCCGAAGAAGCGCGACAGGCCGCCCCCGCCCAGCAGCGAATCGAACGGGTTGAGCATGTCCTGGTGGCGCAGCAGCTGCCGGTAGTCGTAGTCGCAAATAGACATGGACTTGCGCTGGCCGTCCTGAACCACCGTCACGCGCGCCACGGCCGGGCGCGCATTGCAGATTTCACATAGGGTCGGCATGATGAGCTTTCCTCCACAGACAGGTCGCGTTTAGCGTCAACGAAATGCCGCGGCACGCCGCCTGCGCGGCTTGCAACGGCGCGTGGAATCAAGGAAAAGAGGCGTGACGTGCCATTACGTCACCGTCGAGCGCAGCACGCGCACCGGGACGGACTTGTAGGACGGCGTGCCGCTGTCCTCGTCAATGTAGTCGAGCGGCACCAGCCTGTTGGCCTCCGGATAGTAGGCGGCGACCGATCCCGGCGCAATCTCGTATTCGATCGCGGTCAGTTTGTCGAAGCGCAGTTGCCGGCCCGCTGCGATGGTCTCGATATCGACCAGGTCGCCATGTTCCAGGCCGCGCGCAGCAAGGTCGGCCGCGTTCATGAACAGCACATCGCGGCGCCCGAACACGCCCCGGTAGCGGTCATCCATGGCATAGATCGTGGTGTTGTACTGGTCATGGCTGCGGATCGTCACCAGCCGCAGCACATCGTGGGCCTGGACCTGTTTGTCTTCCTGCAGTCCCTTGAACACGTAGAACTCCGCCTTTCCCGACGGTGTTTCCCATCTGCGTTCGGTGGGCGGCAACGGCATGCGGAATCCGCCAGGCACGCGCACGCGCGTGTTGAAGTCGTCGAAGCCCGGCACGGTCTGCTCGATCAGGTCGCGGATCCGGTCGTAGTCGGCAACCAGCTCCAGCCACGGAACCCTGCTGTCCGGCAGGGTTGCGGTGGCAATGCCCGCAACGATGGCCGGCTCCGAGCGCAGCAACGCGGATGCCGGCGTGAGCTTGCCGGCCGAAGCATGGACCATCGACATCGAATCCTCCACCGTGACCGATTGCGGCCCGGTTTCCTGCACATCCAGTTCCGTGCGGCCGAGGCAGGGCAGCAGGTAGGTCTCCCTGGCCACCAGCAGGTGCGTGCGATTGAGCTTGGTGCCGACATGGACGCTCAGGTCAAGCTTGCCCATGGCAGGGAAGCACTGGTCCGGATCAGGCAGCGCGACCGCGAAGTTTCCTCCCAGGCAAAACAGCGCCCTGGCGCTGCCGTCGATCATCGCCTGCATGGCCCGGACGGCATCGTGCCCGTGCGCCGCCGGCGGACGGAAGCCGAACGTGTCCGCGAGCCGCTGCAGGAAATCCGCAGAGGGCTTCTCGGTGATGCCGACGGTCCGGTTGCCCTGCACGTTGGAGTGGCCGCGCAAGGGACAGATGCCGGCGCCGGGCTTGCCGAAGTTGCCGCGCAGCATCAGCAGGTCGCACAGCAGGCGGACATTGGCCGTGCCTTCGTTGTGCTGCGTCACGCCCATGCCATAGGTGACGATGGTGGCGTTCGACTTCGCATAGGCCGCCGCGACCCGTTCCAGGTCGGCACGCGCAAGGCCGCTGGTCTGTTCGACATCCGCCCATTCGGTCGCCGCCAGGTCCTCCGCCAGCGCTGCAAAGCCCTGGGTGTGGCCGGCAATGAAGTCGTGGTCCAGCACGTTGCCCTGGCTGGCTTCCAGTTCCAGCAGTGCTTTCATGACCCCCTTGATGGCGGCGGCATCGCCCCCGGCCCGCACCAGGAAGTACGACGACGCGATCCGGGTGGAGCCGTAGGTCGCCATCTCCAGCATGTTCTGCGGGTCGGCGAAGCGCTCGAGCGCGCGTTCGCGCAACGGGTTGAACACCAGGATCGGCACGTTGCGCCGCGATGCCTCGTGCAGCGTTCCCATCATGCGGGGATGGTTGGTTCCCGGGTTGTGCCCGATCGAGATGATCAGCTCGCACTGGTCAAAGTCGTCCAGCGACACGGTGCCCTTGCCGATGCCGATCGAGCGCGGCAGGCCGACGCTGGTGGGCTCGTGGCACATGTTCGAGCAATCAGGGAAATTGTTGGTGCCGTACTCCCGCGCGAACAGCTGGTACAGGTATGCGGCCTCGTTGGAGGCCCGGCCGGACGTATAGAACTCGACCTGATCCGGCGCCAGGCCGCGCAGAATTTCGCCGATGCGGGCGAACGCAGCTTCCCACTCCACCAGCCTGAAGGTGTCGGTGGCGCGGTCATAGACGAGCGGATGCGTCAGGCGGCCCTGGTCTTCCAGTTCGAAATCGGTGCGGTTCAGCAGCGCCGACACCGTGTTGGCCGCGAAGAACTCCGGCGTCACGCGCTTGGTCGTGGCTTCCCAGGTGACGGCCTTGGCGCCGTTTTCGCAGAACTGGAAGGTCGACCGGTGCTCCTTGTCGGGCCACGCGCAGCCGGGGCAGTCGAAGCCGTCGGGCTGGTTGGTGCGCAGCAGCGTGATCGGGGCCTTGACGGTATCCATCTGCAGCCGGATCGCCGTGGCGGTTGCCTTCAGCGCTCCCCAGCCTCCGGCGGGGCCGTCGTATTTGCGAATACCGGGTACATCGCGTAGCTTGGCCATGATTGCTCCTTGTGCCGCGCCGAAGGGGGCGGCGTTGCAGTGGATCACGCGCGTTACTGTTACCGCTTGCTGCTGGTGTGCTCCCCTCTCCCGCAAGCGGGAGAGGGGAGCCTATGCGTGGGTCCGTGGCACTCCGCGGCGAGCACCGTTAGCGGTAGAGCCCCGCCATCCTCTCCATCGCCACCGGCTTGATCCGCCCCGCCTGCCCCGCGCAGCCGAACGCCTCGAAGCGCAACTTGACCACGCCCCGTGCGCCCTTCTTCGCCGCCAGCAACGCCTTGCGCGGATCGAACTCGCTGCGGTCTTCGGCCAGCGACTTGCGGATGGCGCCGGTCATGGCCAGGCGGATGTCGGTGTCGATATTCACCTTGCGCACGCCGTTCCGGATGCCGCGCAGGATTTCCTCGACCGGCACGCCGTAGGTCTCCTTGATGTCGCCGCCGTACTGGCGGATGATTTCCAGCCACTCCTGCGGCACCGAGCTGGAGCCGTGCATCACCAGGTGGGTGTCGGGAATCTGCTCGTGGATCGCGCGGATGCGGTCGATCGCGAGGATGTCGCCGGTGGGCTGGCGCGAGAACTTGTAGGCGCCGTGGCTGGTGCCGATGGCGATGGCGAGCGCATCCACGCCGGTGCGGGCAACGAAGTCGCGCGCCTGCGCCGGGTCGGTCAGCATCATGTCGTGCGACAGCGTGCCCGCCGCGCCGACGCCGTCTTCCTCGCCCGCCTGGCCGGTCTCCAGCGAACCGAGGCAGCCCAGCTCGCCTTCCACCGAGACGCCGACCGCATGCGCCATCTCGCACACGCGCCGCGTGACGTCGACGTTGTAGTCGTAGTCGGACGGCGTCTTCATGTCCTCGCGCAGCGAGCCGTCCATCATCACGCTGGTAAAGCCGGAGCGGATCGACGCCTGGCACACGGCCGGGCTGGAGCCGTGGTCCTGGTGCAGCACGATGGGAATGTCGGGATGGGTCTCGGCGGCGGCCAGCACCATATGGCGCAGGTAGGCCTCACCCGCATATTTGCGAGCACCGGCCGAGGCCTGCAGGATCACGGGGCTGTCGGTTTCCTCCGCCGCCTCCATGATCGCGTGGATCTGTTCCAGGTTATTGACGTTGAAGGCCGGCACGCCGTAGCCGAACTCTCCCGCGTGGTCGAGCAGCTGGCGCAGGGATATGAGTGCCATGATGAGTCTCCTTAGCTTGATGCGGAATCGATGAGCGGTTCACGTGGCGCGTTGCGCCAGCACGGCCAGCGCGGGCAGCGTCTTGCCTTCCAGGAATTCCAGGAACGCGCCGCCGCCGGTGGAGATGTAGCCCACGCGGTCGGCAATGCCGTACTTGGCGATGGCGGCGAGCGTGTCGCCGCCGCCGGCGATCGAGAACGCCTTCGATTCGGCGATGGCCTGGGCCAGCACCCTGGTGCCGTTGCCGAACTGGTCGAACTCGAACACGCCCACCGGGCCGTTCCAGACGATGGTGCCGGCGGCCTTCAACTGCTCGGCCAGCAGCGCGGCGGTCTTCGGACCGATGTCCAGGATCATGTCGTCGTCGGCGACGTCCTTGACGTCCTTGACGGTGGCCGCGGCGGTCGCGCTGAATTCCTTGGCGCAGACCACGTCGACGGGGATGGGCACCGAGGCGCCGCGCCTGGCCATGATGTCGATGATGGCCTTGGCGTCGCCGACCAGGTCGGCTTCGGCCAGCGACTTGCCGATCTTCAGGCCGGCGGCCAGCATGAAGGTGTTGGCGATGCCGCCGCCGACGACCAGGTTGTCGACCTTGTCGGCCAGCGACTTCAGGATGGTCAGCTTGGTCGAGACCTTGGAGCCGGCCACGATCGCCACCAGCGGGCGCGCCGGCTGGCCCAGGGCCTTGCCCAGCGCGTCGATCTCGGCGGCCAGCAGCGGGCCGGCGCAGGCGATCGGCGCGAATTTTGCGATGCCGTGGGTGGTGGCTTCGGCGCGGTGCGCGGTGCCGAAGGCGTCGTTGACGTAGACATCGCACAGCCGCGCCATCTTCTGCGCCAGTTCGTCGCTGTTCCTCTTCTCACCCTGGTTCATGCGGCAGTTTTCCAGCAGCACCACCTGGCCGGGCGGCACCTGGAAGCCGCCCTCGATCCAGCCGGACAGCAGCGGCACCTGACGGCTCAGCAGTTCCGACAGGCGGCGCCCCACCGGCGCCAGGCTGTGGCGCGGGTCGGGCTGCCCCTCCTCGGGCCGGCCCAGGTGCGAGGTGACCATCACCGCGGCGCCCGCCTGCAGGCAGGCCGCGATGGCGGGCACCGAAGCGCGGATACGGGTGTCGTCGGTAATCTGTCCGGCGGCGTCCTGCGGGACGTTGAGGTCGGCGCGGATAAAGACGCGCTTGCCGGCCAGCCCGCCATTGGCGAGCAGCGCGGCCAGCGTGTGCGGCGCCGGGGATTGCGGGAGCGCGTGCGCAGCATGGTATTCGCTCATCATGGCCTCCTGCTAGCGGGCACTGGCCAGCGCCACCGCGGTATCCAGCATGCGGTTGGAGAAGCCCCATTCGTTGTCGTACCAGGCCGATACCTTGACCAGCGTGCCGTTGACCTTGGTCAGGGTGGCGTCGAAGGTGGACGAGGCCGGGTTGTGGTTGAAATCCACCGAGACCAGCGGCGCCGCGTTGTAGTCGAGGATGCCCTTGAGCTCGCCCTGCGCCGCGGCCTGCAGGATGCCGTTCACTTCCTCGACCGTGGTGGGCCGCGCGGCGACGAAGGACAGGTCGACCAGCGACACATTGATGGTCGGCACGCGCACCGCAAAGCCATCCAGCCGCCCGTCCAGCTCCGGCAGCACCAGCCCCACCGCCGCGGCGGCGCCGGTCTTGGTGGGGATCATCGACATGGTGGCCGAGCGCGCGCGGCGCAGGTCTTCGTGGTAGACATCGGTCAGCACCTGGTCGTTGGTATAGGCATGCACGGTGGTCATCAGGCCGTTCACCACGCCCAGCTTTTCATGCAGCGGCTTGACCAGCGGCGCCAGGCAGTTGGTGGTGCACGAGGCGTTGGAGATGACCGTGTCGGTCGCCTTGAGCACGTGGTGGTTCACGCCATAGACGATGGTGGCATCGACGTCCTTGCCGCCGGGGGCGGAGATGATCACCTTCTTCGCGCCGCCCTTCAGGTGGGCCGAGGCCTTGTCCTTGGTGGTGAAGAGGCCGGTGCACTCCATCACCACATCCACGCCCAGCTCGCCCCACGGCAACTCCGCCGGGTTGCGCTGGGCCAGCACGCGGATGCGGTCGCCGTTGACGCGGAAGGCATCGCCATCGACCGCGACCTCGCCGGGAAAGCGCCCGTGAACGGTGTCGTACTGGGTCAGGTGGGCGTTGGTCGCGGCGTTGCCGAGGTCGTTGATGGCGACGATCTCGATGTCGTGCCGCTTGCCGCCTTCATAGTGGGCGCGCAGCACATTGCGGCCGATGCGGCCATAGCCATTGATGGCAACCTTGATAGTCATGCTGTCTCCATGTCGTTGTCTTGAATCCTTGCCTGCGTGGCGCGCTGGCGCCGGATCAGGCCGCCGGTGCGAGCCAGGCAGGCGTCAGCAGCGCCGGCAATGCCTCGAACGAATCGACCAGCGCATCGGCGCCGAGCGCCGCCGGCCCACCGGGGCCGGCGTAGCCATAGCGCACCAGGCAGACCGGCATGCCGGCCGCGCGCGCCGCCTGCACGTCCACCGGTGAATCTCCCACCAGCACGCCATGCGCCGGATCGACGTCGAGCAGGCGGCAGGCATGGCGCAGCGGTTCGGGATCGGGCTTCATCTGCGCAATCGAATCGCCAGCGACCAGCACTTCCAGATACGCGGCCAGGCCGGTCATGGCCAGCAGCGGCACCGCCAGCGCGCGCGGCTTGTTGGTGACGCATGCCAGGCGATAGCCCTCGCGCCGGAGCGCGGCGAGGCCGTTCTCCACGCCCGGAAACACGGTGCCGAGACGGCCGTTGGTGCCGGCATAGTGGCGATGGAACAGCGCCACCGCGTCGGCAGCGTCGATGCGCGTGGCGAGTTGCGCGGTTTCCAGCACACGCCGCACCAGGTTGGGCACGCCGCGGCCGATAAATCCGGCCACGGTGTCGAACGGCAGCGGCGGGCTGCCGAGATCGGCCAGCATGAGGCTGGCGGCGCCGACGATGTCCGGCGCGCTGTCGACCAGCGTGCCGTCCAGGTCGATCAGCACCGCGGTGCAGGGCAGGGCCTGGGGGATATGGGCAGCCATCACGCGTCCTCCAGAACGGCCAGCGCCGCCGCGGCGACATGCTCCGGGGTCAGGCCGAAATGCTGGTACAGCGCCTCGGCGGGCGCCGACTCGCCAAAGGTGTCGAGGCCCAGCGCCCTGCCCCGCTCGCCCACCACGCCGCGCCAGAACCAGGTGCTGCCGGCTTCGATGCTGACGCGCGGCACGCCTGGCGGCAGCACCGTGTCGCGGTACGCCGCGTCCTGTGCGTAGAACAGTTCGACGCAGGGCATCGACACCACGCGCGCGGCGATGCCGGCATCGGCCAGCTGCGCGGCCGCGCGCATGGCGATCTCCACTTCGGAGCCGGTGGCGACCAGCACCACGCGTGGTGCCGGCGCCCCCGCCGCATCACGCAATACGTAGCCGCCGCGCGCGATCGCGTCGCGCTGCGCCGCATCGCGCGCGAATGGCGTCAGTGCCTGGCGCGACAGCACCAGGCAGGTCGGACCGTCCTCGCGCCGCAGCGCGGCCAGCCACGCGCAGGCGGTTTCGGCGCCGTCGCAGGGGCGCCAGACCCGGTTGTTGGGAATCAGCCGCAGGCTGGCGGCGTGCTCCACCGGCTGGTGCGTGGGGCCGTCCTCGCCCAGGCCGATGGAGTCATGGGTCAGCACGTGGACCACGCGCAGGCGCATCAGCGCGGCCATGCGGATGGCGTTGCGCGAGTAGTCCGAAAAAGTCATGAAGGTGCCGCCGTAGGGAATCAGCCCCCCATGCAGCGCAATGCCGTTCATCACCGCGGCCATGCCGAACTCGCGCACGCCGTAGCTGACGTAGTTGCCGTGGCCGGCATGGTTGACCCAGACCGAGGCCTTGACGTTGGTCAGGTTGGAGCCGGTCAGGTCGGCCGAGCCGCCCAGCAGCTCGGGCAAGGCGGGGGTCAGCGCCTCCAGGCACAGCTGGGAGGCCTTGCGCGTGGCGATCTTGTCTTGCAGCGGCGATGGCGCATCCAGCAGCGCCAGCAGCTGCGCATCGAAGCCCTCGGGCAGGCGGCCCTGCACGCGCCGCACGAACGCATCGCCCAGTTCCGGGTAGGCGGCGCAATAGCCGGCGAAGCGCGCCTCCCATTCGGCCTCGCGCGCGGCACCTTGCGCGCGCGCATCCCAGGCATCGGCCACATCGGCCGGCACCGTGAACGGTGGCGCTTCCCAGCCCAGCGCCGCGCGCATCGCGGCGATTTCGGCCGCGCCCAGCGGCGCGCCATGCACGTCGTGGCCGCCGGCCTTGGCCGGCGCGCCCTGGCCGATCACGGTGCGGCAGCAGATCAGCGTGGGCCGGTCGCGCTCGGCCTTGGCGGTATGCAGCGCGGCGTCGATGGCGTGCGCATCGTGCCCGTCGACGCCGGCGATCACATGCCAGCCGTAGGCAGCAAAGCGCTGCGGGGTGTCGTCGGCAAACCAGGCAACCACGTCGCCGTCGATGGAGATGCCGTTGTCGTCGTACAGGCAGATCAGCTTGCCCAGCCCGAGCGTCCCCGCCAGCGAGGCGGCCTCGTGGCTGAGCCCTTCCATCAGGCAGCCATCGCCCAGGAACACATAGGTGTGGTGGTCGACGATGTCGAAGCCGGGCCGGTTGAAGGTGGCCGCCAGCAGCTTTTCCGCCAACGCCATGCCGACGGCATTGGCCAGCCCCTGCCCCAGCGGTCCCGTAGTAGTCTCGATGCCCGGCGTCACGCCGACTTCCGGATGGCCCGGCGTGATCGCGTGCAGCTGGCGGAACTGGCGCAGCTGCGCCATCGGCACGTCATAGCCGCTCAGGTGCAGCAGCGCATACAGCAGCATGGAGGCATGGCCGTTGGACAGCACGAAGCGGTCGCGGTCGGGCCAGGCCGGGTTGGCCGGGTTGTGGCGCAGGTGGCGCCGCCACAGCACTTCGGCCATCTCCGCCATGCCCATCGGTGCGCCGGGGTGGCCGGACCGGGCCTGCTCCACCGCGTCGGCGGCAAGAAAGCGCAGCGCGTTGGCGCAGCGCGCCGCGGAGTCGATGCGTTCGGGTGCGTTCATTCCGGCTCCTTACTGGGTGGCGCGCTTGCGGCGTTCCATCATGCGCAGCACGAAGGGCGTGAAGATCAGCTGCATGGCCAGTTCCATCTTGCCGCCCGGGACCACGATGGTGTTGGCGCGCGACATGAAGGAGTCGTGGATCATGCTCAGCAGGTACTGGAAATCGATGCCCTTGGGGTTGGCAAAGCGGATCACCACCATGCTTTCATCGGGCGCTGGAATCTCGCGTGCGATAAAGGGGTTGGAGGTGTCCACGCACGGCACCCGCTGGAAATTCACATGCGTGCGCGAGAACTGCGGGCAGATGTAGTTCACGTAGTCCGGCATGCGGCGCAGGATGGTGTCGGTCACGGCCTCGGTCGAGTAGCCGCGCTGCTTCTTGTCGCGCCACAGCTTCTGGATCCACTCCAGGTTGATCACCGGCACCACGCCGATCAGCAGGTTGGGATACCGCGCGATATTGACCTCGTCGGTGACCACGCCGCCGTGCAAGCCCTCGTAGAAAAGCAGGTCGGTGTCGTCCGGCAACGGCTCCCATGGGGTGAAGGTGCCGGGTTCCTGCCCGAACGGCGCCGCTTCCTCGGGGCTGTGCAGGTAGTGCCGGTGCACGCCGGTGCCGGTTTCCGAATAGGAACGGAACAGACCTTCCAGCTCGCTGAACAGGTTGTTCTCTTCGCCGAAGTGGCTGAAGTTCATGTTGCCGGTACGCTCGGCCTCGGCCATCTTGATCTTCATCTCGGCGCGGTCGTAGCGGTGGAAGCTGTCGCCCTCGATTACCACCGACTTCACGCCCTCGCGCCGGAAGATGTTTTCGAAGGTACGGGTCACCGAGGTGGTGCCTGCGCCGGAAGAGCCGGTGATGGCGATGATGGGATAACGTTCTGACATGGCCAGGTGCCTCAGGCGGACGCGCGGAACAGGCTGCGCTCGTTGAACAGGGGATTGGGAAGATCGGGGTCGGTCTGCTCGTTGTGGTAGCGCTCGATCCGCTCCACTTCATGGCGCGAACCGAAGATCACGCCGATGCGCTGGTGGAGCGCGCCGGGCGCCACCGACATCAGCGCCTGGCGGCCGGTGCTGGCACGCCCGCCGGCCTGCTCCATCAGGAACGCGATCGGGTTGGCTTCATAGAGCAGGCGCAGTCGTCCCGGCCTGGCCGGATCCTTGGTGTCGCGCGGGTACATGAAGACGCCGCCGCGCATCAGGATGCGGTGCGCCTCGGCCACCATCGAGGCGATCCAGCGCATGTTGAAATCCTTGCCCCGCGGCCCGGTCTGGCCGGCCAGGCACTCCGATACGTATTGCCTGATGGGCGCCTCCCAGAAGCGGCTGTTGGACGCGTTGATGGCGAATTCCCGGGTATCGGCGGGCACGCGCAGGTCCGGATGGGTCAGGAAGAACTCGCCCAGGTTGGGATCCAGCGTGAAGCCATTGACGCCGTTGCCCACCGTCAGCACCAGCATGGTGGTGGGGCCATAGAGCGCGTAGCCCGCGGCCACCTGCGCCGTGCCGGGCTGCAGGAAGGCCTGCTCGGTGACGTCGGTGGTGCCCTCCGGCGCGCGCAGTACCGAGAAGATGCTGCCCACCGAGACATTGACGTCAATGTTGGAGGAGCCATCGAGCGGATCGAACACCAGCAGGTACTTGCCGCGCGGGTAGTGCGCCGGGATCTGGTACGGCGCCTCCATTTCTTCCGAGGCCATGGCGGCGAGGTACCCGCCCCATTCGTTGACGCGCAGGAAGGTGTCGTTGCTGAGCACGTCCAGCTTCTGCTGGACCTCTCCTTGCACGTTGATGGCTGCGCCGGCCGCGTCCGCGCCGCCGGCCCTGCCGTGCAGGCCGCCCAGCGCGCCGAAGGCCACGGCGCGCGCGATCTCCTTGCAGGCCATGGCGACATTGAGGATCAGGCCGTTGAAGCCGCCGCTGGCGTCCGGGTAGCGGCGGCGCTGCTCGATCAGGAACTGCGTCAGGGTCATCCTTTGCACTTCAGGCATGACAAGTCTCCTCTGGATTGGCTATGTGTTCTTGTGGGGGGCGGCATGCCCGCTACGTGGCGGCGGCCTCGCGCAGGCGCCGCAGGATGCCCGCGTAGCCGCCATCGACGTCCGGCGCGCCGAAGACAGCGCTGCCGGCGACGTAGGTGTCGGCGCCCGCGCGCGCAATCGCGCCGATGTTGTCGGCCTTGACGCCGCCATCGACCTCCAGCCAGACCTCGCGCCCGCCGGCCGCCTGCTGCCGGTCGATGCGTGCGCGCACCTGGCGCACCTTGTCGAGCACGCCGGGGATGAAGGCCTGGCCGCCGAAGCCCGGGTTCACGCTCATCAGCAGCACCAGGTCGAGCTGCGCCAGCGTGTGGTCCAGCCAGCCCAGTGGCGTGGCCGGGTTGAGCACCAGCCCGGCCCTGCAGCCGTGGTCGCGGATCAGCGCGATGGTGCGGTCCACATGGCGGCTCGCCTCCGGATGGAAACTGATGATCCCCGCGCCGGCCCGGGCAAACAGCGGGATCAGCGCGTCCACCGGCTCCACCATCAGGTGCACGTCGATGGGAACCGAGACCAGCGGGCGGATCGCCTCGCACACCATCGGCCCGATGGTCAGGTTGGGCACGTAGTGGTTGTCCATCACGTCGAAGTGGATCAGGTCCGCGCCGCCGGCCTCGACCGCGCACACCTCTTCGCCCAGCCGCGCGAAGTCGGCCGACAGGATCGACGGGGCCAGGCGGACCGCGCGCGGGCCGCTGGCTTGCTGGTGGGTGGCGGTCATGTCAGGCTGCCTCGAACAGGGTGCCGCGATGCCAGGCGCGCAGCGCGGCCAGGTCGGCCCAGCGGTGCGCCGCTCCCGGCAGCGGCGCAAGTGGCTGCGCCGGATCGCCCAGGTGCGGCAGCACCAGCAGCGCGCCGTCGAAACGGTCGTGGCCGGTGTAGGCCGTGGGCGTGACCACGGTGGCAATGCCAGCCGCCTGCGCAGCGCGCAGCCCGTTTTCCGAGTCCTCGATCGCCAGGCACTCAGCCGCTTCCAGGCCAAGCCGCTCGAGTACGGCCAGGTAGACGTCCGGCGCGGGCTTCTTGACCGCGGTCGTGCCGGCATCGCAGATGGCGGCGAAGCGTGCGCGCCAGTCCGCACCCAGCGGCGTGCGCAGCAGCACGTCCAGGTTGGCCGGCGTGGTGGTGGTGGCAATGGCGATGGGCACGCCGGCGCGGCCGGCCTCGTCGATCAGCCGCGCAATCCCCGGGCGCAGCGGCAGCTGGCCGCTGCCGACCAGTTCGGCGTAGTGGCGGGTCTTGACGGCATGCACCGCGTCGATCGTTTCCCCGACCTTGCAGCCGCGCGCCTCTTCCGGGTCGACCATGCGCCAGTAGTGCAGCAGCCGCTCCTTGCCCCCTGCCACCCTGAGCAGGCGCGTGTAGAGGGCTTCGTCCCAGCACCAGTCCAGGCCGACTTCGGCAAAGGCGGCATTGAAGGCCCGCAGGTGCGCGCTCTCGGTATCGGCAAGGGTGCCGTCGACATCGAAGATCAGGGCTTTCATGGTCTACTCCGCGGCCGCAGCCTGCGCAAACACGCGGCTGGCAAGCAGGTCCGCGGCGGTGATGGTGGTGAGGGCACGGTCGTCCACCGCGATGCCGGGCTGGCCCAGCAGGCGCGAGGCATGGCGCAGCCGCGCGCGGTCCAGCGCATTGCGCACGCTGCGGGCGTTGGCGAAATGCGGTTGCGCCATGCGGCGGGCCAGGTAGTCGGCAAACACGGCCCGGCTGTCGTCGTCGAACTGGTACTGCATCTCGTCCAGCATCAGCTCGGCGATGCGGCGCAGCTCGTCGAGCTGGTAGTCGGGAAAGTCGATATGGTGCGCAACGCGCGACGACATGCCCGGGTTGGACTCGAAGAAGCGGTCCATGCGGTCCTTGTAGCCGGCCAGGATCACCACCAGGTCTTCGCGGTGGTTCTCCATCACCTGCAGCAGGATCTCGATCGCCTCCTGGCCATAGTCGCGCTCGTTCTCCGGGCGGTAGAGGTAGTAGGCCTCGTCGATGAAGAGCACCCCGCCCATGGCCTTCTTCAGGATCTCCTTGGTCTTGGGCGCGGTATGGCCGATGTACTGGCCGACCAGGTCGTCGCGGGTCACCGCCACCAGGTGGCCGCGCCGCACGTAGCCCAGCTGGTGCAGGATCTGCGCCATGCGCATGGCCACGGTGGTCTTGCCGGTGCCGGGATTGCCGGTGAAGCACATGTGCAGGCTGGGCGCACCCGCGCTGAAGCCGCGCGCGGCGCGCAGCTTGTCCACCAGCAGCAAGGCGGCGATATCGCGGATGCGCGCTTTCACCGGCTTCAGCCCGATCAGCTCGCGGTCGAGCTGGGCCAGCAGTTCGGTGATGCCCGAGCTGGCCAGCGATTCGGCGAGAGATCCCGGCACGGCTGCGGGCGCCGCTGGGGGCAAAACGCCAGTCGACTGCAGCGGCGCAGTGGTTTCGGGTGCGGACATGACGGCTCCCTGAGAGTCAATCGATCAATCGGTTCGCGGAATTCGAGGCGAAGCGTCCCCCCGGCGCGCGGCGATCAGGCCGCGCGGCCGCGGGCGTGCAGCGTCAGGAAATCACTGGCGGCAGCGCCGTGGCGGCGCTGCGCGGCTCAGCCGGGGCCGCTCAGTAGCGGCTGCCCTCGGGCCGGGCCTGCACGGCGTAGCTCTCGATCGAGTAGCGCAGCGTGCGGCCGGGCTCTTCCTGCCGCACCAGGCGGAAGCCCGGCTCGTCGGCGGGACGATTGACGATGAACGACATCACCACCGATTCCACCGTATGCGTCGAGTCGAAGGCCGTGACGCGGATGTAGTGGTTGGGAAAGGTGTTGCGCGCGTTGTTGATCTCCAGCAGGATGCCGGCGGCATCGCGCAGGTCGAACATCGGCAGCCCGAACATCTCCCAGTAGGTGTTGCGCGGATGCGGGTCGTCGGTGTATTCGATGCCGACAGCCCAGCCCTTGTTCAGGCAGTATTCGAGCTGCTTGGTGATCTGCTCGTCGGTCAGTTCGGGCAGGAAAGAAAAGGTGCCTTGGGTGATACGCATGATGTCCTCTCGTTCTGTGGTGTTCGCGGTGGTGGCATCCAGCCAGGGTCAGGCCACCGAGGCGGTGGGCACGAAGTCCGAGGTATCGGTCGGCGTGTAGTTGAAGGTGATGTCGCCCCAGGTGTCCAGCGCGGCGCGCAGCGGCCCGCACCAGCGCGCGGCATCGCGCAGGATCTCCGGCCCTTCGTTGAGGATGTCGCGCCCCTCGTTGCGCGCCAGCACCATTGCCTCCAGCGCGACCCGGTTGGCGGTGGCGCCGGCCTGGATGCCTTGCGGGTGGCCGATGGTGCCGCCGCCGAACTGCAGCACCACGTCGTCGCCGAACAGGCTGATCAGCTGGTGCATCTGGCCGGCGTGGATGCCGCCCGAGGCCACCGGCATCACCTTGCGCAGCGAGGCCCAGTCCTGGTCGAAGAACAGCCCGCGGGTCAGGTCGGTGTGGGTGTATGCATCGCGGCAGACGTTGTAATAGCCCTGCACGGTCAGCGGATCCCCTTCCAGCTTGCCCACCGCGGTGCCGGTGTGCATGTGGTCCACGCCGGCCAGGCGCAGCCACTTGGCGATCACGCGGAACGACACGCCGTGGTTCTTCTGGCGCGTGTAGGTGCCGTGGCCCGCGCGGTGCAGGTGCAGGATCATGTCGTTCTGGCGGCACCAGTTGCTCATCGACTGGATGCAGGTCCAGCCCACGATCAGGTCGACCATGATGATGACCGAGCCCAGCGACTTGGCGAACTCCGCGCGCCGGTACATCTCTTCCATGGTGCCGGCGGTCACGTTGAGGTAGCTGCCCTTGACCTCGCCGGTGGCGGCCGAAGCCTTGTTGACCGCATCCATCACGAACAGGAAGCGGTCGCGCCAGTGCATGAAGGGCTGCGAGTTGATGTTCTCGTCGTCCTTCATGAAGTCCAGCCCGCCCTTCAGGCCTTCGTACACCACGCGGCCATAGTTGCGGCCCGACAGGCCGAGCTTGGGCTTGGTGGTGGCGCCCAGCAACGGGCGGCCGAACTTGTCCAGGCGCTCGCGCTCGACGATGATGCCGGTCGACGGGCCGGCGAAGGTCTTCACATAGGCCACCGGGAAGCGCATGTCTTCCAGCCGCGCCGCCTTGATCGGCTTGAAGCTGAACACATTGCCGATGATCGAGGCGGTCAGGTTGGCGATCGAGCCCTCCTCGAACAGCGACAGGTCATAGGCCACGTAGCAGAAGAACTGCTCCGGGTTGTTCGGCACCGGATCGACCCGGTAGGCCTTGGCGCGGTACATGTCGCACGCGGTCAGGCGATCGGTCCACACCACCGTCCAGGTGGCGGTGGAGGATTCGCCGGCCACCGCGGCGGCGGCCTCGACCGGGTCCACGCCATCCTGCGGCGTGATGCGGAACAGCGCCAGCAGGTCGGTGTCCTTGGGCTCGTAGTCCGCGTCCCAGTACCCCATTTCCTTGTACTTCATGCGCCGGCGTCATAGCGCTTGCGCGGCTTGGCCTGGACCGGTTCGGGTGCGTTCATGCTTGTCTCCTTGCGTGGTTGAGCGTTCGTGGCTGCTGCGTTGATGCAAAGATATAAGCGCCCCTCTATAAGGTAAATTCAGATATTCTTAGTCACTGCATAAGCTATCCCTTAAGTGCGACCCAGACAGCACATCATGGGACCGTCCAAAAGCCGCCCCCACTGCCCATGTCCTTCCTGCGCGCCCTCACCCTTCGCCAGCTGCAGATCTTCGTCACCGTGGCCAGGCACGCCAGCTTCGTGCGCGCGGCCGAAGAGCTGCACCTGACCCAGCCCGCGGTGTCGATGCAGGTCAAGCAACTGGAATCCGTGGTGGGGCTGGCGCTGTTCGAACGCGTCGGCCGGCAACTGACGCTGACCGAACCCGGCGACCGCCTGCTGCACCATGCGCTGCGCATCCTGGGCGAGGTCAAGGATGCCGAGGAAGGACTGCAGGCAGTCAAGGACGTCGACCGTGGCTCCATCACGATCGGCCTGATCAGCACCGCAAAGTACTTTGCGCCCAAGCTGCTGGCCGGCTTCACCGCGCTGCACCCGGGCGTGGAGCTGCGCATCGCCGAAGGCAATCGCGAAACCCTGCTGCAGCTGCTGCAGGACAACGCCATCGACCTCGCCCTGATGGGCCGCCCGCCGCGCGAGCTGGACGCCGTCTCCGAACCCATCGCCGCGCATCCGCACGTACTGGTGGCCTCGCCGCGGCACCCGCTGCACGACGCCGCGCAATTCGATTTGCAGGAACTGAGGCACGAAACCTTCCTGCTGCGAGAACCCGGCTCAGGCACCCGTACCGTCGCCGAATACATGTTCCGCGACCACCTGTTCACGCCGGCCAAGGTGATCACCCTCGGCAGCAACGAGACCATCAAGCAGGCGGTGATGGCCGGCATGGGTATCAGCCTGCTGTCTCTGCACACCATGGCGCTGGAGCTGCGCACCGGCGAAATCGCGCTGCTGGACGTGACCGGCACGCCGATCGAGCGCATCTGGCATGTCGCGCATATGGCGAGCAAGCGGTTATCGCCGGCGGGGGAAAGTTGCCGGGCTTATTTGCTGGAGCATGCGGCGGAGTTTTTGGGGAAGGAGTTTAGTGGCTTGTTGGCGAGGAGGCGTGGGGGGGCGATGACGGTCATGCCATTCCCAGGAGCGTGCGATCATCCGTACCGGGGCGCGTGACAAACCGCTCCATCACCCGTAAGGTCTTACAACCATCACCGACCTCAACCGGAGGACAGAACGATGACGAAATACCTGATCTCCTTTCCCGCAACGGCGATGAAAGTTCCCGCCGAGGAGCTCGCCGCCGTGGGTGAAGCTGCGCGCGAGGTCATACGCGAGGCGAAGGCTGCAGGCGTGTACGTGTTCGGTGGCGGTATCAACGCGGATGTCGCACCGCTCATGGTCGCCGCAGACGGCACGGTCACAAGCGGGACCTATCCCCAGACAAAGGAGTTCGACGGGGGCTTTTGTGTCCTGCAGCTGCCATCGCGCGAAGCCGCCATCGTGTGGGCTGCGAAGATCGCCAAAGCTTGCCGCTGCTCGCAGGAACTCCGCGAGTTTGGGGATGATCCTGAGAGTTGAGGGGCGGGGTCGGTCCGACTGCGATCGAGCTGGGCTTTGCTCGTTGAACGGAAGCTTTGTGACAAAGCGAAGGGCAGCAGCAATACAGTGTTTACCGCCTCCCTTCGCTCCCCTACCCGCTTCAAAAATACGTGCGACGACTGACTTTCGTTATGGTCACCGTCGGAACCACAGCAATGACAGGCTACAAGCAGCGATCAGCAGCACAACTGAGGTCCCGGCCAGCAAAGAACTGATTTCGGTCTCCCTGCGTTCGAGCGCGAAACGGGCGCTAAGCTGCCGATATACCCGTGTCAGATCCGCGGCCGAGCCGGCCAGGAAGTACTCGCCAGCAGTCAGCGTCGCGACCGCGAGCAAAGTCGGCTCATCCAGTTGTGTGAAGGAGGACTGGCTCGACTCTGCTTGGCCGTGCGGGGTACCGTAGCCTACGGTATAGACGCGAACCCCACGCTGGGCAGCCATGCGCGCGGCGTCTAGCGGATCTGGCCCAGTGGTCCGGCGACCATCGCTGAGCAGGATTACCACTCCGTGCCGATAAGAGCCGGGCATCGTCGGTGGCTGTTCCAGTTCGCGCTTGCGAACGGCGTCCGCCGCAGCAGCTTCGGACTGTGTTCTTCCACCAGGTCCCGGAGCCAAGGTCTCGCCGCGGAAAAGGATAGCTTCGAGGTCGATGCCATCATCGTCGGGAAACAATACCGCCAGGGCCTGGATCAGTCCGCTGCCTGTCGCCGTGCCGTGTTGGAGTTGGAAGCGATCGATCGCATCGAGCATATCCTGACGGTTGTCGGTTGGAGGCTGCACTACGGTGGCCGTGGCAGCAAACGAGACAATGCCCAGGCGCACGCTTGCAGGCAGTCCGATGACCAGATCTCGTGCGGCCTGCTGCGCGGCACTGATCCGACTGGGCGCCACGTCGGTTGAATTCATGCTGAGGGAGGTATCGACAGCCAGTACCACTGTGATGATGTCTGACGGCAGGGTGATGGTCGCGGCAGGACGGGCGCACGCCAGAAGGGCCGCGCCCAAAGCCAAGAGAAAAAGCAGCGGCGGGATGTGACGCCGAAGGCGTAGGCTGTGCCCCAACGCTGCGCGCGGCAGAGCAAGACTGGCATACAACAGAGCAGCTTTCTTGCGTCGTGCTATCAGGTAGCCGTAGGCACCTGCTAGCAAAGGGAGAAAGCACAACAGCCAGAGCAATTGCGGCCAGAGAAACTGCATGCCGTACTCCATGGCGCGTTGATAAAGCGATGATACTGCAGGCTTATGCGCCAGGTGCAATGCGCATGTTTGCCGATCGGCAACGGTAAAATGCGCACGAAAAGAAACTTACCGCACACGGAGTCCCGGCCTCTTCCCTACGGCCGTCATCACGCCTGCCGCGCCATCGGCCTAGCAGTGTTGGTGCTGGCCTTCTCAGCCGTGCTTGTTGATACAGACAATGGACGCGACGCGTTCCAGCGCTTCCATCTCGGCGAGGATGCGGCGCCTTCCACCAGGTAGCTTTCACCCCCCGGCGTCAGGCTGATGATTCGGGACACCCCTACGTTGTCGATGGCCTTGACTGAGCCTTAGTCGATCGCGGGCGTCGCGCCCGTCCCCACACTTTGCACTCCTCACGCTTTTCATGACGGCGGCCATGGGCCGGCGGCGCACAGCACCTTCCACGACCCCGGTGCACACGGCCCGGGGGGACATTCAACTACCCCATCTGCGACCAGCACGCAAAGCCGGTGAGTAATTACACCGACCGGAAACTCGACGATTCTCCAGGAATCCCGATGCCCCCACTTTAACACAACACTTGTTGTCTTAAATCGGATTGCGAGTTATTGTTCATGCATCGCGCCGGCCAGCGTCCATCACCGAGGAATGAAGGAGACTTATCATGCTCACCGCCCAATCCCAACGAGAGGCGTTTCGCGAGGACGGCGCCGTACTTATAAGGAACTGCCTCGACCCTGTGCAGCTAGCCCAGTGCTACGAGGCTTTCAAGTGGAACGTCGCCAACCCGGGCCCATATCACTTCCGCTCGCTGGACGGCACCAGCCTGCAGACCCATATCGATAACGCCAATCCGGTAGTTAAGCAAAAGCTTGACGACCTGGTCACGACGCTGCCGTTCGTAAAGGTGTTCCAGGAGTTATGGGGCTCGGAGCATGTCTGGTATTTCGCCGAGGAGGTGTTCGCCAAGGAAGGCGGCAACAGCGGCCGCGGGCCGTGGCATCAGGACACCGCGAACCTGCCGTGGGCCGGCAAGCATTGGGGCAACGCGTGGATTACCTTCCAGGCCATTCCAAAGAAGAATTCGCTGGAGATCATTCGCGGCTCGCACCTCGGCATCCAGTACGACGGAGCCAGTTTCGCGAATGCCGATGACCCGACCGATCCGCTGTACGGCGACGGCACCCTGCCCCGCTTGCCGCAGATCGACAAGGAGCTCGCCGAAGACCCCAATTCCTGGGACGTGCTCTCCTGGGAGGTGACCCCTGGCGATGTCGTGTTCCTGCATCCACGTTCGCTTCACGGAGGAGCCGCCGTCGATGCCGCCTGCCCGACCCGGCACACGCTGGTGCTGCGCTTCTTCGGTGACGACGCCACGTTCCGCGCCCTGCCAATGTCGAACCCGCGCTATGCCCGCAACGGGCCGCTCTTCCGGGAAGAAATGGCCAGGCTCAATGAAGGCGAACCGTTCCGCTCGCCTGTCTTCCGCCAACTCGCCTGATCTCCCCTTGCACGGAGCAGCATCCATGAAACGACAAATGATCAATCCCGGCCTCACGCAGGCAAGGCACTACGACCAGCTTCACTTCTCTTCGGCAACCCGGGTCGGCGACATGATCTGGGTGTCCGGCCAGGTGGGCTTCGACCTGGCCACGGCCACGGTGGGCCAGGGAATGGAAGCGCAGTCCCGGCTGGCGTTTGAAAACCTGAAGGCGGTGCTCGAAGCCGCGGGAGCCAGCCTGGCCGACGTCGTGGAAATCATGACTTTCCACACCGACCTGCGCGGCGAGATCCAGGCGTTCGTGAAGGTCAAGGATGCGTACTTCCCCGACCGCTATCCCTCGTGGACAGGCGTGGGCGTAAGCCAGCTGGCACGCCCCGAGTTCCTGGTCGAGATACGCGCGATTGCAGTCGCCGGTTGCGGCGCCGGCTGACAGCCAGAAGCCGCGGCCCGTTTGCACACCAGGGTCGCGGCACAACATCCCCTAGAAAAAAGAACAGCGACAAAGCTGATGGAGACACAAACATGAACCGTCCTAATGCGGTCGTCAGACCGGACAAGCCAGCCAGCATTCTTGCGCGGCTTGACCGCCTGCCGGTAATGGCTTCCCACTATGTCTGGGCCGCGCTGCTTGCGGCCAACCTGATGCTGGAGTACTACGACAACGCCATCTTTGCCTACGCCAGCCCCACGATCAAGGCCCACACCAGCCTGAGCACCGAGCAGATCGGCTTTATCAGCAGCGCGTTCTTCATTGGGATGCTCGTCGGGGCGCTGGTGGGAGGAAGACTGTCTGACCAATGGGGACGACGCTCAGTCCTGGTATGGACCACCGTCTTGTACTCGCTGGGAGCGTTGGCGACGGCGTTCGCGCCGACCTACGAGACCATACTGGCCTCCCGCGTCGTCACGGGTATCGGCGTGCAGGCCGCCACATCGGTGCTGCTCGTCTATATCGCCGAGATGTTTCCCGGCAAGGCACGTGGCCGCTTCGTCTCCATCGTGACGTTCGGGTTCGTGGTCTCCGGCATCGGGGCTGCCGCGCTGGCGATGTTCTATCTTCCTCACAGCAGTAGCGAAGCCTGGCGCAACCTGTTCCTGGGGGGCAGCATTGGCCTGCTGATTGCTCCCCTGGCACGCTTCATCCTGCCGGAATCGGTGCGCTGGTGTGTCTCGCGCCGACAGTTCGACCGCGCCGATCGCATCGTAGGCGAGCTGGAGGCGCGCGCGCTGCGCCGCGGTCCGCTCGACGAACCCGCAATTGCCGCCATGCAACCGATTGCCGCAGCGCCCACGCTACGCGACCTCATCAACGACAAGGCCTTGATGCGAACCATAGCCGTGCTCACGCTAGGCTTCTTTGGCGCCAGCCTGGCCTACTACCTGTTCGGTCAATGGGGCGCCTACTCGCTCGTATACAGCCTCAAGTACTCCGAGGAACATGCGTACTACATCCAGTTCCTGTGGAACGTGACCTATGGCGCCACGCCCTTCGTCGCCATGCTGTTTCTCGACCGGTATGAACGCAAGTCCACCATCCTGGTCGTGTCCGTGCTCAGCGCATTGCCCTTGGCCGTGCTCGGCATCTCGGCCACCAGCTGGGTGGTGGTCGCCGCGGGGGGTCTTGCCGCCATCATCACCGGGCTCGTCGTCAACGCCTACTACACCTACATCCCGGAGGCGATTCCGACGAAGCTGCGCGCACTGGGCAGCGGGATCGTGATGTCTGGCGGACGCTTTGGCGGAGCGGCCGCCGGCGTGCTCGGCGCGGCCCTGTTCTCCTCAGGCGGCATGACCGGCGTGATGCTAGCCGCGGCAGCCTGTTACATCGTCTTCTCCATCCCCGTTGCGCTGTTCGGCCCCCGCACGACCAACCGCTCGCTGGAGGACGTTGCCGGTGACGATTCAGGCGCCGCCAACGGCGCGCGCCAGTGCCCGGACACGTCCATGGCTGCCTGACACGGCATTTGCGTCAAGCGCGGGTTGTTCCCGCCCGCATGGCTCACCAGACCAAGGAAAGCGGCAACGTGACCGAAAACTTCAAGACATATCGAACGCTGGGCGGCTGGATCGAAAGGCCGGCTGACCTGCAGCCATCGCTCGAGGGCCACACCAACGCCGATGTGGTCATCGTCGGCGCCGGCTTCGCCGGGCTATGCGCGGCGCTGGAGCTCGCCCGGCAGCGCGTGAAGGTGGTCGTGCTCGAACGCGAATTCTGCGGCTATGGGGCGAGCAGCCGCAACGCGGGCTATCTCGCCGGAGGGCAGGGACTCAAGTACGACCGCTTCCTCAAGCGGGCAGGCCATGACAAAGCAAGGCAGATCGTCCGCTTCTACGAGGACGGGGTCAGCTTTGCCGAAGGCAAGTTCGCTGAGCACGAGATAGACTGCGACTACAACCAGTCCGGATTGATCCGCGCCGGCATCGATCCCTCCCAGGACGCCAGGTTGCGCGACGACATGCGGATCAGCGCCGAACTCGGATGCCCGTCGGAATACCTGGACCAGGCCGAGATGCGCGCACGCGGCATCCCGCCAGCGTTCCTGTTCGGGAGTTACGTGCCGAACGGCGGCACCCTCGATCCCGGCAAGTACGTCCTGGGACTGCGGCGCGCGGCCCTGCGGGCGGGCGTGACGATCCACGAGAACACGCCGCTGCTTTCCTTCACCGAAGGACCGACCGTCAAGGTGCACGCGCCTCGCGGCAGCGTCAGTGCGCCGGTCATGATCCTGGCCACCAACGCCTATACGCCCCGGCTCGGCGCGCTTGCGGACAAGGTGGTGCCGTTGCGGCTCTCGGCCATGGAGACCGAACCGCTTTCCCCGGTACAGCTGGCGGCGCTTGGATGGCGCCGCCGCGAAGGCCTTACAACCATGCACTGGGTCATGGAGAGCCATCGCCTGACCGCGCGCAACACGCCGGTCTTGACGACCAAGCGCCTGCGCTACCCGTTCGGCTCGCGGACGCCCGAAGTGCCCGAGCACGACCAGTATCGTGCGCTGCGGATGGCCCTGCATGACCGCTTCCCGCCCTTGAGGGGCATCGCCATCCGGCGCTGCTGGAGCGGCTACATCAGCTATGCCGACGATGGTCTGCCGGTGATCGGCCGCACAGGAGCAGACCGGAACATTTACTACGCGGCGGGATGCTCCGGCCACGGCGTCGGCACACAGGGCATGGTCGGACACATGCTGGCGCAAGACATCCAGGGCCTCGGCAACCCGCTGCTTGCCATGCTGATGCAACATGCGCCGCCCGCGACGCTGCCGGAACCCCTGCGCTGGCTCGCCCTCAACGGCGCCCTGAAGGTCGCAAGCGGTCTCGATGAACGCTCGAACCGCAAGGCGCGCCGCGCATGAGGCAGCGTGAGAGGCGGCCTCGCAATTGCCGGGAGCCATCCTTTCCCGCCCACGCATCACCTGAAACTCAATACGGAAATTCCCATGACAGATCTGTACGACGTGGCCGTGATCGGCGCTGGCTTCGCAGGCGTGACCGCTGCGCGGGACCTCAGCATGGCAGGCCATTCGGTGCTGCTGCTCGAAGCGCGTGACCGGATTGGCGGGCGCACCTGGTGGGGCAAGGCGCTTGGCCTGGACCTTGATCTGGGCGGCACCTACGTGCACTGGACGCAGGCGCATGTGTGGCGCGAACTCAAGCGCTATGGCATCGGCCTGGCGACACCAATGCCGGTGACCAGGGCCTATTGGTACGCCGACGGCGTGGTACACACCGGAACATGGGAACAGCTCAACCAACTGGCCACGCCGCTGGTCGCACGCTTCTTTGCCGATGCGCGGATGCACTTTCCCCAGGTGGATGACCTGGCAGCCGCCGACGTCGGCACGATCGACAGGCAAACCATCGGCGACCGGCTTGACGCGCTTGAACTTTCGGCGTACGACCGCGACGTGCTGGTCAACGCGATGTCCATCCTGGTCTGCTCCGAACGCGAGCAAGGGCTCGCGCAACTGTTGTTCTGGTGCGCGATCTGCTTCGGCAACTGGAGCGCGTTCAAGGAAATCGCCGGGCACTGGCCGATCGAGGGCGGCACCGGTCGCCTGATAGGCGCCATGAGTGCCGAATCGAGAGCCGAACTGCGCCTCTCGACGCCAGTGGCCGCTGTCGATGACAACGGGCACGAAGTCACGGTGACCACACGCGATGGACAGCGTATCCGCTCCCGGCGCGCCGTGGTGGCATTGCCTCTGAACATGCTGAGCGAGCTTTCCGTCACGCCTGCGCTGCCGCGCCCTGTGCGCGCCATGATCGAGCAAAAAAACCCGATCATGCCCAGCAAGATCTGGGTACGGGTCAAGGGCGAGATCGAGCCCTTCGTGATCTATGCACCGGCGGGCAAGCATCCCATCAACACCGCCCATGCCGAGCGGCGCGACCATGGCGATACGCTGGTGGTGTGCTTCTGTGCCGACACCTCGATGCTGGACGGCAATGACCGCGAGGCAGTACAGGAAGCCCTGCGGGACTTCATTCCTGACATCGAAGTGTTGGACACGGTCTGCCAGGATTGGGCGAACGACCCCTTCTCCAAAGGCGGATGGATGCATCACCGCCCCGGCAATCTCACGCAGGCTGCACCCTTGATGCGGCAGCCCCACGGCCGCATCCATTTCGCGGGCGCGGACATAGCGCCCATCGGAGTCGGCGGCATCGACGGTGCCATCGAGACCGGCGCCAAAGCCGCCATTGACGTCGCTCGCGCCCTGCGTGGCGAGCACCGGTTGTAACCCCGTACTACGCGCGCGCCGCCCGTCCGCCAGGCTTCTGCTCGCCCGGCACGGGCGCAATCAGCACGGCCAGGGCATCGATGAGCGCCCGCATTCGCTTGGGCGTGAAGCGCTTGGGTTCGATCGGGTACATCATCATCCATCCATCCCCCATGGCAACGAGCTGGTCGGTGAGGATGTCCGCCGGAATATCGTTGCGGACCGTCCCCCGTTCCTGCGCGTCCTTGACAATGGCGGCGAGCAGGCGACGATAGCGCGCGTAGCGCCTGGTGATCACTTCCGCAAACGCAGGCTCGTGTCGTCCCTGCGCCAATAATTCCGATGTCGCCGGCCAGAACCGCGTGCTGCGGTCGGTCAGCCTGATCCAGCTTTCGAACGGGGCGAGGATGTCACCGCTTTCCCGGGCCGATTCCAGCATCGCGTCGAAACGGTCGAATGCGCTTTCCATCAGCGCCACGACCAGCTCTTCCTTGTTGGCGAAGTAATAGGTCACCGCGCCGGTGGTGTAGCCCGCATGCTTCGCCACCTTGCGCAGCGATGCGTTGGCATAGCCCTCCTGTGCGATCACCGTCGATGCCGCGCGCAGCAACTCCTTACGCTTCGCTTCGCGATCGCCGACCGGACGACCCCGGGTTGAGACCTGCTCGATATCGTCGTCGCTTTCCATTGTCTTGTTCTGTCTCTTGAGCATTTCGATCACCGGCTGCCGGCCTAGTTTGCCGCCAGATGCGTGATTTTACAGAATCATCGTTATGTTTTGATTTCACGTGGCCCTCTCCGGCTAGCTCCGCTCGGGCAAGCCCTATGCGCAGTCTGTTCCACCCAAATAGTGTGCCGGCGTTCGCACGCCCCCACATAGCCACACCTGTGCCAGCTCATGGCGCCGCCCAAGCAGGGAATACCCGGCCTTTTTATTTAACATTACGATCGTTATGCTAATTCACGATTTGCGCGAATCGCCGGCAGGTTTCAGGACGAGTGCGCGGCCGATGCGCTGCATGCGGCCGCCAGGCAACTGACAAACAAGGAGATCGTTGATGGATGCATTCAGGCGCTATGCCTCTGACAAGGATGGGGCTGTGGTCACGGCGGTGCCGTGCAAGCTGGCACGCGACTGGGGCAAGACGCCTGTTGTCGCACTGGCAGCTTTTGGTGTCTTCGCAGGCGCGGCGCACGCGCAGTCGTCCGTCACGTTGTACGGTACGCTCGATACCAATCTGGAATTCGACACCAACTTCAAGAGCGCCGGCAGCGGCTCGGCCCATCGATACGCGCTGAACGGCGAAGGACTGTCGGGTTCGCGTTGGGGCCTGCGCGGCGTGGAAGACCTCGGCAACGGACTGAGCAGCGTCTTCGTGCTGGAAAGCGGCATCGGTGGAGACGATGGCACCATGCAGCAAGGCGGTCGCCTGTTTGGCCGGCAGGCGTTTGTCGGCCTGCAGAGCGCCACCTACGGCAAGATCACCTTCGGTCGCCAATACACCTCGATGCTGGAGGCACTGGCCAACTTCTCGCCAGCGGCGATGTCGAGCCTGTATGAGCCCGTGATCGCCCAGATCGGACCGGTGTACCGCGAGGACAACACCATCAAATATTCGGGCACCTTTGGTCCGGTCAGCGTCGGGGCCCACTGGAGCTTTGGCACCGGCGGGAGCAGCGGCACCGTGGACCTGAGCCGCCTGGGTGGGCCGGGCGAGGTTCCCGGCCAGTTTCGCCGCGATACCGGCTTTGGCGCCCGGGCGTCCTATGCGGCGGGGCCATTCAGTGCCACCGTCACCTACGACCAGGTGAACCCGAGCATCGTCGGCAGTGGCGGCTTCGCCGGTACCGGCACATTCAAGAAGGCCGCAGCAGCAGCCAGCTACGCCCTCGGTCCAGCCATCTTCATGACTGGATACCGCTGGGGCATGTCGACTGCGCCGGGGCGGACACTGACGCGCGACAACTTGTACTGGGCGGGCGTCTACTACGAGATGACGTCTGCGCTGAGCCTGACGCTGGACTACTACTACCAGACGTTCCGGTCCTCGACCTTGCCGGCGCTACGGCCTGCGGGCAATCCGAGGCAGTTGATGTTCATCGCCGACTACCGCCTTTCCAAGCGTACGGACCTGTACCTGACCACCGCTTACGCAAAGAATGCCGGCCTGTGCCTGGACACCGCGTCCATCGCGTTCAACAACGGCTATCAGCCCGCTGCCGGCAAGGACAGCATGATCGGCGTCGCGCTGGGCATCCGCCACAACTTCTGAGCGCGACGGCAATCGTCAACCCGATGCAATCCCGATGCGGGCAGCTTCAGCGATCCGCATCGGGAGATGATGCAAGGGCGGCCACTACCGAAGTGGTCCCCCCGGGTATCTCATCCCACCCGGTAGACGCCGTCTTCGTTCACCTCGACCCGCCCGTCCGCCAGCAGTTCTGCCAGATGCCGGGAAATCGTACGGGTCTCGGCATCGACTACCCATGAGCCTTGAAAGCCCGGCGGATACAGTAGCCGCAGGTCGACCAGTTGTGCCAGTGTCTTTGGCGATTCGCGCAGCAAGGCCAGCAGGCGCTGTTCGCGTTGGTCCAGCTTGGCCGCATAGGCAGCGAGATCGCGCAGGAAGTGCTCACGATCGGTATAGATGCCCCGATGATGGGACGTAACCCACACCTTGGCCGGAACCTCGGACAACCGTGCCAGGCTACGACGGAAGTCCCCCAGGCTGGACCCTGCATCGCCATAGTAGGGTCCGAATCCGGTCAGGTCGATATCGCCCGTGAAAGCCACCCCCTCCGGTTCCACCAGGAGAACGGTATGGCCCGCGGTGTGCCCTGGCAGGTGGAAAGCCCGAATGCCGGTCTGCCCCAGGTCCCAGCACGCACCGTCCACGTAGCCTTGCGCGTCGGGCCGCGGCGCATAGAAGAATTCACGCTGAAACCTGAGCAGGGTCTCCGATGCATACGTCGCATTACCGAAAGCGGCGACCATGCCATCCCAGCTCCTTGCCGCCGGCAAATCGCCTTCGTGCACATGGACCGATGCATCCGGCAGGCGATGCAATCCAGCCATATGGTCCTCATGCACATGGCCCATCACCACCAGCTCGGTGGCGTCAAACTCGGGGCCGATGTAGTTCGCGACAAGCGGCGTGTCGAAAGCCGCGCGGATCTCGGAGCCCCGTATCAATACCTGGTTGCCGTCGGGATACTTGCCGCTCTTCTCGCCGAAGAAGACCGAAACGCGCCCGAAATCCACGCGCTGGATATGTCGCTTCGTGCCGGAATTGCTGAACGCCGTGCTCATGTCGATCATCCTCGCCGGGCAGTCTTAGCGATTTCCGCAGCCGGGGCGTTCCGGTAGCGATCAGGTCAGGCTGCGCAGCTTTGTTGTCTGTCTATTTATAATAACACCAGTCATCAAAATAAGAGATGCCTGCACACGCGGCACAGACAGAACGTGGGATGTCGTTATAGACGTAGACGCCTTCCCGTCATGCGTCAGGATCATGCTTCGACCGCCTTGAACATGTCCTCGACCACCTTCTTGGCGTCGCCGAACACCATCATGGTCTTGTCCATGTAGAACAGCTCGTTGTCCAGGCCGGCGTAGCCCGCGGCCATCGAGCGCTTGTTGACGATGATGGTCTTGGCCTTGTACGCCTCCAGGATCGGCATCCCGGCGATCGGCGACTTGGGGTCGGTCTTGGCCGCCGGGTTGACCACGTCGTTGGCGCCCAGCACCAGCACCACGTCGGCCTGGCCGAACTCGCTGTTGATGTCTTCCATCTCGAAGACCTGGTCGTACGGCACCTCGGCCTCGGCCAGCAGCACGT
>NZ_JBYOJO010000004.1:332440-481957 GCF_057798955.1 Cupriavidus sp. 207A1 | reverse complement strand
GCCCAGTGCCGGGCGATATCGACACGGCGGCAGATCCACACCTTGTCGTGTCCCTGCACGTAATCGAGGAAGCGCTGCAGCGCGCGGAAGCGGCCCGGGCGGCCGAGCAGGCGGCAGTGCATGCCGACCGACAGCATCTTGGGGCTGTCCTGTCCCGCGGGATCGCCTTCTTCATACAGCACGTCGAACGCATCCTTGAGGTACTGGAAGAACTGCTCGCCGGTATTGAAGCCCTGCGGCGTGGCGAAGCGCATGTCGTTCGAATCCAGCGTGTACGGCACCACCAGGTGCGGCTTCTTCTCGCCGCCGCTGACTTCGACCTCGGTCCAGAACGGCAGGTCGTCGCCGTAGTAATCCGAGTCGTACAGGAAACCGCCGTGCTCAACGACGAGGCGGCGCGTGTTGGGGCTGTCGCGGCCGGTGTACCAGCCCAGCGGCAGCGCGCCGGTCAGGTCCTTGATGATCTGCATGCCGATGCGCATGTGCTCGCGCTCGGTGGCTTCGTCGATGTTCTGGTAGTGGATCCAGCGCCAGCCGTGGCAGGCGATCTCGTGGCCCAGCTCGACGAAGGCGCGGGTCAGTTCGGGATGGCGCTGCAGCGCCATCGACACGCCGAAGATGGTCAGCGGCAGGCCGCGCTTTTCGAACTCGCGCAGGATGCGCCAGACGCCGGCGCGCGAGCCGTATTCGTAGATGCCCTCCATGCTCATGTGGCGGTCCGGGTAGGCCGCGGCGCCGACGATCTCGGAGAGGAACTGCTCGGAAGCGGCGTCGCCGTGCAGCACGCAGTTCTCGCCGCCTTCTTCGTAGTTGAGGACGAACTGCACGGCGATGCGCGCGCCGCCAGGCCAGCGTGCGTGGGGCGGCTGGGCACCGTAGCCGGTCAGGTCGCGGGGATAACGGGTGTGGAGCATGTTGCGCGATAAGGTAAGTGGGTCTGGAAACATCAGTTCAGTGCTCAGTTCAGTGCATAGGGCGCCAGCATGCCGGCATACGCCTTGGGCAGCGGCCGCGCCCAGTCGCCGCGCTTGCTGGTGCCCAGGCGCACCGAGACCATCGCCTCGGCCAGCTTGACCGCGCAGGTCACGCCGTCGATCACCGGCGCGCCGATGGCGTCGGCGATCTCGTCGCACAGGTCGGTCATGCCGGCGCAGCCGAGCACGATGCATTCGCTGCGGTCTTCCACCAGCGCGCGGCGGCAGGCCTCGGCAATGATGCGGCGCGCGTCCGAGCCGGGGCGTTCCAGCTCCAGCACGGGCAGGTCGCAGGCGCGCACGTTATTGCAGAAGCGCTTCATGCCGTAGCGCTCGGCCAGGTGCCAGGCGATATTGCAGGTGCGCGCCAGCGTGGTGACCACGCTGAAGCTGCTGCCGACCACGCTGGCCATGTGCATGGCGGCCTCGGCGATGCCGATCACCGGCCCGCGCGCCACTTCGCGCGCGGCGTACAGGCCGGGGTCGCCGAAGCAGGCGATGACGTAGCCATCGACGCCTTCCTGCTCGCCGGCCAGGATCTCGTCGAGGATGCCCGGCACCGACAGGGCCTCGTCGTAGTGGCTTTCGATCGAAGCCGGGCCCATGCGCGGGCTGACCGCGCTGATGCGCGTGCCGGGCGCCGCGACGGCCGCGGCGCACTGCCCGATCTTGTCGGTCATGCTCTGGGTGGTATTGGGGTTGATGATCTTCAGCTTCATGGACACGGCTCTGGGGTGGATGCGGTCGAAGGGGGGATGTCGTTCAAGCCTGGCTGGAGGCCGGCGCGGCCGGGGCGGCAAGATGGTCCGGCATCATGCGCGGCGCCAGCTGGCGGTACAGCACCAGCGCGATGCCCATGCCGATGAACCAGCTGTAGTTGGCCGCCGCCTGCCAGGCCGGCACCACCACGCACAGGATCGGGATGATGGCCGCGGGAATCATGGTGGCCACCGCCGCCGGGTTGAAGCCATTGCGGTACCAGTAGCGGCCGCGCGGGTTCAGCGTGTACAGGTCGTCGACTTCCACGTGCTGGCGCCGCACCAGGTAATAGTCGGCGATCAGGATGCCGAACAACGGGCCGATGAAGGCGCCCAGCACATCCAGCGTGTAGTGGATCACGGCGGGGTTGTTGTACAGGTTCCAGGGCGTGATGAAGATCGAGGCCACCGCGGCGATCATGCCGCCGGTGCGCCAGCTGATGTGCCTGGGCGACACGTTGGAGAAGTCGAATGCCGGCGACACGAAGTTGGCGACGATGTTGATGCCGATGGTCGCGGTCATGAAGGTGAATGCGCCCAGCAGCATGGCGAAGGTGCTGTCGATATGGCTCACCGTCTCCACCGGATCGGTGATCAGCTTGCCGAACACAGGCAGCGTGGCCGAGGTGGTGATCACGGTCAGCAGCGAGAAGCCCAGGAAGTTGACCGGCAGGCCCCAGAAGTTGCCGCGCTTGACCGACTTGAAGTCCTTGGCATAGCGCGAGAAATCGCCGAAATTCAGCATCGGGCCGGAGAAGTACGACACCACCAGCGCGATCGCGCTCAGCATCACCGGCACCGCTTCCCAGCCGGTGTACTTGACGAAGCTCAGCGTGAAGTTGACGTTCTCCCAGCCGGCCTTGTTCACCAGCCAGATCGCCAGCGCGATCATCACCACGTACACCGCCGGGCCGGCCCAGTCGATGAACTTGCGGATGGTCTCCATGCCGGTCCAGAACACCAGCGCCTGCAGCACCCACAGCACCATGAAGGCAGCCCAGCCCAGCGTCGACAGCCCGGCGAAGCCATGCAGCTTGACGTCGGCGTATGGCGCCAGCGCCGGGAAGAAGTGCAGCGCCAGCACCAGGAAGGCGCTCGACGCGAGATAGGTCTGGATGCCGTACCACGCCACCGCGATCAGCCCGCGGATGATGGCCGGGATATTGGCGCCGAGCACGCCGAAGGAGGCGCGGCAGATCACCGGATAAGGCGTGCCGGTCACCTGGCTGGGCTTGGCCACCAGGTTGCAGAAATACTGCACGATCACGATGCCCACCAGCAGCGACACCAGCACCTGCCAGCTGGTCAGCCCCAGCGCGAACAGGCTGCCCGCGGTGATATAGCCACCGACGCTGTGCACATCGGACATCCAGAACGCAAAGATGTTGTAGGTGCCCCAGGTCTGCTTGCGCAGCGGCGCCAGGTCCTCGTTGGTCAGCCGTTCGTCATAGCTTGGCTTGATCAGGGCATTGCCGTGTGCGGCATGCCCGCCCTGCGCCTGCGCTGCGTCGGCGGGTGTTGCGGTGGTTTGCAGCATCTGAGTCTCCTGGCAGATGTGTGTCTTGACGATAGGCGACGCGCGGCCCTTCGGGGCTCTGTGCGGTGCGCCAGGGGAGGGTGTTTATGTGTCTACTAAATTGTCTACAAAATCGATGAAGTGTGTAGACGATGTTGTAGATCACGGATTTGTGATTGTCAACATTCGTTTTCCCTGAAGGCGGGAGGCGGGGGATGTGAGCGGGTGGGGGTGGATGCGGGTAACTTCGTGGATGCTCCGGCCCTCTCCCACGCCCCTCTCCCCAAGCGGAAGAAGGAAGCAAACAGGCGGAAGGGAGAAGTCCTTTGGGCTCGCCCGCGACAGCGCCGTGCGAGCGCAGCGACGCACTCCGTGCCCGAGCAGCACACCTGAGATAGGGAGCGCGCGCAGCGCAGCCGAAGGCGTCCCACCGATAGCGCCAGCAGCAGGCTGCCTACACCCTGTTGGGATCGTTCAAAAGTGGGTGATCGAAGGCACCGCCCCTGACTCACATAGCGTTAGCAGGTTCGAACGGGCACCCACGCCCAAACGGAAATCACCACCCCCCGAACCACTAACGCCGCGGAATTGATTGCCAGCCGCATAGGCGACGCGTTTCTTGCCTACTTCTTGGCGCTCGGCCAAGAAGTAGGTCGCCGGCTGCGCCGGCGAAACAGCCACGCCCGCCAAGCACGACAACCCAACCAACTTCCACACCCCAAACGCAGCAAGAACCAACAAAAAACCCGCTCCAGAGAGCGGGTGTCATCGCGCGTGCGGCAAAACTTCAATACGCAATCTTAGCCGTCAAACTGATACTCCGCGGATCCGCCGGCTGGATATAGTTTTCATACTGGAAGCCCCAGTACCGCTTGTTGGTCACGTTGTTCAGAGCCGCCCGCAACGTCAGGTCCTTGCCCGCGACCCGCGTGCTGTAGCTGGCCCCGAGATTGAACACCGTATAGCCGCCGGCCTCGAGCGTATTCCCCGCATTGAGCTTGGTATTGCCGGTGTATTTCCCATCGACGCCAACACGCAATCCCGGCACAAACGGCACGCGGTAGCTGACGCGGCCGGCCATGATGAAGCCGGGCGCGCCGGCCACGCGGTTGCCGCTGTTGGCGACGCCCTTGTCGTAGTACGAATCGAGATACATCGCGCTGGCGCCGAACTCCCATTGCGAGCCCAGGCGGTACACGCCCGCCAGTTCCAGACCCTGGTAGATCGAGGTGCCGTCCTGCTGGCGCGTCGGCACGCCGCCGCTGATGCTGTCGTACTCGGCGCCGCGCTCGATGCGGAAGGCCGCGGCGGTCGCGCTCCACGCGGCCTGGTCGGCCTTGACGCCGATTTCATACTGCTTGCTGCGGATCGGGCTGAGCAGCTGGCGCGCGTTGGTGTAGCCGTCCGGCACGATCGAGCCGGGCTCCAGCGCTTCGACATAGCTGGCATAGACCGTTGCCGTGGGCACCGGCTTGAACATCAGCGCCAGCGTCGGCGTGACCACGCCGTTCTTGCTGTAGCTGGAGGTGACCGGCACATAGCCGTTCTGCTCAAAGTTGGTCACGCGCAGGCCGGCCAGCACCGACCAGCGCTCGGTCAGCTGCACGGTGTCGCTGGCAAACACCGACTTCTGCGTGATGTCGCTGTTGCGCACCTTGTTGAAGGCGGTCGAGCTGTAATACGTGTTGGTGTTCGGCACAAAGATGTTGCCGGTGCCGATGACCGCGCCGAAGCCGTTGTTGTCATAGCGGTCGATCTGCTTCTGCCACGAAAGGCCCGCCACCAGCTGGTGGCCGAACGGGCCGGTGCGGAACTTGCCCTCCAGCATCGCCTGCCATTGCCCCACCTGCTGGTTCTGCGCGGTGTCGTAGCGCTGGTCGATGTAGTCGCCGGCCTGGTTCAGCAGGTTGTAGGTGCTTTCGTTGCGGCTGCGGTTGACCTTGGTAAAGCTGTAGCTGGTGCTGACCGCCCAGTCCGGATTGATCTGGTAGCGCAGGCCGGTGCTGTACAGCTGCAGGTTGGTGTTCAGGTGCTGGTCGGCGCCGGCGAAGTTGCGGATGCGCCCGGACACCGCGCCCGGCAGCGCCGTATCGCCATAGCTCCACAGGCTGAACGACGGCATCTGGCCAGTGGCGCGGCGGTCCTGGTAGATCGAGTCGAAGGTCCAGGTCAGGTCCCTGGTCAGGCGCGCGTCCAGCCCCAGCGACACGCTGTCGCGCCGGATATTGCGCGCGTTGTACGGGGTGCCTTCTTCGTGCGTCGCGTTCAGGCGGTAGCCGAACATATTGTCCGGGCCGGCGCGGCCGCCCAGGTCGATGTGCTCGCTCCAGACATTGGCGGCACGGTAGCCAAGCTCGAACGATGCCGTGAAGGTGTCGGTCGGCTTCTTGGTGACATAGTTGACGATGCCGCCCGGCGTGGCGAAGCCATACATGAAGCCCGGCAGGCCCTTGAGCAGCTCCACCTGTTCCATGTGCTCGTACGGCAGCGTGATGCCGTAGGCCACGAACGGCAGGCCGTTGATCTTGAAGCCGTTCTGCCAGTCGATCTGCAGGCCGCGCACGCTCAGGTAGCTGGACCAGCTGTTGTAGCCGTTGCCGTTGTCGCTGACCGATGCGTCCATGGTGAATACATCGCCCAGCTTGGCCACCTGGCGCTCGGCCAGGTCCTCGCCGGTGACGATGGTGGTGGAGTAGGGCGTGTCCAGTTGCGTGCGCGAGCCCAGCGCGCCGGCGCTGGCCTTTTTCTCGAGCTGCAGGCCGGAATCGTCCGCCGCCGAGGCGCTCACGGTCACCGCCGGCAGCGACGCCGCATCGGCCGGCGCCGCGGCCTGCTGCGCCAGCGCGGCCGTCGCCGGAAACCCGGCGAGCACGGCAAGTTGCGCCAGCACGGCGAGATGGCGGGGTTGGGGTGCGCGCGCTCGCGCGGCGCGAAAGACTTGGCGGCTCATGATGGAACAGCAGGAAGACAGGCAGGCCTGTATGTGAATGTCAATACAAATGCGAATAATTCGCATTTCGGAAAAGACCGAATGATGCCCACGCGTGGGCCATGGCGTCAAGGCGGCAGGACCGGGTTTGTGGTGAAAGCAACGACGGACGGCGCCGGTCCGTGGGGCGGTCACTGCGCGCGTAATGCAGCTTGGGTGGGCTGGGTCGCGGCCCGCGCGGACGGTCGCTCGGCGCAAAACCCGATACCGGATTGTTATCGCGGCCTGCGAAAAATGGTGTTGGACGGCCCTGTTGGCGCTTCTTAAAGTTGCATGAACAGAGGCGATCGCCCTCTCGTTCTCTCAACTTCATGACATCGAGGAAGCTACATGGATCCGACCCCGCAGGAAATGGAAGCCACCCGCATCGCGCGCTGGGGCAAGGTCAAGCCTTACGGCGAGACCTTCATCGAAAGCCGCCTGCCCGGGATGAAGAAGAATATCTACAAGATCATGAACCGCGGCGTGCTCGAGAATAAAGGCGTCGAGCCCGCGATCCCCGGCAACCACCGCTTCGGCGTGACCTTCATCGAAATCCCGGTCGGACAAGGCGCCAGCCTGCACGCGCACAAGACCGAGGAAGTGTTCTGCCCGCTCAACGGCCAGATGGAAGTGATTTGGGGCGAAAAGGGCCAGTATTCGCTGATGCTGAACCAGTGGGACGTGATCTCCTGCCCGATCGGCGTGATGCGCGGCTTCCGCAACCCCAACGACCACGCGCTGGTGGTCTACTCCGTGGTGGGCGGCACCGACGAAGAATGCGGCCGCATCGCCTGGCACCCGGACGTGGTCAAGGCGGCCGAGTCCACCGGCCTGGTCTACGGCGACGACGGCTACATCAAGGAAGGCGGAGCGGACCCGGCGCAGCCGCGCACCGAAGGCTGACCACGTTCGCGGCGCGCGGACGCGTGGCCGGCGAGCAGGCGCCTGCGGCATCGAGCGGGGCGTCACAGCGACGCCCCGCTCCGCGCCATATCCATTCCCACTTTCCACAGGAGCTGACCACACCATGACTTCTGCTTCCGCAGGCGGCGCCAGCGCCGTTTCCACGGCGGCCCCGCAATCGATTCCCGCCACCCCCGAGGCGCTGCTGGAAGCCGTGCTCAAGGCCAATGCCGGCACCGCCGACGTGCGTACCCGCACCATACTCGATGCCCTGATCCGGCATGCGCACGCGTTCGCGTCAGAGGTGCAGCTGACTTATGAAGAACTCCACGCCGGCCTGGACTTCATGGTCCGCATCGGCCAGGCCACCGGCCCGAAGAAGCACGAGGGCATCCTGCTCGCGGATATCCTCGGGCTTGCCACGCTGGTGCTGCTGATGGACGCCAAGGCCGTGCTGGCCGCCGGCGGCACCGAGCCCGCGCTGATCGGCCCGTTCTGGCGCGCCAACCAGCCGGTGCGCCCCAACGGCGCGCATATCGCCACGCCTGACACCACTGGCGACCCGCTGACGGTGCGGGGCCGCGTGGTGTCGATCGACGGCACACCCATCGCCGGCGCGCGTATCGAGACCTGGCAGGCGGCGCCGAGCGGCCTCTACGAAAACCAGGACGAACACCAGGAAGACATGAACCTGCGTGCCGTGTTCGAGACCGATGCCGAAGGGCGTTTCTGGTTCGACAGCGTGCGGCCGTCGGGCTATGGCGTGCCGATCGACGGCCCGTGCGGCGAGCTGCTGAAGCTGCAGAACCGCGACCATATGCGCCCGGCGCACCTGCACTTCATCGCCATCGCGCCGGGGCACAAGGTGCTGACCACGCAGATCTTCGATGCGCTGGACCCCTATGCCTTCAGCGACGCCGCCTTTGGCGCGGTCGGTTCGCTGCTGCGCGATTTCGAACCGGATGGAAATGGTGGCTTCCGCCTCGATGTCGAACTGAAGCTGGAGCCGGGCGAGACGCGCCTGCCCAAGCCGCCGTTGCCGTGATCCTCGCTGGCTTGCGCCGATAACGCAAAGCGGCGGCCTGGTGCCGCCGCTTTGCCGCTTTGCGGGGTTATACGCCAACCTTGCGCTCGGACCACCCTGCCACGATCTCAAGGCACTGCCGCATCTGCTCGGGCTGCCCGAGGTAGTAATGCGTGGCGCCTGCGATGCGCACGAATTCCTTGTCGGCGGTCGCCAGTGCCTCGAACACCAGCGGGTTGTGCGTGGCAGGCACCGCGTCGTCGGCGCCGTTCTCGATCTGCAGCACCGGCGTATGCCGTATGCGCGCCGCATTCACCGGGCCCTTGATGTTGGAATGGTCATACGACCATTGCGAGAGCCAGCTGCGCAGGGTCGTATAGCGCGCCAGGCCCACCGGTCCCGAGTTGACCACGCGCGGATCGCCCAGATAGCACCAGTCCGCCTTGCGTCCGTTCGGGTCGATGCTGGTATCGCGCCAGCGCACATCGCACATGGTGCGATGCACGACGAAGCCGCGCTCCAGTTCCGTGCCGTTGCGTTTCAGCCGGGCGAGCATGTCGATGGACCAGTCGCTGATGCGGCGGTTGCGTGCGCGTTGTGCCTGGCGGAAGCGTGCGATGAACTCCGCGGTGTACGCGGGCTGATGCGGACAGCGCGGGTCGTAGATGTCGAATTCCAGGTCGCGCCGGTCGGGATCGAGTTCGTCGGTGACGGAGGGGTCCAGCCATTCGGTCAGGGTCTCGGGCCGGCTCAGGTGGGCGGCCACGAAGATCAGCGCATCGGCCGGCATCAGGCGCGCCTGCGTCAGGTCGTACGGATCGCCGGCGGGCGTGTGCGTAATCGTTGGCTGCTCCGCCTGGGCCTGGTAGAACAGCGACAGGGCGCCTCCGCCCGACCAGCCGACCAGTACCACCTTCTCATAGCCCAGCACCTCGCGCGCATGGCGGATGTAGGCGCCAAGGTCGAACGCTACTTTCTCCATGATCAGCGCGGTATCGTTCCTGGCGTAGCGGCTGCCGGCGCAAAGCACGTGCATGCCCGCTTGCGCCAGCGCGGCCGGCATCGGCATCAGCTGCAGCGTGGACGACGGGTGCATGAAGAGGTAGACCACGCTGGACGGGGCGCCGCGCGGCACCAGCCGCTGTCCTTCCAGGAAGGTGTAGCCCTGGCTGCCGGCAAAACCGTAGGTCTCTGCCATGCCAGCCGGCTCCTGGAACTGGATGATGACCGGCAGCCGGTCGAACTCGTATTTGCGTGAGAGGTCAGTCATTGCGCATCTCTTGGTGTGGTTCTGGATGGGACAGGGGGAACGACTGCGTGCGGATGTCTGCGCAAGACGTATGAGCATCGGCAGGCACGGCCGCAGACAGGCGCGCCCATCGTGAAGGGGCACCACTGCACGGCTGCGCCGTGCTGTAGGCGTGGCGGGTTAGCGGCGTTGCGCGTTGTTCAGCGGCATCCGGGCTCTTGCGCCGCCTCACGCTGCTGCCGCGCCCTGGCCTTCTCCACCACCCATTCCGCGCATTGGCGATGGGCGCTCTCGCGCGCCGCACGGGCGTGGTCCGGGTCGCCGGCCGGCGTGGTCAGCTCGAGGCGAATGCCGTTGGGGTCGAAGAAGTAGATCGACTCAAGGAAGTGATGGTCGGTCACGCCCAGCACTTCGACGCCGGCGGCGCGCAGCCGGTGGCAGGCCTGCAGCAGGTCTTCACGCGAGGCTACGCGCAGCGCCAGATGGTTGACCCAGGGCGGGGTGTTCGGCGAAGGCAGGGCCGCCTGGTCGTCGCCCAGGTCGAAAAAGGCGATGCAGCCGCCATCCTGCATCTCGAAGAACAAATGCGCGTACGGGCAGCGTTCGCCGGTGCTGGGCACCACGTCGGCGCGGACCATGTGGACCAGCGGCAGGCCCAGCAGGTCTTCATAGAAGTGGCGCGTCTCCTCGGCATCGCGGCAGCGCCAGGCGAAATGGTGCAGGCCATGTACGGGCACGCCGATGCCGGGCGACGGCCGCTCATGTTGATTGGGCACGGACATGGGCGTCTCCACGGTCAGTAGTCTTGCGGCCCGCCGGCGCGGATCGGCTGCGGGCTGATCAGCACAGCGTCGGCGTCGCAATAGACCCAGTCGCCCGGCCGGAACGTCACGTTGCCGAAGCTCAGCGGGATGTCGTCGGCGGCGCCGGGCTGTTCGGCCGCATTGCGCAGCGCGGTGGTGCCCAGCGCCTTGACGCCGATATCGATGCCGTTGACGGCCTTGCTGTCGCGGATGACGCCGTGGATCACCAGGCCGGCCCATCCGTTGGTTGATGCCAGCGCGGCAAGCCGGTCGCCAAAGACGCCAATGCGCAGCGAGCCGCCCACATCGACCACCAGCACGCGCCCGGCGCCGGGCGTCGACAGCTGGCGCAGCACGGGCCGATGGTCCTCCTGCACGCGCAGGGTCGCGCAGGGACCGGCAAACTGCTCGCGCAGGCCGAAGCTGCGGAACTGCAGCTGGCAGACAGACGTGGTGTCGGGGTGCTCGTCGGAAAGATCGCTGGTAGAGAACATGATCGTCAGGATGGGGAGCGGGATGGTGATCGGGATGGGCAGGCGCATGCAGCGCCGTGGCAAGGTCGCCGCGCCTAGTTGAGTGTGATGCCGGCCTTCTTCACCACCTCGCCGTATCTTGCATAGTCGTGGTGGATCTGCCGGCCGAAGTCTTCCGGTGTGTTGCCGACCGGGGCAATGCCCAGGTCGAGCATCTTGCTGCGTGTTTCCGGCTGCTCCAGCACCTTGCGGATTTCCTGCTGCAGGCGGGTCACGACCGCGGCGGGCGTGCGCGCCGGCGCAAGGATGCCTACCCAGGAATCGACGCTGAAGTTCCTGACCCCCGATTCCATCAGGGTCGGTACTTCGGGCAGCGACGCGACGCGATGGCTGCCGGTCACCGCAATCGCGCGGACCTGCTCGTTCTTCACATACTGCGACACGCTGGCGACGGCCGTGCACAGCACCGGCAGCGAGCCGCCGAGCACGTCGGTCAGCGCCTGCGAGCCGCCCTTGTAGGCGATGTGCTGCAGCGGGATGCCGGCCTGTTCGCGCAACAGTTCACCGGCGAGATGGCAGGTGGTGCCGGTGCCCGAACTGCCGAACGGCAGGCCGCCGCCCTTGCTGGAGCGCGCGTACGCCACCAGTTCACTGAAGGTTCTGGCAGGTACGGCAGGGCTGGTCACGAAGATCAGCGTGGCATCGCCGACCTTGGTCACAGGCACGAAATCCTTCAGCACGTCGAAGCGCGGCCGGGTGATGTGCGTGCCGGTGACGAGCGCGCCGTCAAAGCCCAGCAGCAGCGTGTAGCCGTCGGCATTGGACCTGGCCACGATCTCGGCGCCGATGTTGCCGGAGGCGCCGGGGCGGTTGTCGACGACCACGTTCTGGCCCAGCGACTGCCCCAGCTTGTTCGCCAGCAGGCGCGCGGTGGCGTCGGTGACGCCGCCGGGCACGAACGGCACCACGAGGCGGATGGGGCGGCTCGGATATTCCTGTGCGCCGGCCTTGACCGGCACCGCAGCGAGTATCGTCGCGGCGATGCCCAGCAGGCCACGAAGGATGTTCGGATAGCGCATGCGGTCTCCTGTGGAATTATCGTTCTGAGCGTGGCGATACCACGCTTCATTCTAAGTACCGGGGCGCGGCAGCATGTGCCGTTTGCATGGGCGATGAGCCGGACAAAGCGTGGGTTGTTTCGCCTTGCCCGGCTTCGGGCAGCACGATGTGCCGCGCGCGTGCGGACTCAGAACTTGTGCCGCAGCCCCACGCCAAAGGTGTTGCCGGTGCCGGCGGTAGTCAACTTGTCGTAGAGATAGTTGGCATAGACGTCGGTACGCTTGGACAGGTCGTGGCTATAGCCGATTGCTGCCGTGGTGCGGTTGAAGTCATCCTGGATACGGCGATCATTCTTCGTCCACGCGTAGCTGGCATTGAGCCGGCCCGCTCCGAGCGGGGCCGAGATGCCGGCCTGGTAGGTATAGGTCCGCACCTCGGAGCGCCCGTTCTTCGTCATGTTGAAGGTGCCGAACAGCTTCAGCACCTTGAAGTCGTACGAAGCGCCGGTGAACAGCACCTTCTGGCTCGGTTCCAGCGCGGTGATGGCCGCGCCGGTCTTGGTGTGGTTGCCGCCCACCGCCAGGTCCAGCGGGCCGTTCTGGTAGCGGATCATGGCGCCCATGTTGTTGGTGCCATTGTTGGTCGCGGCCTCGCCCAGACCATACATCAGCTGGAAGCTCAGCCCCCCAAAGGTGGGCGACAGGTAGCGCACGGCGTTGCTCCAGCCGGTATCGCCATGGATCAGGCGCCCGAACGTGGGGATCCAGTTCTGCACGTTCAGCGGCGAGAAACGCGTCGAGCCGGCAAAGGGATTGAACTGTCCGGTCAGATAGAGCATGGGCGTGGAATTCCGGCCGATGCGCAGTTCGCCGAACTTGTTCGAAGACAGGCCGACATAGGCATTGCGGGCAAACATCGAGTCGACCGGGCTGCGGCCCATCTCGCCGGTGTCGGGGCGGAAAAAGCTCTCGACGGCGAACACGGTGCTGAGGCCGCCGCCCAGGTCTTCTTCGCCGCCGATGCCCCAGAACGGCGTGGTCTCGCCACCGTTGTCGAGCTGCCAGGAACTGCGCGGCGCGCCGCTCGGCTTGATGCTGCCGACATAGGTGTCGATCAGCCCGTAGAGCCGGACCCCGCCAGCGTTTGCGGTGGCCGACGCGCCGAGCCCGGCGAGCAATGCAAGGGTCAGGCTGTGCTTAAGGCAATGACGTGCTTCCAACACTTTCTCCTCCTATCTCTCTTGTTATGAATGCGAATAAGGAACACGACCGGCGCACCGGCACACAGCGCCCGGCACAGCGCCATTCGGGCGGCAGGCAAGCGCCGCTTGCGTCTAGCGAGGGGTTCCCGGATGCGCGTCGTCCCCAACCACCGGGTTGCGCAGGATGCCCAGGCCGTCGATCTCCACCTCGACCACATCGCCGGGACGCATGTGGACCAGCCCCGGCACCTTGAACAGGCCGTACTGGCGCGACAGGTCACGGCCCGCCGCATCGTCGGGCTGCGGCTTGAGTGCGCCAGGCGTGCCCATCGCAATCAGGTCGCCGGGCCGCAGGTTGTAGCCCTGGCTCAGGTAGCTGATCACCCTGGCGACGCTGCACAGCATGTCGTCGAGCCGCGCGCGCTGCCGCACCACCCCGTTCAGGCGGGTCTGCACCGTGTGGGTCGCGGGATCCCCGAATTCGTCGGCAGTCATCAGCCATGGACCGTATGCACCCGAGGCTTCAAAGTTCTTGCCCAGGCCGAACTGGCGGTTGTGCACCTGGTACTCGCGTACCGAGCCTTCGTTGAGGCAGGTGTATCCCGCCACGTGCTCCAGCGCGCGCTGCTCGGGGATGTAGCGTCCGGGCTTGCCGATAACGACGCCCAGTTCCCCTTCGTAATCGAATGCGCGCGCAACGGCTTCGGGCGGTGCCGCGATCGCTTCCCCCGCGCCGACGTAAGAGGCCGGCGTGCGCAGGAAGAGATGCGGATAGTCGCCGTTGGTCTGCAGCCCGGTTTCGGCCAGGTGGCTCTTGAAGTTCAGCGCCAGCGCCCACATGGCATTGGGGCGCTCGAGAAACGGCTTGAGCCGGACCGAGTCCAGCGCGCGCTTGCCCGCCACGCCGGCCGCGGCCTCGCGCAGGCGTGCGAGGCCGTGCTCGCGTTCCATGATCGCGATCAGGCTGGAGGGCAGCTCCGGAGCGATCTCCGCGACCGCGACGAAATGCGTTGGGCTGGTGACGACGCCAAGCGCGGTAGCGCTGCCGTCCGCATAAGCAATGATCTTCATGTTGTGGGCTGGTGCATGCGAATCGAAGGAAGGCGGAGCAAACCGGCTGGCCGGGATCGTGTGTTGCGGGCCGGCAGCCCGCCGCCGTTGAGGACCGAGCGTAAGCGCGCAGCAGCCAATCGACGTGACCGGATAGCCCGCAGGTTTAACCCGCAGTCCAAAAATCTCGTGGGCGCGTGCCGGGCATGGCCGCGCATGGCCGGTTACGTCCTAGACTCGCGCTGCATCAGAAGCGGGCAGGCGATGGCGGGATCAGCCGATGCCAGTCCGGCATGCCAACAGTGCGACGCTCCAGGAGACGAACCATGAAGACGGTCAGGCGGGTAGTGACAGGATTGCAGCGCGGCAAGGCGGTGATCGCCTCCGACATCGAAGTGCCCGAACGCGCGCCGGCGCTGGCCGGCGGCGTGACCACGGTGCCGCTGTGGGGCGCGGCGGCAGCGCCCGCCGTGCCGAATCCGGGCGAACCGTCGGCGGCGCCGAAGTTCTCGCCGCCGCCGGGCGGCTATCACTTCTCGGTCTTCAGCGTGCCGCCGCTGGCCGAGGTCCTGCGCGCCCAACCGCCGGCCGACCCGGAGCGGGCCAGGGAAGAGATGGAGCGCGACATTCCCGGGCTGCTGGAGCTGATGGACCCCGAGGTGCCGGGCATGCATGCGACCAAGTCGATCGATTTTGTCGTGGTGCTCAGCGGGTCCATCACGCTCGAGCTCGACGGTGGCGTCGCGACTGTCTTGCAGGCGGGCGATACGGTGGTCCAGAACGGGGTGCGCCATCGCTGGCTGAACCACGGGACCGAACGCGCCTGGCTTGCCGCCGTAGTGCTCGGCGCACGCGGCGCGGCGCCGCTCTGAAAATCGGACGATCTGATAAGCGAGCCGACGCACCGGGCAGTGGCTGCCGCACCACCGCAGGTATCGTGGGACCGATCGCCACGTGCGACCGCAGCGCCGGGACCGGCAGCGTTCGACCGGAGAAAACTTGGGGGGAAAGCAAGTGACCACAGAGACAAGCAACATCGGCCAGGCCAATGGCTCTGATGACGCCGACGCGTCGCAACGCGACGCCATCCGCCAGCTCGCGGCAGGTTTCAGCGCCGCGCTCAGCCGGCGCGGCATGCTGAAGCTGGCTGGCATCGGCGGGGCGTCGATGCTGGCGGGCGCGGGAGCCCGCGCCGCATCGTCCAACGCAGCGGAGGGCGAGGGCGGCCACGTGCGCGTGTTCGACCCGAACCAGCATGGCAAGGTACACACGCTGCGCTCCACGCCGCAGACGGTGCGCGTCGGCGAGATGGACCCGGCCGCCCCGCCGGTGCTCGAGATCGAATCGGGCGATGTCGTGCATTACCCCGACACGTGGGTGCACTGGGGCAATGAAGCCAAGTACGGCATGTCCTTCGCCGAGCGCAACGTGGTGCGCAAGCGCTATCCGCAAGGCCCGCAATCGCTGGTGGGGCCGGTGAGCATCAAGGGCGCCATGCCGGGGGACGTGATCGAGTGCAGGATGCTGCGTCTGCGGCCGATCGACTGGGGCTGGAATTCGACGGTAAAGGGCATGGGGGCCTTGCCGGGGGATTTCCAGGAACCGTACCTGCACTACTTCCGCTTCGATGCCGAGCGGCGCTTTGCGGAATTCGCGCCCGGCGTGCGCATCGCGCTGGCGCCGGCGCAAGGCGCGATCGCGGCACAGCCCGCCGGCGACAAGCCGACCAGCGCGTTGTTGCTGGGCCCCAATGGCGGCAATCTGTCGCTGCCGGCACTGGTCGAGGGCACCTCGCTGTTTGTGTCGGTGCAGGTGCCCGGCGCCAGGATGTGGACCGGCGACTCGAACGCGGCGCAGGGGGACGGCGCGGTCAACCAGACCGGCATCGAAACCGCGATGGAAGACCTGCGCATCCAGTACGTGCTGCACAAGCGCATCGCGCTGAGCGCGCCGGTGGCCGAAACGCCGACGCACTGGATCGTGCTCGGCTCGGGGTCAAGCCTGGAAGACGCGCTTACCGCCGGGCTGAGGCAGATGATCGGCTGGGTCAGCGCGGCGACCGGGCTGTCCTGGCACGACGTGTATGCGCTTTGCAGTATCGAAGGCGGCTTCCACGTGACGCAGTACGCCAACCAGACCCAGAGCAACTACCGCTTCCAGTCGCCCAAGGTGGTACAGGCCATGCTGCCGAAGCGCATCTTCAGCGCGGCGCGGCAGGCGCAGATATCGCAATCCCTGCGCGCCGGGGCCTAGTGCTTGCCGACGGGCCTGCAGCGCATCGCAGGCATCTTTCCTTGCCTACTTCAATGCCCGCTACCAATGCCCGATAAGCCCGGGCACATGACCATGGTCTCTCTTCAACCTGAAATCCGCGCCGAGCAAGCGGACGTTGCAACTGCGGCGCCCGGCGCCGCGCAGCGGCTGCCCTGGCGCGTCTACGTGCTGTGCGGGCTGGTGGCCTTCCTGGACGGCTTCGATACCCAGTCCGTCGGTCCCGCGGCCGATGCCATGGCGGCGTCGATCGGTATCGACATCCAGGCCTTCGGCTCGCTCTTCAGTGCCTCGCAGATCGGCTTCCTGATCGGCGCCGTGACCTTCAGCGCGCTGGGCGACCGCTTTGGCCGCAAGCGGCTGCTGGTGGCGGGAACGATGCTGATCGCACTCAGTTCGCTGGGCACCGCGCTGGCGGGTTCGTACAGCCAGTTGCTGCTGATCCGCATCCTGGCGGGCATCGGCCTGGGCGGGGTGGCGCCCAACTTCATCAGCCTGGCGTCGGAGTTCACGCCGCCCGCGCTGCGCGCGCGGGTGGTCACGCTGCTGTGGGCGGCGGTGCCGATCGGCGGCATGGCGGGCTCGTTCCTGAGCGCCTTCACGCTGGAGCGGTTCGGCTGGCAGGTGATCTTCCTGCTGGGCGGGGCGGCGCCGCTGCTGCTGGTGCCGGTGCTGGCGTGGCTGCTGCCGGAATCGCGCGAGGTGCGGCGCAGCGCCACACCCGATGCCGGCCGCGCGCAGCGCGTGGCGCCGCTGCGCACGCTGCTCGGCGAGGGCCGCGGCACGGCCACGCTGTGGCTGTGGCTGGCCTGCTGGATGACCTGGACGGTGCTGGTGGTGGTGGGCGTGTGGACTCCCGCATTGCTGCAGCGGGCCGGCTGGAGCCTGTCGATGGCCGCATCGATGCTGGGCCTGCTCAACGCCGGCGGCGTCGCCGGAACGGTGCTGATCAGCGCCGCGCTGCGCTACGTGTCGCCGCCACGCGCGCTGATGGTGGCGCTGACGGCGGCGGCCGCGTCGATCGCTTGCCTGGGCGCGCTGGCGCACAGCTTCGCTGCCGTCGCCATCGCGGCCACGCTGGCGGGATTCTTCTCTTCCGCCGCGGGCGGGTCGTTGCTGGCGCTGTCGGCAAGCCTCTATCCGGAACGCGTGCGCGCCACGGGTGTCGGCTGGTCGATGGGGGTGGCGCGCATCGGCGCGGTGCTGGGCCCGCTCGGCGTCGGCCTGCTGGTCGGATGGCAGTGGCCGCCGGCCAGCATCTATGGCGCGATCGCGGTGCCCGCCGTCGTGGCCGCGGTGTCGGTATTGCTGCTGAGCCGCACCGCCACCTTCCGCGCGGCGATCCGCTAGCCAACATGCCGCGATAGCGGGAAAGACTTCAAGACGTTGCAACACGAGAGACCCATGGACACCGAACAATCCCATCCAAATTGCCTCACGCTGATCAGCTACCGGCAGGCCAGCCAGATCCTTGAAACCGCCATGCGGCAGGCGCAAGCCCATGGCAGCGCACTGAGCTTTGTCGTGGTCGACAGCGCCGGGCACCTGGTTGCCGCCGCGCGCATGGACGGCGCGCCCTTTGTCACGATGGAAGTGGCGCGCGGCAAGGCCTTTGCCTGCGTGGCCACCGGCGGGCAGTCGGGGCGCGCGCTGCGCCAGCGCTATGTGGACCATCCGATGGTGTGGGGCAATATCGCCTCGCTGGGATACGGCGCGCCGCTGCTGCCTGCGATCGGCTCGCTGCCGGTCTGGGTCGAGGGAACGCTGGTCGGGGCGGTGGCGGCAAGCGGCGGCCAGGCCGAGCTCGAGGAAGAGACGCTGACGCGGGCGATCGAGTCGATCGGCGGCTCGGTGACGCCGCCCGTGCGCGCGCAATAGCGCATCGCCATCACCATCGCCATCGAAAGGAGGATCATGCTGACTGTCTGGGGCCACCGCGGCTCGCCCAACGTGCAGAAGGTGCTGTGGGCCTGCGAAGAGCTGGGCCTGCACTATGTCCTGAAGGAAACCGGCGGTGCCGCCGGCGGCACCGACACGCCCGAATACCTGGCCAGGAATCCGAACGGTCGCGTGCCGACCCTCGAAGACGACGGCCATGCCATCTGGGAGTCCCATGCCATCCTGCGCTACCTGGCCGCCAGGGATCCGCACGGGCGGCTGACCTCGGACGATCTGCGCGTGCGCGCCACCATCGATCAATGGATGGACTGGCAGTGCGCGCACCTGGCGCCGGCCGTGCGCGCGCTGGCGGTGCTCGTGGTCAAGCCCCGCAGCACGCCGCCCACTGGGCAGGAAACCGAGGCCGCGCGCGACGGCATCGTGCCGCTGCTGCGCCTGGCCGACCGCGCGCTCGGGCGGCGCGACTATTTCGCTGGCCAGCGCTTCACCATTGCCGATATCCCGCTGGCAATCAGCTACAACCTCTGGAAGATCATGGAGCCGGCGTGCGCGCAGTTTGCGGCGCTGGATGCGTGGTACGCCCGCATCGGCCAGCGCGCCGCTTTCACGCCGATGACCGGGCAGCGGCGCGCCTAGCGTTCACTGCGGTTCCAGCAGCGCGAGATCGGTCGCGCGCCGGCGGAATTCGCTCGGCGACAGCGCCATGTGCCGGGTGAAGAAGCGCGTGAAGTTGCTGTGGGTGCCGAAGCCGAGTTCGTCGGCCAGGTCGGTCAGCGGCCGGTCCGTGGTGGCAAGCCAGCGCGTGGCGATGCCCAGGCGCAGGCTGTCGATGTAATGCCGCGGCGAGACCCCGGTACAGCGGCTGAACTGCGCAAAGAAATGCGAGCGCGAGATGCCGGCCGAGCGGGTGATGTCGCCGACCTTCGGATTCTCGGCAGCGTGTTCGTGGATATAGGCAATGGCCTTGCGGATGCGACGGTCGCTCGGCCGCGTATGGCGCAGCGCCGCGCCCGCGGCATCGAGATTCGCATAGTGCCGCACCACCGTGTCCACCACTGCCTTCAGGCGTTCCTCGCACAGCCCGGGCGACGCCAGCGAGCGCATCGAGATCGCGGCCACCAGCAGCTTCACGGTTTCGCGCAGTTCGTCGACCAGCGCGACCCGCGGTGCGGGAAACAGGTGATCCAGGTGCGGCGCGGTGTGCGGGAATTCGCTCGCCAGCCAGGATGGGTTCAGGAACAGCGACAGGATCGTGGCGGGGCCGTTGTCGCTGGGATGCTTGGCGTGCACCACCCACGGATTGAACAGGACCACCGAGTCGTCGTCGACCGACAGCGAAACCTCGCCTGACTGCAAGGTCGTATCCGCGCCGCTGAGCTTGATGATCACGTTGAACTCGCGATGAGCGTGCTCGACAATGGCCTGCCCGGTCGTGTTGATCGTGGCACGCCCGAACTCGCCCTGCAGAATCTGCGCCGGGTACCGCTCTGCCATCTGCTGCTCCTGTTGGTTCAGTCATTCGGCCCGCCTGCGCAGGGCAACCGGCCCCGCGATCTTGATGCGGCCGGCATGGCCGACGTGAATGTACCGGGGGAGTGTGGCGGGCAACAATTGGGGTTGCTGCGGAGACCGCAGCAAAGCGCATGCGCGTCTAGCGTCCCTGCTTCTTCTGCACCGGTTCGGGCAGCGGCAGCGCGGTCTGGTACTTCACCTGCTTGAGCGCAAAGCTGGAGCGGATGCTGGCCACGCCGGCCAGTCGCGTCAGCTTGTCGACGATAAAGTGTTCGAGCGCCTGCACTTCGGACACCAGCACCCGGATCAGGTAATCGGAATCCCCGCTCATCAGGTAGCACTCCATCACCTGCGGCAGCGCCAGCACGGCGCGCTCGAACGATTCCAGCCCGGCGCGCGTCTGCTTTTCCAGGCTGACCTGGATGAAGACGTTGACGTTCAGGCCAAGCTTGCGCGGATCCAGCAGCGTGACATGCTTGCTGATCAGCCCCGACTGCTTCAGCGCGCGCACGCGTGCCAGGCAAGGCGATGGCGACAGGTTGACGCGCGCGGCCAGCTCCACGTTGGTGAGGCTGGCGTCGCGCTGAAGCTCGGCCAGTATCCTGAGGTCGATTTTGTCGAGTTCGATCATGGAAGGATCACGGTTGACCGCAATGGCCTCAGCCTGGCGTGCTGCCAGGGAGCTGCCGGTGGTGGTCGACGACGGTGCGCGAAGCGAGCAGCTGCTCGATACGTGCCGCATCGAAGCCGGCCTCGCGCAGCAGCTCGACCGAATGCTCGCCGAAAGCGGGCGGCACGCGGAAGCCGCTGCCGTTGTCGCCATCGTAGCGGATGGCGCGATTGGCCGCACGCACCGCGCCATACTCAGGGTGCTCCATCTGATAGAAGATGCCGAGGTGGCGCACCTGCGCGTCATCCTCGAGTTCGTCGAGGCGCAGCTCCGGCGCCGCCGGCACATCGTGCCGCTGCAGGCGCGCCATCCAGGTATCGCGGTCGGCGGTGGCGAACACGGCGCTGAGCTCGGCGGCAATGGCGTCATAGCCTTGCACGCGGCTCATGCGATCCGGATAGGCTTGCGCCAGGTCCGGGCGCTCGATGGCATCGAGCAGGCTTTGCCAGAATTTTTCGGGCGACGACAGGTGAATCCCGATGCGGCGTCCGCACCGGCACGTGACCAGGTACGACTGCGATTTCGACGCGCGGCTGTAAAACTCCGGCGCGCTGCCATAGGCAGACAGCTGTCCCAGCGGCTCGGTCGCCAGCGCGATCATCGCTTCGAGCATGGACACCTCGACCGTGCGACCGCGCCCGGTGGTGGCGCGCTCCACCAGCGCACCCAGGATGCCGATGCAGGCATAGACGCCGGAAATGGTGTCGGACACCGGCGGCCCGGGCACGCGCGCATCGGTGCCGCGATGGAACATCGACATCCAGCCGGACAGCGCCTGCCCGACATTGTCGAACGCGGGGCGGTGCGCGTAGGGGCCGTCGGCGCCGAAGCCCGTGATCGAGCAATGCACCAGCCGCGGATTGACCCGGTGCAGGTGCTCCGCGTCCAGCCCCAGCTTGGCCTCGCTGCCGGGCCGCATGTTCAGCAGCAGGACATCGGCGTCCCGCAGCAGCTCCTGCAGCACCTCGCGGCCATCGGGCGTGGCAAAGTCGAGCGCCAGCGAGCGCTTGTTGCGGTTATGGGATTGGAAATGCCCCGCGTACATGCCGCCGTCGAAGGTGCGGAACGGGTCAACCACCTTGGGCGATTCGATCTTGATGACCTCGGCGCCGAGCTCGCCCAGCAGCTGCGCGGCCAGCGGCGCGGTGATGAAGCGGCCAATCTCGATGACGCGGATGTTCTGCAGGATCTTCATTGTGGCTCCTTCGGCACGAGGTGCGACGATGCTTCGTCTTCGGTGCGCACCCACAGCGTATTGGCGATGGGGTGTTCGATTTCCTCGGCCAGGTGGCCGAGCAGGCCGACCGCGCGGCTTACCACCGCCAGTCCGCGGCACAGCTTCCACGACAGGCCGAGCTCGGAGGCGATGGCGCCGATGGCACCGGTCGCGTTCACGGGGAGCTGGCCGGGTTTGCCGAAGGCGCGCTCGGCCTCGCGCGAGATCGCCTGCATCAGCGCGACGTAGGGTCCGGCCAGGCCGTTTTCCTGCGCAATGGCGAACAGCCGGACGGCACGCGGGTCGACCGGCTTGTGCACGGGATGGCCGATGCCCGGCACCGGCAGCCGTTGCTGCCGGTGCCGCTGCACGATCCGCGCGGCGGTCTCAGCCATGTCGTATTCGCGGGCCGTGCCCAGGGGCAGGACCTCCTGCAGCAGGCGCGCCGCGCCTTCGGCGGTACCTGCGAAGGTGGTGCCCATGCCGCACAGGCCCGCGGCAATCGCGGCCTGCATCGACTCCGGTGCGCCCAGATAGGTCAGGCGTGCCACCATCGCCGAAGGCGTCATGCCGTGCTCCACCAGCACCGCAAGGATGGCGTTGAATACGGTCGACTCGGCGGCGCCCGGCTTTCTGCCGGTGACCTCGAGAAAGGCGAAGTCACCCAGCGCGAGCTTGCCCAGCACGTCCTGGCACAAGTCCAGTCCGCGCACCGTGATGCGCTCGGCCGTGCTCCATCCCATGTCCGATCGCAAAGCTTGTGTTCCCATGGTCTCTCCTGTCTGAAAACGTTGGCTGGCCGGAAGGCATCCGCGTTCAGCGCCGCGGCGCGTCGGCCGACACGATGGCGCGCGGCAGCAGCAGGATCAGCGCGCAACACAACAGCAGGCAGGCTCCGAGCACGTAGGTGCCGCTGTTGACACTGCCCGTGACGTTCTTGGCGACATTGGTGATCATGGCGCCGGTGATGCCGGCCAGGCTGCCGACCGAGTTGATCATGGCCAGACCTGCAGCCGCCGCCGCGCCGGTGAGCGCACGCCCCGAGAAGATCCAGAACAGCGGCGCCACGCCCAGGATGCCCGCTGCCGCGACCGAGATCAGCAGCAGCGACAGCCCCAGCTGGCTGGCAAACGCTGCGCTCAGGATCAGGCCGATGCCGGCGCACCCGGCCGGAATGGCTGCATGCAGGCGCCGTTCGCCGGTGCGGTGGGAGTGCACGGCATTGGCTACGATGAACGCGCCCGCCACCACGTAAGGCAGCGCGGACAGCAGGCCGACGTGGTAGACGTTCTTGAGGCCGGTCGCCTGGATGATCGATGGCAGCCAGAACGAGAGGCCGTAGAAACCCGTGTTCATAGTCAGGAGAATCGCGCATAGCAGCCAGATCACCGGGCTTTTCAGGGCCGCGCCAAAGTTGTGGGCCTTGTGCGCGTTCTCCGTGGCCAGGTTGCGCTGGATCAGCGCCTTTTCCTCGGCGCTCAGCCAGCGCGCCTTGTCGACCGAGTCGGTCAGGCAGGTCAGCACCACGATGCCCAGGATCACTGCGGGCAGGCCCTCGATCAGCAGCATCCATTGCCAGCCGCGATGGCCCAGGGTGTCCTGCATGTTCTGCAGGATCCAGCCTGATACCGGTCCGCCGATGCAAAGGCTCAACGGCAGCGCAAACATGAAGCCGGCCAGCACGCGGTTCTGCTTGTGCGAGGGGAACCACTGGTTCAGGTACAGCACGACGCCGGGGAAGAAGCCCGCTTCGCATACGCCCAGCAGGAAGCGAAGCACATAGAACACGTTTGCCGGCGTGGTGTGGAACAGCGTGGCCAGCGGCCCGATATACATCATGGACATCGAGACGATGCCCCAGCTGATCATGATCCGCGCGATCCAGCGGCGCGCGCCGACGCGGTGCAGGATCAGGTTGCTCGGCATCTCGAACAGCACATAGCCCCAGAACAGCATGCTGGCCGCCAGCGCATAGACGTTGTCGGTCAGGTCCAGGTCGCCAAGCATCTGAAGCTTGGCGAAGCCGATGTTGACGCGGTCGAGGTAAGAGACCACGTAGCAGACGAAGAACAGCGGCACGGTCCGCCAGAACACTTTGTCGTAGGCGGACTTCTCGAGATCGGGCAGGGCAGCCTCGATCGGGCTTTGCTGGATGCTTGCGGCCATCAATGTCTCCGTTTCGTCTCGGGATGAGAGCGTCGTGTCGCCTGCTCTTTTGCTCGACGTTAATGTAGGACAATTCAAATCAGCGCGTGACCGTCATGCAGGATGACGATGCGCCGCCTGACGCGGTAAATGGCCAGCAGTTCCTTTCAGCAAGCGAAAACGGCCAGCACATCTTGTAGCGATAACGGCGCTTTGACCTGGAGGTAGCGCTACGATGTTGTAGGACAATAATGTTCGCCAGCGTCGGATACAATCAGGGTTATCGCGAGCAACGCCCCTTTCCCATGACCCATCCATCCGCACCGCCACGCAACACGCTCGAATATGTGGTCGATACGCTTCGGCAGGCCATCCTCAGCGGACGCCTGGTGCCGGGCCAGCGCCTGGTCGAGGCCGACCTCACTCGCGAGCTCGGCGTCAGCCGCGGTCCGGTGCGCGAATCGTTCCGCCGCCTGTCGGCCGAGGGGCTGGTCGAGAGCATCCCGAACCAGACCACCATGGTCAGGCGCTACACGCACCCCGAGATGAAGGAGCTGTTCGAGATACGTGCCGAACTCGAAGCGCTGGCGGCGCGGCGCACGGCCGGGCGCATGGACGAGGCCTGTGTGCGCGAGCGGTTCCTGAACGCGACCCGGCCGATCTGGGAAGACCACCATGCCATGAGCCCGGCGGCCTACTTCGAAGAGAACCGCCGCTTCCATCAGGCCATCGCCGACGAGTGCGGCAATGCGCAGCTGACGGATTTCATCGGCCGCCTGCAGTTGCCGATGATCATGTTCCAGCTTGGCAATGCCATCCACGGCGAAGCCTTGCAGGAGTCGGTCAACGAGCACCGCCTGATTGCGCAGGCCATCGTCAGCGGCGATGCCGACAAGTCGGCACAGCTGATGCGCGAACACCTCAGGCGCGCCAGCGATTTTATCGACCGCCTGCCGGCGGATTCCTTCAGGCGGTAAGCGCGGCGGCGGGCAACGGCGCCATCGCGGCTGCCCTCGCGCCGGCACGCGCTGCGGGTGAACCGCGCGTGCCGCAGCATCGTTGCGCGTGAATGGCGCTTGCCGCAGCGTCATATGCCGTCACCCGCAAGCTGCGCGTGGAAAGTCAGCACCTCGTGCCGCAGGCCTCTCCATAGAATAAAAAAAAGCCTACGGAGACCTTCCATGACCAACCTTGCCTCCCCTCATTCGCGCCTGCTCGCACTGGCCGCACGGCAGCACGATGACGATCCCCAGGAAACACAGGAATGGCTGGAGGCGCTGGAGGCGGTGGTGGCGCAATGCGGTCAGGAACGCGCGCGCTACCTGCTGGAGCGGCTGCTCGATGTCGCGCCTGCGCTTGGGGTATCGACACCCGCGCAGGGCAATACGCCATACCTGAACACCATCCCGGTCGAACGGCAGCTGCCTTATCCCGGCGATGCCGCCATGGAAGAGCGCATCACCGCCATCGTGCGCTGGAATGCGCTGGCCATGGTGGTGCGGGCCAACAAGGCCTATGGCGAGCTGGGCGGCCATATTTCCAGCTATGCCTCGGCCGCCGACATCTTCGAAGTCGGCTTCAATCATTTCTTCCGCGGCGCCGACGCCGGCAATGGCGGCGACCTGGTCTATTTCCAGCCGCACTCGGCGCCCGGAGTGTACGCGCGCGCCTTCCTGGAAGGGCGCCTGTCCGAGGCGCAACTGGACAACTTCCGCCGCGAGTCCGATGGCAGGGGGCTGTGTTCGTATCCGCATCCGTGGCTGATGCCAGACTTCTGGCAGTTCCCGACCGGCTCGATGGGATTGGGACCGATCCAGGCGGTGTACCAGGCGCGCTTCATGCGCTACCTGGAGCATCGCGGGCTGCAGGCTACCTCGGGCCGCCACGTCTGGGGCGTGTTCGGCGACGGGGAAATGGACGAGCCCGAATCGATCGCCGCGATCCCGCTGGCTGCGCGCGAGCGGCTCGACAACCTCACCTTCATCATCAACTGCAACCTCCAGCGCCTGGACGGGCCGGTGCGCGGCAACGGCCAGATCGTGCAGGAACTGGAGGCGCTGTTCCGCGGCGCCGGCTGGAACGTGATCAAGGTGCTGTGGGGCAGCGCATGGGACCCGATCTTCGCGCGCGACCACAGCGGGGCGCTGCTGCGCGCCTTCGCCGCCACCATGGACGGCCAGTTCCAGACCTACAAGGCCAAGGACGGGCACTACGGGCGCAGCCACTTCTTTGGCCAGAACGAAGAACTGAAGGCGCTGGCTGCCCACATGACGCCGGAGGAGGTGGCCGCGCTCAATCGCGGCGGCCATGACCTGCGCAAGCTGCATGCGGCCTTTGCCGCGGCGCGCGACCACAAGGGCCAGCCCACGGTGATCCTGGCCAAGACCGTCAAGGGCTATGGCATGGGCGATGCGGGGCAGGCGCAGAACACCACGCACCAGCAGAAGAAGCTCGACCTCGAAGCGCTGAAGGCGTTCCGCAGCCGCTTCGGGTTGGACCTCTCCGATGCCGACCTGGAAGCGATGCGCTTCTATCGGCCGGCCGAGGACAGTCCGGAACTGCGTTACCTGCAGGCACGCCGCGCGGCGCTGGGCGGCTACCTGCCCGCGCGCCGTTGCCGCGCCGACGCCGTGCCGGTGCCGCCGCTGGCGCAGTACGGGCAGTTCGCCGTCAACGCCGGCCACAAGGAAATGTCGACCACCATGGCGATGGTGCGCATGCTGACCGCGCTGCTCAAGGACAAGGCACTGGGTCCGCGCGTGGTGCCCATCGTCGCCGACGAGGCGCGCACCTTCGGCATGGCCAGCCTGTTCCGCCAGGTCGGCATCTATTCGTCGCAGGGCCAGCTGTACGAGCCCGAAGACGCAGGCTCGATGCTGTGGTACCGCGAGGACGTCAGCGGCCAGATCCTGGAGGAGGGCATCACCGAAGCCGGCGCGATGTCGTCGTGGATCGCCGCCGGCACCGCGTACAGCACCCATGGCACCGCCATGCTGCCGCTCTACATCTATTACTCGATGTTCGGCTTCCAGCGCATCGGCGACCTGGTCTGGGCGGCCGGCGACCAGCGCGCGCGCGGCTTCCTGGTGGGCGCCACCGCGGGGCGCACCACGCTCTCCGGCGAAGGCCTGCAGCACCAGGACGGCACCAGCCATGTCATAGCCGCGACCATTCCCAACTGCCGCGCCTATGACCCGGCCTACGCCTACGAGCTGGCGGTGATCGTCGACGCCGGCATGCGCGCGATGATGGAGCGGCAGGAAGACGTCTTCTACTACCTGACCGTGATGAACGAGAACTACGCGCAGCCGTCGATGCCGGCCGGCGTGGAGCACGACATCGTGCGCGGCATGTACCGGCTGGCGCAATCCGACGGGGGCGGGCGCGGCAAGGTGCGGCTGCTGGGCAGCGGCGCGATCCTGCGCGAGGTGGAAGCCGCGGCGCGCATGCTGGCCGAGGACTGGCAGGTCGACAGCGAAGTGTTCAGCGTGACCAGCTTTGCCGAACTCGAGCGTGAGGCGCGCGAGGTGGCGCGGCAGCGCTTGCACCAGCCCCAAGCGGACATCGCGCCCAGCCATGTCGAGCAGCTGCTGGCCGGCGAAGCGCCGGTGGTGGCGGCCACCGACTACGTGCGCGCCTATCCGCAGCTTATCGCCCCGTATGTGCAAGCACCATACACCGTGCTGGGCACCGATGGTTACGGCCGCAGCGACAACCGGCCGTCGCTGCGCCGCTTTTTCGAGGTGGACCGGGCCTATGTGTGCGTGGCGGCGCTGCGGGCGCTGGCGGCGCAGGACGCGGTGCCCGCCGAGTTGGTTGCACAAGCACTGGAGCGCTACGGCATCGACGCCGGCAAGCCGGCACCGTCGATGCAGTGAGATGGCGCGGCGCGCTTTGCGCGCGCCGCGCACGCTTGGCTCAGCGTGCCGAGTCCAGGACCTCGCCGTCCTTCTGCACGGCCTGTGCCTTCATGTAGCTTTCGATCAGCAGCTGGTACGTCGGGAAGATCTTGGTGTAGATCTCAGCCCATTGCTGGGCGTCGTCGCGATGCCAGGTGCGCTGAAGTTCGGAGGCGACGGCGGCCGTATCCATCGGCACCACACCGGCCTGGACCACGCGCGCCAGCGTGATTTCCTGCGCCATCTTCGAGTAGGTGCCGGAGGCATCGACCACGGCGAAGACCCGGTAGCCGTCGGCCACCGCGCTGATGGATGGGAACGCCATGCAAACGCTGGTGATGGTTCCTGCAATGATCAGGCTCTTCTTGCCGGTGGCTTCCACCGCGGCGACGAACTCCGGGTTGTCCCACGCGTTGATCTCGCCCTTGCGCGCCACATATTTGGCGTGTGGCGCGTTCTCGTGGATCTCCGGGATCAGCGGACCATTCGGGCCTTGCGGCACCGACGCCGTGGTGATTACCGGCAGTTTCGACAACGTCGCCATCTTGGCCAGCGCCGCGGCGCGCAGGCGCAGTTCCGGCATCGGCATGTCGCCCACGGTCTGGAACAGGCCGCTCTGGTGGTCGATCAGCAGCATGGCCGTATCGTCGGGATCGATGGCCGGGCGCTTGCCGTTGAAGTTGGCAGGGCTGCTCATGGTGGGTCTCCTTTGGAAGGGGGATGCGTGAACCTCGGCGAAAGGGATGACTGCCGCTGGCGGGGCCCGGCATCGGGGACATGGCGTTCTCGCGCGGGTGAGATGAATCTAGGAGGTCGGCGCGCAATCCGCAACCATTTCCGCCTCGCTGCAGTCGAGGCCATACTGCCCTGCATCGCAATGGCGGTCGATACCGAATGCTGATGGCGTTCGAACAAAAAAGTGATTGGATCTGGTGGCCGGCCCGGCATAACGTTGTGGATTCGGAACGCGCGCTCAAAACGTATAAGCCGCCGACAGGTACGTGAAATTGGTATTGCGCCCGCCCGCCGTACGCAGCACCGGCGCCACCTCCACATGCACCAGCCCGGCGTTGACGGTGACATGGCGATCCACCTGCCAGAACACGTCGAAGGCGAGCTGGCTGCCGGTGTAGCGGCCGGGACGGCCCGCAGTGCCGGCGATGGGGACGGCCGTGGCGGTATAAACCGCGTCGCCGGTGGTCTGGCGCCAGATGAAGTCCCACGACACCGTCAGCCGTAACGATGCGGTGGGCCTGAGCGTCAGCGACGGCTGCAGGTCCACCACATTGGAGGTGCCGAGCAGTCCGGCCTGGTTGAAGTAGGCCAGCTTGGGGAAGAGCCCGCCGTAGGTGCCCAGCCTGCCGTCGCGGGGATCTTTGTCGCCGCTGCCCGCGGTGGCTTTGATACCGGCGCGCGCTTTCCATTCGCCCATCGCAAAGGCATAGCCCGTGTCGGTCGAGAAGCCCCAGGCGCGCAGGTCTTGCCGGCCGAAGCTGCCGACCTGCACCAGCGCTTCCCAGTCCCAGTCCCAACGGCCGTGGCTGCCGAAAATGCGGCCGCCCACGGAATGGCGGCGCTCCACGCCCGGGCCGATACTGTACAGCGCGCGGCTGTTCTCGAAGCCCAGGTAGTACAGGTCCACGCCGGATGCCGGCACGAAGCTGTGCGGCAATGTCGTGTACACGCCCCAGAAGCCCTGCGCATGATTGGGATGGTCATCGAAATTGCCGGCCTTGAGCAGCACGGGCCGGGTGGCGAAGGCGTCGATGCGGACGTCGCTGGCCTGCCCGCCCAGCCGAACGCCGTCGAAGGCGCGGCGCACGTTCGGCGCGTCCCGCACGGACACCAGCCGCTGCGCGCCGAACGCCATTTCCTGCCGGCCCAGGCGCAGTGTGGGATCCTCTGCCGCCGTGCCGGATACTGGCAGACGCGCGTCGACAAAGGCTTGCTGCAAATCCAGCCGGTCTTCATACGGGGGCAAGGCCACCTCCTTGCCGGCGGCGAGGTGATTGCCCAATTGCGCGAAGGCACGGAAACGCTGGCCCGCATGCAGATCGGCGTGCACCAGGATGCGATGCAGCAGATAGCCGTCGGCCTCGCGGCCCGGCGTGCCGAAGTTCGGTGCCGAATAGTGCTCGAAGCGTTCGCGGATCTCGCCGCCAAGGCTCAGATAGGTATCGGGCGCGCCAAGGGCAATGTACTTGATTGGGTCCCAGAAATGGCGACGGGTGGCGTCGGCCCCGGCGCCTTGCAGGTAGCGGTAGTCTTCCTCGTAGCGCAGGAATTTGTAGGCAGGCGTGTCGGCCGGTGACTGCGCCAGCGCGGCACCGGAGAGGGCGATCAGGGCGAGGGCAAGCGCGTGAGGGTTGGCCAAGAGAACGATTGTGTTCCGGTCGGTGTGGCGATTGCGAGCGGCGTGATGGCGTATGACAGGCACCGCGCCGTGGTTTCCTTCAAGCCAACATAGCAGCTTGCGATGACAGCGCAAGCTGCCCGGCACGTTAATCGTCGCATTGTTCAAGTCAACGCGGTGCCCGTGGCGCGGCGCACTGCCCATGCGACAATTCTGCTCACGCCTGAGCACCGCACCACACCCCGATGATCCCGTGCGGCAGCGCGGCCCCCCAACGCCATCGTCGCCCTACACCATGAACCGACCAGCCTCCCTCTCATGCCCCGACTGGGTGCGGCACGCCAGGCCGACAGAGGGCGTCGAGCGTATCGAAGCGTGGTTCCACGGCAAGGCGTATGCGATGCACCGCCACGACACCTACGCGATTGGCCGCACGCTTGCCGGCGTGCAGCGTTTCAGCTATCGGCGCAGCCAGCGAGACAGCCTGCCCGGCAACACCATGGTGCTGCATCCCGATGAGCCGCACGATGGCCAGGCAGGCACCGACGAAGGATTCCGCTACCGGATGATCTACGTAGAGCCGGTGCTGTTCCAGAACATCCTGGGCGGGCGCGCGCTGCCGTTCCTCGAAGGCGGCGTCACGACGGATCCGCGCCTCGCGGCGGCCACCGAGGCGCTGCTGCAGCATGTCGGCTGCACGCTCGAGCCGCTCGAGCAGAGCGATGCACTGGCCGACCTGGCGCATGCGCTGGCCGCCGTCGCCGGTACGCCCGCGCGGCGGTCCCGGGGCGACTATCTGGCCGCGTGCCGTGCACGCGAGTATCTGCATGCCAACTGCACGCGCGTGGTCACGCTGGACGAGCTCGAGGCGGCGACGGGGCGCGACCGCTGGAGCCTGTCGCATGACTTCCGCACGTTCTACGGCACCAGCCCGTATCGCTATCTGACCATGCGTCGCCTCGATGCGGTGCGCCACCTGTTGCTCGCTGGCAGGTCGCTGGCTGACGCAGCCGCGGCGGCGGGTTTCGCCGACCAGAGCCACATGACGCGGCACTTCGCCAGGACCTTCGGGCTGACGCCGGGGCGCTGGCTGCAAGTTGCGGGAAGCATCCGGAGCGGATGAGAATCTCCCACGATCGTTCAATACGCCCGCACGGCGCATGCGTATCCTCAACCCGTCAACTTGTGAACGGAGAGAACCATGTCCCCATCCGCTAGCCATCCCCGCGCACCAGCCGGCCGCGGCCAGTGCCAGAGCATTGACCTGGTCGGCAAGATCGCGCAAATCGACGGACACTGGCAACCGCGCGTCGTCGCGGAAATGAACGACTACCAGTTCAAGGTGGTGAAGGTCGAAGGCGAATTCGAGTGGCACCGGCATGCCGACACCGACGAGACCTTCATCGTCCTCGAAGGCGAGTTGCGCATCGATTTCCGGCAGGGGCCCGCGGGCGACGGTTCGATCGTGCTGCGGCCCGGCCAGATGGCGGTGGTGCCGAAGGGCGTCGAGCACAAGCCCAGTGCCAATGCGGAAGTGAAGCTGCTGCTGATCGAGCCGCGCGGCGTGGTGAACACGGGCGACGGTCCGGCGGGAGAGCGTACGGTCGACAACGACCAGTCGGGGGGGTTCGGTCCCGGCCCCCACCCACCTGGGGATCTGAGACGCGCTTCCAAAAAAAAGCGGCACCCTTGCGGCGCCGCGCTTGTCACCCCCGGCCGGCCCGTACGGGCAGGCCACTGGTGCACTACCGCGTGCTTACCGCTTGCCGTCCTTCGCGTACACGCGCTCGCCGGCGACCCACGTCTGCAGCACCTGCGTCTTCCAGATATCGGCAGGCTTGACCTTGAACAGGTCCTGGTCGACCAGGATAAAGTCCGCCCACTTGCCCGGCTCGAGCGAGCCCAGCGTCTTCTCCTGGTGCTGGGCGTAGGCCGCGTCCAGCGTGAAGGCGCGGAAGGCCTGCGGCAGGGTCATGGCTTCTTCGGCATGCCAGCCCTTGATCGGGCGGCCTTCATGGTCGGTGCGGGTCACCGCCGCGTGCAGGCCGTAGAACGGGTTGGCCGATTCCACCGGGAAGTCCGAGCCGCCCGCGATCACGGTGCCTTGCCTGAGCAGCGTCTGCCAGGCGTAGGCGCCCTTGATGCGGTCCTTGCCGACGCGGTCTTCGGCCATGTTCATGTCGCTGGTGGCGTGGGTGGGCTGCATCGACGCGATCAGGTCCAGCGACTTGAAGCGCGGGATGTCCGGCAGCGCGATCACCTGTGCGTGCTCGACGCGGTTGCGCAGTTCGCGCCCGCCCACGTCCTTGTACGCCGCTTCCATGGCGTCCAGCACCTGGTGGTTGGTGGCGTCGCCGATAGCGTGGATGTTGACCTGGTAGCCGGCCTTGATCGCGGTCTTGACCGCGGCCTGCATCGCGGCATCGCTCATGAACAGCAGGCCGCTGTGCACGTGGTCGTCCGAGTACGGTGCCATCAGCGCGGCGCCGCGGCTGCCGAGCGCGCCGTCGCCGTACAGCTTGACCGCGCGCAGGTAGTAGCGGTCGTTGCCGTAGCCCGACAGCGGCCCCTTGGCCGACAGCGCCTTGAAGTCGTCGCCGGTGTCGCGGATCATGCCGTAGATGCGGGTGGTCAGCTTGCCCTGGTCGGCGAACTCGCGGTAGATGCGGTCTTCGGCGACGGTCACGCCGGCGTCGCCCGCGGCGGTCAGGCCGAGCGCGTTCATGTGCGCCAGCGCGGCGGCCAGCGCGGTGCGGCGGTCGTCGTCGCTGTACGGCGGGATCACGTTGTTGACCAGCGCCATGGCCTTGTCGACCAGCACGCCGGTGGGGTTGCCGCTGGCATCGCGCTCGATGCGCCCGCCGGCAGGGTCCTTGGTATCGCGCGTGATGCCGGCGGCCTGCAGCGCCTTGGTGTTCAGCCACGCGGCGTGGCCGTCGACGCGCACCAGCCGCACCGGGCGGTCCGACACCGCGGCGTCAAGCTCGGCTGCCGTCGGGAAGCGGCCCAGCTTCCAGTTCACCTGGTTCCAGCCATAGCCCAGCAGCCATTTGCGCTGCGGGTTCTTGTCGCCATAGGCGCGGATCATGCCCTGCGCCTCGGCCAGCGTGCGCGTGCCCGACAGCGAGATCTCGGTGGTCTTGAAGCCCAGGCGGAACACGTGGCCGTGGGCATCGATCAGGCCCGGCAGCAGGGTCTTGCCCTGGCCGTCGATGCGCTGCGCGCCCGGATACTGGGCGCGCAGGGCGGCGGCGTCGCCGGTGGCCAGCACCTTGCCCTGGTCGAACACCAGCCCGGTGAAGCGGGTGACCTTGTCCTGCTGCAGGGTATAGCCCTGCACCGATTCCACCAGCGTGGGCGCGCCGTGCGCGGGCAGGCCCAGGGCCATGCCGGCGCCAAGCGCCAGCAGGCTGATACGGATTGCTTTCTTCAAAGCGATGCTCCTTGTTGTTGTGCTTTTTTTGCTTGATGCTGCGGATTGCCAGGCGCCCGGGAACGGCGCCTATTCACCGGCCGCGGGCACGACGGTGCGCGTTACGGCGGCATCGCGGGCCGGCAGCGCGGGGAATTCCATTTCGGCATAGGGCACGAAGCGCGTCTTGCGCGCGATGCGGTAGCCCAGCCAGATCAGCAGGAAGATCGGAATGCCGATATAGGTCGCGGCCACGCTGACCCAGTCGATCTTGCCGCTGGTAAAGGCCTGGTAGTTCTGGCCCAGCGTCACGACCAGGCACAGCCCGAAGGCAAAGATCGGCCCGTAGGGAAAGAACGGCGAGCGATAGGGCAACCGGTCCAGGTCATGCCCCTGGGCGACAAAGCCCTTGCGGAAGCGGTAATGGCTGATGGCGATGCCGAGCCAGGCAATGAACCCGGTCATGCCCGACAGGTTCAGCAGCCACAGGTACACCGACTTGCTTTCGAACAGCGAGGTCAAAAAGCACAGCGCGCCGACCGCGGTGGTGGCCAGCAGCGCCACCAGCGGCACGCCGTTGCGCGTCAGCCGGGCAAACACGCGCGGCGCGCGGCCCTCGGTGGCCAGGTTGTAGAGCATGCGGGTCGAGGCATACATGCCGGAGTTGCCCGCCGACAGCACCGCGGTCAGGATCACCGCGTTCATCACGCCGGCGGCAAAGGCCAGGCCCGCATGGCGGAACACCAGCGTGAACGGGCTTACGCCCACGGTCTGCACGTCGCTCTTGAGCAGGCTGGGGTCGGTGTAGGGAATCAGGATGCCGATGATCAGGATCGCCAGCACATAGAACAGCAGGATGCGCCAGAACACCTGGCGCACGGCGCGCGGGATGTTCCTGGCCGGATCGGCCGATTCGCCGGCGGCAACGCCGATCAGCTCGGTGCCCTGGAACGAGAAGCCGGCGATCATGGCCACGCCGATCAGCGCGGGCAGCCCGCCGACGAAGGGGGCATCGCCGGTGGTCAGGTTGGCCAGGCCGTGGCTGGCCGCCATGTCGCCGCGCAGGATGCCGAAGATCATCAGCGTGCCGATGCCGATAAAGGCCACCACCGTCACCACCTTGACCAGCGCGCACCAGTATTCGGCCTCGCCGAAGCCGCGCACCGAGATCGCATTGAGCGCGAACATCAGGCCCAGGAACAGCGCGCTCCACAGTACGCCGGGCGTGTCCGGGAACCAGTACTGCATCACCAGCTGCGCCGCGGCCAGTTCCACCGCGATGGTCACGGCCCAGTTGTACCAGTAGTTCCAGCCCAGCGCGAAGCCGAAGCCCTCGTCGACATAGCGCGCGCCATAGGTGGCGAACGAGCCCGACACCGGCATGTACGCCGCCAGCTCGCCCAGGCTGGTCATCAGGAAATAGACCATCGCGCCGATCAGGATATAGGCGGCCAGCGCGCCGCCGGGCCCGGCCTGCGCGATGGTGGCGCCCGAGGCCACGAACAGTCCGGTGCCGATCGAGCCGCCGATGGCGATCATGGTGAGATGGCGGGCGCGCAGGGTGCGGCGCAGCGTGGGCGCGGGGGCGCCGGCGGAGGAAGGCTGGGAGGGTTGTGTCGACATCGGAATCCGGTCTGGGCGCGCCGTGCGGTACAAGCCACGAAGGGACGCAAAGGGGCGCGAAGGCGCGCAACTATGCCGGCATCGCCGGGCGGCCGCAAGCTGCGGCAGGCCGCCAGCCGCGCGGGCGGCGACACATGCCGCAGGGCCTCCTCCCGGTGCTACCGGCCGGTATATTGGGCGGCATCATAAGAGAAATCGCTGTGCAGGGAAAGCCGCAGCCGCCTGCCCGGCAAGGGTGCCCGTGGTCAAGTGCCGCACTCGCCGCCGGATGCCGGCCTGCCTGCCGGTCCGCCCTTCGGCCATGTTGCGCTGTAGGACAAACTCCCGGCGCGGACAGGAATGGCACCGCTGCCGGGGCTGGCGCGCGGGGTATATCTTGCGAGGTAGCAGGCGCTGCACGCCGGCCGGTGCTAGGACCCGGCCACCGGCCCATCCCCGTTCCTTCATTCACCGGCGCAGGGAGACTGACGGATGTTCCAGACGCACAGCCATGTTCCGCTCGACGCCCGGCGGCCGATCGCCGCGGCACGTGCCGGCGCCGGCTGGTGCCGGCGCGCGACCCGCCTGGCCGCCTTCGCGCTGGCCGGCCTGATCGGCACCGCGGTGCTGGGCGGCTGCGCCAGCCTGCCGGCACAGGCGGAGCGCACCCCGTCGACCGCCCCGGCCAATACCAGCGACACGCCGCTGGGCAAGGTGCTGGCGCCGCGCCTGGCCAAGCGCCCGGGCGAGTCGCTGTTCTACCCGCTGCAGTCCGGGCCCGACGCCCTGGCCGCGCGGCTGGCGATGGCGCGCGCGGCGCAGCGCAGTCTGGACCTGCAGACCTATATCTTCGAGCCGACCGGCACCGGCGCGGCGGTGCTGGGCGACATCCTGGACGCGGCCGACCGCGGTGTGCGTGTGCGCATGCTGCTCGACGACCTGCATACCGGCGGTCTCGACCAAGTCCTGTCGGCGATCGATTCGCATCCCAATGTGGAAGTGCGGCTGTTCAACCCGTTTGCCAACCGCAGCGTGCGCTGGCTGGAAATGCTCGTGGGCTTCAACCGCCTCGACCGGCGTATGCACAACAAGTCGATGACGGTGGACAACCAGATCACGCTGCTGGGCGGGCGCAATGTCGGCGATGCGTATTTCTCGGCGCGCACTGACATGGATTTCAGCGACCTCGACGTGCTGGTGGCCGGGCCGGCGGTGCCGCAGGTGTCCGCGGTGTTCGACGAATACTGGAACGACGCGTCTTCCTATCCCGTGGTGGCGCTGATCCCCGCCGGCAAGGAAGCGCCGGTGGAAATGCGCAGCCTGCGCAAGCGGCTGGAGGCGCGCGGCGACCAGGCCGTGGCCAGCCCCTACGTGCAGGAGTTGCTGGATTCGGGCCTGGCCAAGGGGATCGAGAGCGGCCACATGCCCGGCTACTACGGCAAGGCCGTGGTGGTGTCCGACAAGGCCGCCAAGATTACCCACCAGACCCACGACGACCCCGGCCACGCCACCGCCCGGCTGGAGAAGATGATCAGCGGGGCGCAGAAGGAGGTGCTGCTGATCTCGCCTTATTTCGTGCCCGACGATGACGGCGAAGCCTGGCTGATCGCGCTGGCGCGGCGCGGCATCCGCGTGCGCATCCTGACCAACTCGTTCGAAGCCACCGATGTCAGCCCGGTGCACGCCGGCTACGCACCGCACCGCCAGGCGCTGGTTGCCGCCGGCATCGAGCTGTACGAGCTCAAGCCCAGCGCCTATGCCGAACTGGCCAATCGCGGCAAGGCCGCGCGCGGTTCGCGCTCGCGCGCCTGGCTGTCGTCAAGCCGCGCCAGCCTGCACGCCAAGAACTACATCGTCGACCGGCGCCAGGTCTTTATCGGCTCGCTCAACATGGACCCGCGCTCGGCCAAGCTGAATACCGAGATGGGCGTGGTGCTGGACAGTCCGGCGCTGGCCGAGCGCATGATCCGCTCGACCGAAGACGGCCTGCTCGACATGGCTTACCGCATCGGGCTGCAGACCGATGGCGACGGCGGCAATCCGCGCCTGACCTGGACCACGCGCGAGAAGGGCCAGCTGGTGGTCTACGACAGCGAGCCCGGCATGGGCCCGCTGCAACATCTGGGAATCGGCGTGCTGCGCGTGCTCCCGATCAAGGAAGAGCTTTAAAGCGGCTCCGGCGGGCGGCCCGCGGCTTTCCTGAACCCAGGTTTGGGGGTATTTTTTCCGGCACCGTAGCTCCCCTCCGGAGGAATTCCATGAAAGCTGCAGTGCTGCATCAACCCAGGACGCCGCTGGCGATCGAAGACGTGGCCATCGGCAAGCCCGGACCGCGCGAAGTGCTGGTGCGTACCGCCGCCGTCGGCGTGTGCCACTCCGACCTGCATTTCGTGGACGGCGCCTACCCGCACCCTGTTCCCACCATCCCTGGCCACGAGGCCGCGGGCGTGGTCGAGCAGGTCGGCGCGCAAGTCCGCACGGTCAAGCCCGGCGACCACGTCATCACCTGCCTGTCGGCCTATTGCGGCCATTGCGAGCATTGCCTGACCGGCCATCTGTCGCTATGCACCGAGCCTGATACCCGACGCCGCGAAGAGGAGGAACCGCGGCTGCGGGCCGCCCATGGCAACGCCATGCACCAGTTCCTGAACCTGTCGGCCTTCGCCGAGCAGATGCTGATCCATGAGCACGCGCTGGTGGCGATCCGGCGCGACATGCCGCTGGACCGCGCCGCGCTGATCGGCTGCGCGGTGACCACCGGCATGGGCGCCGTGATCCATACCGCGAAGGTGCGGCCGGGCGAGACCGTCGCCGTGATCGGCTGCGGCGGCATCGGGCTGGCCACGGTCAACAGCGCCGCCATCGCCGGCGCCGGCCGCATCATCGCCATCGACCGGATGCCCGGCAAGCTGGAACTGGCCCGCAAGTTCGGCGCCACCGACGTGATCGACGCCAGCGAGGGCAATGTGCCGGACGCGGTGCGCACGCTTACCGGCGGCGGCGTGCACCATGCCTTCGAGGCCATCGGCCTGAAGGAGACCACCGAGCAGGCCTTTGCCATGCTGCGCCGCGGCGGCACCGCCACGGTCATCGGCATGATCGCGCCGGGCGTCAAGATCGAGCTGAAGGGCAGCGATTTCCTGGGCGAGAAGCGCATCCAGGGCTCGCTGATGGGCTCCAACCGCTTCCCGGTGGACATGCCGCGCATGGTCGATTTCTACATGGCGGGCCGCCTGCACCTGGACGAGCTGATCGCGCAGCGGCTGCCGCTGGACCGCATCAACGACGCCTTCGACGAACTGCGCCGCGGCGAACTGGCGCGCTCTGTGATCCTGTTCGACTAGGCGCGCAGCGCGGCCGGTGCGGGGCCGGCAAGCGCGCCGGCCGGTGTTCAATAAGGCTGGTCCGCCGGCCGCACCTCGAAGCGCAGGATCTCGGCCAGGTCCAGCATCTCTTCGTCATCCTCGCTGCGCGTGATCCAGCCGGCGTAGGCATCGCCGCCGGTATCCCAGTTCCACAGCGTATAGCCGGCCACGCGCAGCTGGTTGTGCGCCAGCTCCATCAGTTCCGGCACGCTGGTGCTCTCCAGGAAGGCCTCGTCCTCGGGGTCGTCGGTGCCCCAGTCGAGCTCCAGGTCCATGCGCTCGCACAGCTGGGTCAGGCAGCCGATAAAGGACTGCGCGTCCTTCCAGTCGACAAAGAAGCCGGACTGCCAGTCGATGACCTCGCGGATCACCCACAGCAGTTCCGGCCCGTCGGTGTCGTCGTCCTCGGCATCGAGCAGGGCATCCTCGAATATCGCCATCTGGGCCGAGGTCTGGGCGCTGTCGCCAAGGTTGATCAGGGCGAAGAAACGCGCGATCGCGTCCTGCGTGTCGTCGTCCAGCGGTGTGGCCATCTTTTTTCTCCTGTTGCCGCGGCGCGCTAGGCCGCGATGCGGATGATCTCGCGTTGGCCCGCCGGTGTCACGCGCAGCGCGCGCGAGGTGCGCGTGGGCTCGACCCAGCCGCGCGCCAGCAGGCTGCCCAGCAGCGCCGCGCCCAGCGCGCCGCCCAGGTGCGGCTTGCGCTCGCTCCAGTCCGGACAGGTGCAGGCAAACTGCCGCCGCTTGCGGCGCGCCGCACCCACATCCACGCCCAGCCGTGCCAGCGCCTGCGCGCCATCGCCGCTGAGCGCGACGCGCGCCCCGTCCAGCATCAGCCAGCGCGACTGCGTCATGCGCTCGAACAGCCCCACCGCCAGCTCGCCCGCCAGGTGGTCATAGCAGGTGCGCGCCTGGCGCAGCGCCGGCGGCGCCGTGCGCGACACCGGCACCGCGCGCAGCCGCGGCGGCTGGCTCGCCAGCGACGCCGACGCCAGCGCCTCGATCGCCACGCCGATCTCCGGCGCCGCCAGCCGGTAATAGCGATTGCGCCCGCGCGTCTCCGCCACCAGCAGGCCGCCTTCGGACAAGCGCGCCAGGTGCCCGCTGGTGGAAGACGCCGACAGGCCGGCGATCAACGCCAGCTCGCCGGCGGGCCGGGCGCTGCCGTCCATCAGCGCCCATAGCATGGCGGCACGGCCCGGGTCGGCGAGCAGGCTGGCGAGGTGGCTGATGCCGGGGGTGTAATCCATGGTTTGGGTTTGGGTGAAGGGTGTGATGCGGAGTATAGGACGAAGGCGGGGGATGAATGCCCGGTGCAAATTTAGTCCTTACTAGCAAACCATGTTCTTACCAGTAAATTTAAGTTCTGACGTGTTTCTATGCCGCCAGCGTCAAAGGGCCCCCGAAGGCCCTCAGCCGAACCTTCGTTAGCGCCAGTTTGCAGTACGCTTTTCCACGAACGCGGCGATACCTTCGCGCGCATCGTCGGTGCCGGCGACGCGACAGAACGTATCGACCGCGTAGGAAACACCACGACGGTAGTCGCTGTCGATGGCCCGGTGGAATGCGGCTCTGCCCATGCTCATCGCGGATGCTGACTTGGCGGCCAGGCTGGCGGCGAGTGACCGTGCCTCCCCGAGCACCTTGTCCGCCGGGACGACGCGATTCACCAGGTGCAACGCCTGCGCCTCGATCGCGCCGAAGGAGCGCCCGGTGAAGAGCAAATCGAAAGCGACATGACGGCCGACGATGCGCGGCAAGTGAGTAAAGTGGATAGCCGGTAGCATGCCGACGTCAATTTCGGGGTATCCGAAGCTGGCATCCTCGGAAGCCACAATCAGATCACAGGAGATCGCCAGGGTCATGCCGCCCCCCCGCGCCGCACCGCCTACCGCGGCGATCGATGGCTTGCCGAGACGATACTGCGCTTCTGATAGCTGGACGTAGAGTTTGTCCAGGAGCGTGTAAACGGTAGCCGCCGATGCGCCCTGCAAGGCTGCAATATCAAGTCCGGCGCAATATCGCTTGGGTACGGCGCTGGCAACGATGACGGCCCGAACCGCGTCATCAGCGGCCGCGCGCTCCAAGGCGCGAATCAGTGCGTCGACCATCGGAACCGTGAGGGCATTGACAGGAGCGTTATCCAGGCGGATTTCGGCGATGTGCTCGCGGACGGTGTAGGTAACCAGGGACATAGTCTGCTCAGTATGGGGTTGGTCTAGCCGGCCGCCGTCGCAGTAGCCACGGTGCCGGCGCGGTGCATACCTTCAATCTGTTCTCGTGTGAACCCGGCCTCCAGCAAGATTTCGTCGGTGTGTTCACCGAGCAGCGGGGCGGGACGACTTGCCTGGCGTGCTTCTCGGCCGAAGCGCACCGGTAAGCCGACGTTGGAGACAGTGCCCAGCACGGGATGTTCAGTCTCGACGATCAATTGTCGGGCCTGCACCTGTGGGTGTGCCAGCGCTTGGTCCAGCGTCTGAATAGGCGAGCAGGGCACACCGATCTTTTGTAGGGTTTCGAGCCAGTAAGCGAGCGGCTGGATCGAGAGGCGGGATTGCACCAATTCAACCGTTCGGGAGAAGTTCCGTACCCGAGCGGCGTTGGTGGCAAAGTCTGGATGATCGACCCAGTCTTCGAGGCCGGCGACTGAGCAGAAGCGCTTCCATTGGGCGTCATTGCCGACGCCGAGCATCAGCGGCCCATCGGCGGCGTCGAACGCCTGATAGGGCGACATTGACGGATGGGCTGTGCCCATTCGCTGTGGTGCCTTTCCGCTGCGCCAATAGTTCTGCGCCATGTACCCCATGAAGCCAAGGGCAGTCTCCATGAGCGCCACTTCCAGATACGTTCCTTTGCCAGTCGTATGGCGTTCGAGCAGGGCTGCCAGGATGCCACTGAGCGCATGCATGCCGGTGCCGATGTCGACGGGTGAAAAGCTTGCCCGCGCAAACTTCCCGCCGGGGTCTCCCATAGTGCTGATCATGCCGCTGAACGCTTGCAGCATTACGTCATAGCCGGGCTCATTGCCCAAGGGGCCATCGCGCCCGTAGCCGGAGATCTCGCAGTAGATCAAACGGGGATTCCCGGCGCTCAACGTGGCGTAGTCCACGCCGAGCTTCTTGGCGGTACCGCCACCGAAGCCCTGCAGTACAACGTCAGCGCTGGCTGCCAGTTGCTGCGCGACACGTTGGCCGGCTTGGGTCTTGAGATCCAGCGCGATGCTGCGCTTGTTGTGATTGACGGCCAGGAATACGGCGGACTGGCCCTCATCCTGAGGGAGCCACCCACGTGTGTCGTCGCCAGAACCCGGGGGTTCGACCTTGATGACATCGGCGCCCAGTTCGCCCAAATATTGGCCGCATAAGGGACCAGCCAAGACCTTGCTCAGGTCCAGAACCCGAATGCCTTTCAATGGTTGCATTGCTAGAACTCCCTATTCATTCGGGCTGAATGCCAAGCCCACGCGCAATGCTCGTCCAGCGCTCGGAGTCCATTCTGACGAAGCTGACGAGCTGGTCGGGACGTGTCGGCATCGGCTCGGCGCCACGATTGCGTAGCGCTGCTACGTATTCCGGGTCGTTGACTGCCTTTGCCGAAGCCGCCCGCAAACGCTCGACAATCGCCTTGGGCGTCTGTGCGGAGGCTTGCACGGAGAACCAGAATTTCAGGTCCGCTCCTGGATATCCGGCTTCCTTGAGTGTCGGGACGTCCGGCAGCATCGGAGAGCGCTGCGAGGAGGTAATGGCAAGCGGCTTCAGTTTGCCGCCCTGAATCTGGCCAATGCACGTCGTGAACGAGTCGAATACAAAATCGACTTGGCCTGCCATCACGTCCGTGAGAGCCGGAGAGCTACCTTTGTACGGCACCGCTACCGCCTTGAAGTTGGCCTTCTTCTGCAGTAGAGAGCCATAAATGTGCGGCGAGGAGCCAGCGCCAAAGGTCGCGTAGGTCAGGGCGTCAGGCTTTGCCTTTCCTAATTGAACCAGCTCAGCAAGCGTCTTAATCTTGAGTTTGTCGGGATGGACGACCAGGACGTTCGGCATCGAGCCGGTGGTCGCGATGGGCACGAAGTCTCGTTCCGGCAGGAAGCGAGCGTGGGGGTACATCAGCGGGTTCACAGCCTGCATGGCTACGGTGTTGTGCAAGAGTGTGTAGCCATCGTTGCCGCTATCGAGCACATGCTGGGCGCCAATATTGCCGCTCGCGCCGGGCCGGTTATCGATCACCACTGGCTGTCCCAGTTCTTTCGACAGTGCCGTCGCCAGCAGGCGGGCAATGAAGTCGGTGGGCCCGCCGGCAGCAAACGGCACAACAATTCGGACGGGCTTGGTCGGCCAGTCAGCGGCAAGGAGAGGGCCTGCCAATAGGGAGGCGGCAGCCCCCAGCAGCAGTGTTCGTCGTGTCGGATTCATCATCGTCTCCAATGGTTCTGGCCGTAGCATGGCGACCTCCGACATATAAGTCCAAGACAGGTTTGAGATATCCGATATAGGATTCCGCTATAGCCACTTCTGCGGGGCGATTCATGGCGCTCGAACTTCGTACCCTGCGGGGATTTGTCACGGTATGCGCGGCAGGTTCGATTTCTCGCGCTGCGGAGCGCTTGCACATCGCGCAACCGGCGCTAAGCCTGCAGATGAAAAACCTGGAGGAGGAGTTCGGCGCAGCCTTGCTTGAGCGAACACCACGCGGGGTTGTAGCCACAGCCGCAGGCGAGATGTTGCTCGCGCATGCGACCGATATTCTTCGGCGCGTGGAGGTGGCATACGAGGACATTCGGACAGCCATCAAGCAACCGCAAGGCAGGGTGGCCGTCGGGTTGCCGCAGTCCTTGGCAAAGCTATTGACCGTGCCGCTCGTGAAAGAAGTCTGCGCAGAGTGGCCAGGGATTGACCTGCAAATCATCGAACAGAGCACGGGATACATCCCCCAAGGGCTGCTGACCGGGCATCTGGATATCGGCATGACCTTTGGCGGCACGCCAGAGCCGGGATTGCGCGCCGATCGCGTGCTCGAAGAACGGCTATTGCTTGTCGGCCCGCCGGGTAAGTTGTCGGCGCACGGCCGAGACGGTATCGACGCTGCCGTCAGCGTACCGTTCTCCCGCTTGGATAGCTATCCATTGATTCTCCCGGCAGGACTGCATGGCCTGCGCAGCCTCATAGACCGGTTCAGCGCGTCCCAAGAAACTCAGCTTCAGGTCATCGCGGAGGTCAATGCGATCCCGGAACTGATTGCGCTCGCCGCTGCAGGTGCCGGATTCACGATCCTGTCTCACGCGTCAGTGCAGGAAGAATGGCGAGGCGGCATTGTGTCCTGTGCCCGTATTGCCGAAGAAGGATTCACGCGGCAGGTCTACCTTTGCCGTGCCGCGACCCTACCCGCTTCGTTGGCCGTGACGTCGGTATGGCAACGTCTTCTCTCGATTACCGGACGACTGGTAGAGGGCGGTCAGTGGCCGGTTCACCGCTTCAATGCCGGAGGCGAGGGCGCCGGGCCCTAGCGATAGCGGCCGCGCTAGTGCATGCCACTAAAGGCGTTTAAAGTTCGCCACCTCGGTTTTGCGGCAGCAAACGGCTGGGAAGCGTGCCTCAACGAGGAGCCGGGCCGCGAAGGGCCTTCAACCAGGGATCGATGGTAAAGCGCCGGACTCCGTGTCCTGCTTTGCAGCAGCGATGGCGGACCACCCACACGACGCTGCGCAAGGCGCGCTGCTCGGCAGCGTCGACGACTGCGGCGCATTGGTCAAACGTTGGCGCATCCGGAAACATCATCAGTTCGGCGCCGCTCCCCAGAACGATCGCTATATCGAACGGCGATCGAGTCACCATGGCCCGTGCAAGCAGCCAGCCCAGCCGACGCTCGATCTCAAGTGTGGTGTCATGGTGGGAGTTTCCAGTCTCGCGCTGTATTTGCCGAACAGACGCCCGAATGCAATGCAGCAGGTCCGTCGCAGTTGGATAGCGGGATAACCCGATCCGAAGCCGAGCCGGCGGCTTGTCCTGTGAAGGAAGTCGTCGCGACTTCGCGGGCGGGTTGGTGTGCATGATGCCGCTCATAGGGCTTCTGGTGATTCATTGCATGCAAGTTTTGCCGATAGCCGTAGGTGGCGTCTGTTTCTGTGGCCCACGCGATGGTCGCCACATGGCTGCGCGCTCGGTCGTAGCCTCCTGACATCATTCGGCAGGGAAGCTCTCGGTCACGTCCCGATATGGCCGATCCAGTTGGGGGCGACGGTCGGCAATGCGCATGATGCCGAGTTCAGGCAGCGAGTCGCCAATAGTTTTCCGGTATACCCGAATCGCCAAACCGTATTAGCCGGACACTGGCGTCTTCCATAGACTGAACCTGTTTCAAATCAACAGGAGTCGAAATGGACAAGAAGCGAGTTGACCTGTACTGGGATGTCGGCAGCACGAACACCTATTTCGCCATCAAGCTGATCAAGCCGATCCTTGAGCGCCACAATGCAGAACTCGTGCTGCATCCCTACAACCTGGGCTACGTCTTCCGGAACAACGAGTACGAACTGATGAAGGAGCCCAAGTCGAAGCTCCGCTACCGCAAGCGAGACCTGATGCGTTGGGCCGAGAAATACAATCTACCGTTCCAAATTCCCAGGCAGTTTCCGATCAAATCGAGCAGGGTGCTGCGCGGATCGCTGGCGATGCGACGCAAGGGACTGGAGCTGGAATTCGTAGAGCGGGTCATGGAAGCATACTGGGAGCGGGGCGATGCCGGCATCGTCGAGTATGCAGGCGTGCGATCCATCGTGGAGTCCCTCGGGGTGGACTTCGCCTGGTTTGAGGAGATCGCTTCCAGCGACGAAATCGGCGCCGAGCTTGCGCAAAGCACCGACGCGGCCGTGGAGCGCGGCGTGTTTGGCGTGCCCATGATGTATGTGGGAGACGAGATGTTCTGGGGCAAAGATCGTCTCGACTTCATGGAAGAAGAACTGGCGCGCGCCGCGTAGTACAGGCTGCGCGGGGGACTGCCCGGCGCTACGGCTCCGATAGTTGGGCAGCCCGCAATTGAAGTCGACGACTCGCGCGAACGCTGCCGCCGCGCAGCACCCAACGAGCGCCACAGGTCGTCTTCGTGTTGTGCCGACCCCCACTACGGCGCGCGCCTGGCGCGAGCGCCGCCTGTTTCCTGGTTGCGGTTCTCGCATTGCGTTAGCGGGCGGCAACTGCGGCCGATCTTCTTTCCTGCCCAATACTCGGATGGCTCCACCGTTTGGCCAGGCAATCGGCAGGGGCGCTCGCCGCCCCTCTGAAGCTCAAATGATCCGGTGTTCCCGCAGACGTCGGAACTCGACGGCGTCTACGCCGGCCATCTCGCGCAGCACCTCTTCAGTATGTGCGCCGGGCACGGGTGCGGGCGTGTCATAACCAACGTCGGCATGGCCGAAGCGCAATGGGAAAGCGGCGCCTTTGACGTTCATCGCGGCCTTCGCCAAGGGGTTCCAGAGCGAGACCGCCATGTTTCTCGCGACGGTTTGTTCCCACGCGAGAACGTCATCGATGGTGCGTACCGGACTGCAGGGGATCTTCGCGGACCGCATCTGTTGTTCGATTTCCGCGGTGGGAAGCGTTGCCGTCCACGTCGAGACGATCTCGTCGACCACCGCATTGTTCGACAGTCGCCAGGCAACGGACATGACGTCCGGATCGTCCTTGAGGTCCGAGCGTCCCATCAAATCCAGGAGCGTCCCCCAGTCGTCGTTATTGGCGGTTCCGAGGGTAACCCAGCCATCCGCACTTTTGTAGGCATTAAATGGGGAAAAGCGCATGATGCGATTTCCCTGCTGGAAGGAGAGTCCGAGTTCGCGATAGCAGTCCAGCGGCTCGTCGAGGATCAAGGACAGCAGGCAATCCGCCATGGAAACGTCGACCGATTGCCCGTGGCCGGTCCGCTGTCGGTAGTTCAACGCCGCCACGATCCCGAAGGCCGCAAACAGCCCGGCGATGGCATCCGACAGCGGGGTACCCGCCTTAGTCGGCCCCGCGTCAGGGTGGCCGGTGATGCTCATCAAGCCGACGGCCGCCTGCACCATCAGATCATAGGCCTTCAGGTTCCGCGCCGGCCCTGTGGAGCCGTAGCCGGTCAGGGAGCAATAGACGAGGGCCGGATTGATCTCGCGCAACACGTCGTAGCCCACGCCGAGACGATCGGCTACGCCGGCGCTGAAGTTTTCCACGACGACGTCGGCATTTTTCACCATGCGCATGAAGAGTTCCTTGCCCTCGGCGCTCTTCAGGTTCAGGGTGGCGGACTTCTTGGAACGGGCGCGCTTCAGATAGGCGATACCCATGTCATGGGGGGAGCGCTTTTCAAAGGAGACGCCTTGGGGGCCGGCAAAAGGCGGCGAGAACGCAGTGGGGTCACCGACCCACGGGTCATCGACCTTGATGACCTCTGCTCCAAGTCCTGCCAGGAACAAGGTGCATTGAGGGCCGGAAAAGAACCGGGTGAGGTCGAGAACCTTGATGCCTTCGAGAATCCGTTTTGTCATGGGGTGCCGTTTGCCTGCTTAGACGCATGAGCAGTCTAGACAGGCAAACGGCGTACCGGCCAATAGGACTTTGCGGTGGCGGTATTGCGATTCCGTATGGCTACTCAATCCGCGAGGCGCCTGGCCAAGCGCCTTCTGCGATCAACGCCAGCGCAGTTTCGCGGATCAACTCCATGATCCGCCTCGCCGCGGAACTTAGCGGCATGATGTCGAATGTGCACAGCGACAGCCGTCGTTGCAGTGCTGCACCCGCGATGCGCTGGACGGTGAGGCCGGTCGTTCCTCCCGGGATGGAGGGCGAGAGGATGGTCGAGCCGACGCCGCTGGCAACGACCGCTCGGATGGTTGCGAGAGAGTCGAGTTCCGCCCGCACGAGCGGTCGCTCGCCCGCGGCTTCGAATGCTTCGTCGATAATCTGCCGCGTGATGTTGGACTTGCCGGGAAGGATCAGCGGGCGCTTCGCCGCCTCCGCGATGCTGACTTCTTCAGGCAAGGCATCGCCTGGCTGTTCGCATGACAGCAGAATCAAGCTCTCGGTCAGTAGCGGCATCACCTCGAGATGCGTGCCGAGCCTCGTCTCGCGGACCACGCCGGCCCCGTCCACACGCTCAAACAGCAGGCTCATCTCGATGCGGCCGTTTACGACCAGTTCCTGAAGGTGACCGCTGAGGCTCTCGGTAATCTGGAGCTGAATATCCGGATACTGCCTGGCTGCCTCTGCGAACAGCCGCGGTGCAAGAATCGTGGCAGCACTGGTCGGCAGGCCAACGGAAACGATTCCCTGGGGATGCTCTCCGGCATGCTGGACCTCGCTTTTCATGAGCTCTGCTTGCCGCAGCATGGCACGCGCATGTCGATAGAAGACCTCGCCCGCCTCCGTCGCCACGACGCCCCGGGCGCTTCTGGCCAGCAACTTCACCTTCAGTTCGTCTTCCAGCTTGGCGATTTGCTGGCTGAGCGCAGGCTGCGCGGTGTAGAGATCGGCGGCCGCACGCGAGACGCTCCCTAGCTCAACGATGCGTACGAAGTACTTCAGTTGTCGGAATTCCATGGCGAGTTGTAGCGAGCGAACGATGGCGAGATAGCCATAAGTTTTTGACATGCCCCAAGCGGGACACAGTATTGGCGCAACGATCTTGACATTTCTAAGATGGCTTCACCAGTAACCAGCCACCTTATCGAGATGATCGATCTCTATTTCTGGAGCACCCCGAACGGCTACAAGGTCTCCATCCTCCTTGAAGAACTGGCGATCCCCTACAACGTCATCCCTGTGCATATCGGCAAGGGCCAGCAGTTTGCCCCGGAATTCCTGGCTGTCAGTCCGAACAACAAGATCCCCGCGATTATCGACCACGACGGGCCTGACGGGCAGGCGATCTCGATGTTCGAGTCGGGCGCCATCATGATGTACCTGGCCGAGAAGAGCGGCTACCGATTCATGCCTCAGGATACGCGCCGACGCTATGAGGTCGTGCAGTGGCTGATGTTCCAGATGGGCGGTGTTGGCCCGATGCTCGGGCAGGCCCACCATTTCCGCAAGTACGCGCCAGAGCAGATCGCCTACGCGATTGATCGCTATACGAACGAAGCGCGTCGCCTCTACACCGTGATCGACCGTCGTCTCGCGGACGCGGAATATCTGGCCGGGGAATACTCGATCGCCGATATGGCTACCTATCCCTGGCTGCGTGCCCACAAATGGCAGGGCCAGAACCTTGCGGACTATCCCAACCTTCAGCGCTGGTACTCCGCCGTGCGCGAACGCCCCGCGGTGCAACGTGGCATTGCTGTGCTGGAGGAGAAGGTCGACAAGACCGGCGCGAAGCCCAGCGGTGAACGGTGGGACAACCTGTTTGGCAAGAGCCAGTTCGCCCCGCGATAGGAGAGACAACATGCCGCAAACAAAATCCCCGATGCTGACCGGCTATCGCGTGCTGGACATTACCCAGATCGTGGCCGGACCGACCTGCACCCGCATCCTTGCCGAAATGGGGGCCGATGTCATCAAGCTCGAGCTGGCGCCGTTCGGCGACCGCACCCGAATCGGCGGGCTGCGCAGTCAGAAGCCGGAGTACAAACGCTGCTCCCAGAGCACCTACTTCGTTCAGCACAACCATTCGAAGAAGAGTCTTGCACTCAATCTCAAGCACGACAAGGCCCGCGCGCTGATTCTCAAGATGATTCCGCAGTTCGACGTGCTGGTCGAGAACTTCTCGCCGGGAGTCATGGACCGCTTCGGCCTTGGCTACGACGTGCTGAAGAAGCTCAATCCGCGGCTTGTGATGTGTTCCATTTCCCTGGCTGGACAAAAGGGGGCGCTGGCCAACAAGCCTGGCTACGACTACGTGGCGCAGGCTTACGCCGGGGTGACAGATCTCATCGGCGAGCCGGACGGCAACCCGGCGCTGATCACGATGGCGATTGGCGATGCGTCAACCGGTGTGGCAGCCGCTATGGCTGTAGGCTTCGCGCTGCTGCATCGCGAGCGAACAGGAGAGGGGCAGTACATCGAGACATCGCTGCTGGATACCTACTTCAACATGCATGAGGTGTCTATTCCACGCGTCGGTCTGCGCAAAGGCTATGAGCCTAAGCGCACCGGTTCGCAGCATCCTGATGGTGGGCCTACCGGCATCTTTCGCTGCGGTGACGGGACGTATCTCACGCTGGCCACGCTGCCGCACCAATGGGAGCAATTCGCCACGGCTCTGGGGCGAGCGGACCTGTTGACCGATCCGCGCTTTGCCACCGCCGCGCTGCGCCGCGACAACAACGAGCAGCTCAAGGAAATCCTGGAGGCGTGGCTCTCCGGCTTTCCATCCCGCGACGCCGCGATTGCAGCCCTGGAGCAACAGCGAATTCCATGTGCGCCGGTGCTCAGTCTGCGTGAAGCGATAAACCATCCGCACCTGCAGGAGCGCGGCGTCGTCCGCACTGTCTCCGATCCTTACGTGGGCGAGTTCCAGATCCCTGGGCCGCCGGCCCGGTTTTCGGCCTGGCAGTACGGGTCCGCTCTGAAGGCCGACCTGCTGGGTGAACACAACGAGCAGGTTCTGAAAGACATCGCCGGGCTGAGCGAAGCGGAGATCGACGCCTTGTACGCCGAAGGCGTACTGGTGCGCGACCGGTTGCTGGAACCGGCTGGCGAGGCGGCTGAAGAGGCAGCGATTGCACGGTGATCGGGTGGGAAGACAGATGAAGAACTTCGACTTGTTTGTCGTAGGCGCCGGATCCGGGGGCGTACGCGCCGCCCGCGCCGCCGCCATCCTCGGTGCACGCGTAGCGATTGCAGAGCAGTCGCGGGTTGGTGGTACCTGCGTGATTCGAGGCTGTGTGCCGAAGAAGCTTCTCGTCACGGCAAGCCGCTTTCGTTCGGAAGCAACCGATGCCATTGGCTTTGGATGGGGCGTCGGAAGCATCGACCACAACTGGAGTGCGCTGCGCGACCGGATCAGTGAGGAAGTCGGTCGACTGGAAAGTCTGTACCGCAAGGGTCTGGACGGAAACCGGGTCACCATTTTTGACGAACGGGCCGCCGTGGAAGGCGCAGGGCGCGTTCGTCTTGCCTCCGGCCAGGCGATATCGGCCGCGCACATCATCGTGGCAACTGGCGCGATGCCCACACCGCTGGATATTCCTGGCGCCGGGCATTGCATCACGTCGGACGATGTCTTTGCGTTACCGCATCTGCCGGCCCGCGTCGTGATCATTGGTGGTGGGTATATCGCGCTCGAGTTTGCCGGGATATTCAAGGGGCTTGGCGCGGACGTGACCGTACTGCACCGGGGCGCCTCCGTTCTCAGGGGATTCGATCCGGATATCCAGAGCGGCATTACCGGTGCCTACCTCGCTCAGGGCATTGATATGCGTCTGAACACCAACGTCCACCGCATTGAAGCGTTGCCTGTTGGCTATCGGGTAACAGATCAAGCCGGTACCGCTTATGAAGGAGACGTCGTCCTGAACGCGACCGGCCGTCGGCCCAACACGCAGGCCGCAGCGGGCGCGCTGGCACTCACGCCAAGTGGAGCCATCGACGTGGATGAGCGCTATGCAACGTCCCTGGAAGGGGTCTATGCCATCGGCGACGCGATCGGCCAGTTGAACCTCACCCCCGTTGCAATACGCCAGGGGCAGTGGCTTGCCGAGTCGCTGTTCGGGAGGGCCGAGTGTCGGGCACCGGACTTCGGGTTCACGCCGACGGCCGTGTTTTCCACGCCCGAGATTGCCAGTGTCGGGATGACAGAGCGGGAGGCACGGACGGCGCTTCCCGATATTGCGGTCTATCGGACCAACTTCCGTCCGCTGCGAGCAGCAGTCGCTGACAGCGCGGAGCGCGTCATGATGAAACTCGTCGTCGATAAGCGCAGTGATCGCGTCCTGGGTATGCACATGGTGGGTCGCGATGCTGCTGAAATCATTCAGATGGGTGCCATTTCATTGCAGCGAGGCATCACCAAGCGAGAGTTCGACCGAACCGTTGCGCTGCACCCCAGTGTCGCGGAGGAGTTCGTCACCATGCGAAGCCACGCTTGAGGGTCGTGGGACAAGGAGCATCGGTTACTCATTCGCGCAAAACGACGATGTAAGGAGACAGGCTATGAAGTACGTTGCGGCACTTGCTATCGGCTGGCTGGCATGCAGCCCCTCGTTTGGGCAGTCATTCCCCACGCGCCCGTTGACGCTGGTGGTCCCGTTTTCCCCGGGCGGTCCCACCGACGTTGTCGCGCGCCATCTGGGTGCGGCGATGGGACGTGCCCTGGCACAGACTGTCGTCGTGGAGAATCGCGCGAGCACGGGCGGTATCGTGGGGTCGGAGGCGGTGGTGCGTGCCGAACCGAATGGCTACACCCTCCTGATCCATAACATTGGCATGGCCACTCTGCCGGCATTGAGCAAAACGCTGCGCTTCGATCCAACCAAGGATTTCGAGTATATCGGGCTCGTAGCAGACGTTCCCATGACGCTTGTCGCGCGCCCGAACCTCGCGCCCAATGGCTTTAACGAGTTGCGCGCCTACATCTCGGCAAACCAGAAGAAGATCAACCTCGCGAACGCAGGAATCGGTACGGCGTCGCATCTCTGCGGGCTGATGCTGATGAGTCAGCTTCAATCCGCGATGACAAGCGTTCCTTACAAGGGCGCCGCGCCGGCGATGGTAGATGTTCAGGGTGGTCAGGTCGATCTGCTCTGTGACCAGGTGACGACGACGCTCCAGCCGATCAACACGGGCCGGGTCAAAGCGTATGGGAGCACGACGCCTTCACGGCTCGCGGCATTGCCCAGGCTGCCGACGCTGCGCGAGCAAGGACTGGGAGAGTTCGAGGTAACCGTATGGCATGGCATCTACGCGCCGAAGGGGACACCGCAACCGGTGGTCGCCAGGTTGGTCAAGGCGTTGCAGGACGCAGTGACCGATTCCGCGTTCAGGGAAGGGATGCAGAAGTTGGGGGCCATTCCGGTTTCGAAAGACCGAGCGACGCCGGAAGCGTTGTCCGCCCATCTGCGTAGCGAGATGGCGCGGTGGAGCCCCGTCATCAAGCAAGCAGACGCGTTTATCGACTAGGCCGCCAGAGGAGGGAGATGATGGACACCAGGCCGGCACATGCGGATACGGATGTGCAGTCCGAAGACGCCAGGTGCGTCGCGAAGGAAGCCGCTGCGCTGATGTTGTTCAGAGGCGAGCCGGCCTGCAGGGCCATTGCAGCCGCGGTGGCACGGCATGTTACCGACGCTTGCGCGGGACGTGAGTGCAGAGGCACCTTCGTCGAAGTCGAATCGACGTGGATACCGCCGGGCAGGGAACGCGAGGTTAGCGCTGCTGCCGAGGGGCTTCTTGCGGAGGTGACAGAGCGCCTCCGTGAGTCGATGCGGGACGCTGATTGAATTGGGTTCCGGTTCCTGGCCGATCGCAACAGTGAAGCTGCCGCTGTCCAGGGCAGACAGGAACCCTGGCTTACGGCTGCAAGTCAGTATGTGATCTGGCTCGCTAATACCTCATCTGAAGGCCCGCGCAAAAACAATTACGACGGAGCGTCACAGATTCCTTCGGGCGCAGTTTCGGCCGCCTGTAATGTGAACTCGAATACGGCGCCCCGTGGCCGGTTCGGCCACGCGTGCAGGCGCCCGCCATGCGCTTCGAGAATGGCGCGACAGATCGACAGGCCCATGCCCAGGCCTTCGGCCTTGGTCGTGTAGAAAGGCTGGAACACCTGCTCCGTATCGGCAGGCAGGCCGACACCGACGTCGTGCACCGTGACCACAACTTCACGCGCTGGGCTGACTGCGGTGCGTACAGTGAGTTCGCGTGAATGCTCGAGGATCTCGCGCATTGCCTCGACCGCATTGATCACCAGATTCAGCAACACTTGCTGGAGCTGGATCTTGTCAGCCCACACCAGGGGTAGCGCGGGCAGCAGTTCCGTTTTCAGGATGACCTGGGTGCGATCCAGTTCGCCGGCAAAGAGCGGCAGCGTGTCGGCGATCATCTGGTTGAGATTGATGCGCTGCGCCTGCGGCCCGGCCTTGCGCAGCATCGCGCGCATGCCCGCGATAACGCTGCCAGCGCGTTCTCCTTGCTCGACAATGGCGTCCAGGGCTGCGACCGCCTGCTCGACGTCCGGTTGCTGGCGCTTGAGCCACCGTAGCGCGGCGCGTGCCTCGATGGTCAATGCCGCGATTGGCTGGCTCACCTCATGGGCGATTGACGCTGTCAGCGCGTTGAGTGTGGTGACGCGGCTTGCGTGCGCCAACTCTGCATGGGCCTGGCGCAGGGATTCATCTGCGCGCCGGCGGTGCTCGGAAAGCCGGCTGTTCTCAATGGCACTGGCCGCCTGGAACGCCAGCAGCTTGATCACCTCGATCCGCGCGGGAACGAACACACCTGGCGCAAGTGCGTTTTCAAGATAAAGCACTCCGGTCAGCCTGCCTTGATTCAGCAGCGGCAGGCACAGCATCGAACGTGCCCGGCGTTGGCGAACAAAGGGGTCGGCGGAAAAGGCCCCGCTGGCGGATCCATCGTTCATGACCACGTGCTCGCGAGAATCCAGCACGTGCTCGACCATCGCCAACGGCATATCGGCTGCATCGAGCGGTCGCACGGACAATGTCACCACGACCGATTCTTCGCGCACGGCAGCTTCGGCTGCAACGTGATGTTCGGCGCCTTCGGGCAAGATGAGCAGCCCCCGCGTCGCGCCGGCCTGCTCGATGGCGGTCCGGATCAGCGTCGCCAGCAGCCGTTCCAGCCCGGTCTCGCCCGAAATCGCCTCTGAGATCGCAATAACCGTGGCCAGGTCCAGATGCTGGAGCGGCGCGCCAATCGTGCCCATCGACGGGGTTGAGGCAAGGGCGGCTCCCGCATCGACCGCCAGCGCGGGATATTGCATATCGAGCTGCCAGACCTTGGCGTCTGCACCCCAGCGCATGTAACCGTGACGCGCCTGGCGCAAGTACACCAGCGCGACGTTATCGAGCCGGCGATCCAGATAAAAGCGCGCCGCCAGTTCGTTTGCTAGCGCCTGAATGTGGATCAGGTCGCTTTCGCGTGCCGAGGCGATAGCCGACTCGTACCCGCGCATCGCGTCGATGTCGCGTCCTTCGAGCCGGGCAATCTCTGCCTGGACCAGCGTGGCCCGGTGCGCAAACGTCGCCGGACAGCGCCGTGCCCATTGCGCCAACTGCCAATGGTGCCCGGCCAGGTCGGGAAGATGCGCTGCGAGTTCGCCCTCGACGGCCGGATTGCAGCACGCCGCGCGTGCCAGCGCCGCGTAAAAATGGTACTCGGCCTGCTCGAAGTAGGCCGGGGAGGTCCACAGAAGCGGGCGTGCCTGCTCGGCCGCATCCAGTGCCTCGGCCGCGGCGCCAGCCAGATAGCGAGCCTGAAGCTTGCGGATCCAGTACCAGCATGACACCAGCAGCAGGCCCACGTCACCGCGCAAGCGGGCTTCGAACGAGGCTTCGCTGAAATCCTTGGCGTCGAAGCGCCCGAACACCGGCGTGACCCCGCGCAGCGTACGTACGAGCTGGCGCTGAGGCGCAAGGCGGTCCGCCACCAACGTGAAGCGCGGCCCCCAGGCAAACACGCTGCCCGAGTCGGCATCGCGTTGCACGCTGGCGAGCGGATCACCGATCGCCAGCGCATGCGTCATCAGGTTGCTGCGGATGTAGGCGGCATAGGTGAGGTCGCCGATCTGCTGCGTCAATGTCAGCGCCTGGCGCAGCAGGCCGCGCGCGACGCGCAGCGGCTTGGACCAGTGCAGAAGATTCCCGCCGACGACTTGATATGCGCGTGCGCGTATCCGATCGATGCCCCGCCGTTCCGCAACCTCTATCGATAGCCGCTCGAATGCGACGCCGGCCGGTTCATCGGTGGAGGCGGCCACGTGCAGCATGGCCATCCATGCATAGGCCAGGGCCGATTCGTCGCTGTTGCCATGCGACAGGCTCAGGTTGACCATGCGTAGCAGCACAAGCCTGCGCAGCTGATCGTCGGTGTACCAGGCCGGCTGCACCAGCGCAATCAGCACGCGCATCGTCGCGAGCGAACCGGGGTCCGTCATCGGGGGCAGCGCAGCCAGTTCGGCGATCTCGCGCTCGCCGAGGTGGCGGGCGAACAGCGCCTCTTCGTGCGCCAATGCCGTTGCAGTCGGATGCGAGGCCCATTCGACTCCGGCACGCTGCAGGTAGGCAAGCCCAACCGTGACCGCTTCGGCCCGGCGCCCGCCGGTCATCAGCAGGCCCAGCTGGAGTTGCGTGAGGACTGCCAGCGCGGTGAGCGACGAGGTGCGCGCGGCCAGTGACTCCAGCCGATGCTCGGCGCGCGCCGAATCTCCCGTGAGAAACTCGCATTCGGCCATGTGCAGCGTCAAGTCGAAGGCGAGGGCCTGGTGCCGCGCGAAGCCGTGATCGCCCAGCAGCGCGAGCCCGATCGACAGATAGTGCAGCGCCGCGGTGTTGGCGCATGCGGACTTGGCGCGCAGCGCGGCAGCCAGGTTGAGTTCCGCGAGCCTGTCGCGCTCTTCCTGTACCTCGATGTTCTCGGTCGCGCGGTTCAGCTGTCCGACGATGGTAAAGACGCTCGCCTCGATCTCGTCGGACGGCGTGCGCTCGAGCAGCAGCCGGCCGACTCGCAAATGGAACGCCTGCCGCGTTGGCTCGGCGATGCGCGAATAGGCCGCTTCGAGGACTCGGTCGTGGGAGAAGCGCAGCACGTTCTCCCTGCACGAGACCAGCCCCGCGTGCACGGCTTCCCGGATCGCGGGCTCCAGTTCGCGGGCGTCGCCGGTCCAGCCGCGCGCCAGCGTGTCGACCGTGGTGTCGTTGCCAAGGCATGCAAGCAGGGCCAGTGCCGATCGCGTACTGGCCGCCAGCCGGTCGATCCGTCCCACCATCAGCGCTACCACGTTGTCAGTCAGCGCCTTGGCTGCGAGCTGGTCGAGGTCCCAGGTCCAGCGTGCCGCACCGTGATCGAAGTGCAGCAGCCCCTCGTGGAACAGCTCGCTGATGAACTGCGTGGCGAAGAACGCATTGCCTGCCGTCTTCTCCATCACCAGTCGCGCAAGCGGCGCACTCGTGTCGGTATTGCAATGGAGCGCGTCGGCGACGAGCTGCCGCAGGTCGGATTCGCCGAGACAACCCAGCTCGACATGGACCACGGCGGCGCCGTCCGCGCGTAACGCATCGACACCGTGGATCGCGCTCTGGTCGTCTGCGACTTCGTGGCTGCGACAGGTGCAGACCACCAGCAGGTCTGCCGTGCCCGGATCAGTCAGCATCTGGTGCAGCAGCGTGACACTTTCGTCGTCGAGCCACTGGAAGTCGTCGAGGCACAGCGTCAGCGGCCGCGCGCTTCGCGCGAGAGCGGCCACGAGGTTGCGCAGCGCAAGCCGCACTTGCGGCCCGGTTTCGCGCGACGGCGTTTCCCGCATCCACGGTACCGGACCGAGCAGCGTCTTCAGTTCGGGCAGCAAGGGCACAAGCGCACCGGCGTTCGGCCCCAGCGCCTGCGCGATGACGGTGCGCCACGGAGCCATGTCGGTCGCGTGATCTGCCAGTCCATTGCGCAACAGGCCGCTGAGCGCTCGCGCGAGCGTTGCATAGGGCAGCCGTACGCCCGTATCGATGGGCGCCTCGGCCGCCAAGTCAGCCGGCGCGTCGGCCTTGCCGGCGGCATGGATCCCGCCGCGCCCGGCAACCGCGCGCGCAAACGACCGCATGAGCGACGTCTTGCCTACGCCAGAATGGCCGGAAACCATCACGATTTCGCTGCGCCCGGTGGAGGCCACGCGCTCGTACGCTTCCACCAGCGTCGCCATGGCCTGGTCGCGACCATAGAGGTGGTCGGGGATGGCCCAGGCCTCCGAAAGGTCGCGCTGCCCCAGTTCGAACGCTGCAATCTGCCCCTGCGCCGACAACGCCCGCCGGCAGTGCTGCAGGTCGCGCACCAGGCCTGCGGCCGTCTGGTAGCGCTCCTCGGGAGCCTTCGCCAGGAGCTTCATGACAAGCGCCGAAAGCATTGCAGGCACGGCTGGGTTGCGCTCGGCCGGCGGCCACGGCGAGCGCGCCAGGTGTGCATGGACCCAGTCCAGGGGTTCACTGGCGACGAAGGGCAGCACACCGGTGAGCATCTGGTAGAAGGTAACACCTAAGGCATACAGGTCGCTGCGTGCGTCGATCGCGCGATTCATCCGGCCCGTCTGTTCTGGCGACATATAGGGCAACGTACCGGAGATGTCACTGATGTCCGCACGAGCCTGGGCGCCGCGCGGCCCTCGCGACGCGATGCCGAAGCCCGTCAACCAGACCTGGCGCCGGTCCGGCGCCACCAAAACATGGGCGGGCTTCAAATCCTTGTGGATCAGGCCGCGCTGATGGAGATGGCTGACAGCCATGGTTACCGCCACGGCAATGTCGAGAAACATCGCCGGGTCCATCGGCCCACCCACCAGGTGGGCGAGTGGCTCGCCGCCCGGATCGTCGAGCAGCAGCATTGCCGTATCGCGCTCGCGCAGCAGCCTTAGCGGGCGGGCGGCCCAGGTCGCATCGATGGCGTCACGAAGCGCATATTCGTGACCGAGCCGGTCAAGCGCGGCCGGGGCGGAGGGATCATTGGCAGGCCAGACACCGAGCACGGACACCTTGCAACCATCGTCCTGCATCAGCCAGCCGCGGCCGAACAGCCGGTCGCCTGCCTCCCATGTGGAATCAAAGCGTAAGCGTACTCCCGCCTGCGGGAAAAACATGGAAAGCACCGTTATCGGGACCAATGTGCAAAAAAACGGCTAGCTTGCAGGCGCAGCCGGGAGGCCGCATCTTACCAAATCGCCCATGTCGACACATAATCAACAGCCGCTGATGCGCCTGCGGTGTTGGACTGATCGCGTGTCAGCGTGCCGTGATCAGCTCAGTCAATCCTTAAATACTTGCCGGCCCCGCTCGCCTTGCGACAATGGCTTGATTTTTCACCTTTTTTTGATTGTGCAAAGACTCGCAGCAATAATGCGATGCGGCGGATGGTTGGTGGTGGGAGGAGCGATCGCGTCGGTTCAGCCGGCGTGGGCCGGCTACCCGGATCAACCCATCACCATGGTCGTGCCTTATCCTCCGGGAGGGCCCGCGGATCTTATGGCGCGCCCGCTCGGCGAGGGACTGCAGACCGCGCTGGGAGTGCCTGTGGTGCTTCAATACAAGCCAGGCGCGGGCGGACAGATCGCCTTGCGCCACGTTCAACGCGCCAGCAACGATGGCTATACCCTCGTGCTCGCCCTGGCGGCCTACGCGATCGGGCCACTCGTGAGTCGGTCGGCCGGCTACGACCCAGTCAGTGATTTCCAGCCGGTCTCTCTGCTGGCAAAGCAACCATTGGTGCTCTATGTGGGCGCCACTTCGAAAATCACTTCTGTATCCGAACTGATCGTGCGCGCAAGGTCCCATCCGGTGACCGTGGCATCGTCCGGATACGGCAATACCAGCCATCTCGCCATCGAGTTGCTCTCGCAATCCGCCTCGATTCGAGTGACCCATGTGCCGTACCACGGCGGCGTCCAGGCGGTCACGGCCGCGATCAGTGGTGACGTGGACGCAGTGTTCGCGGGGGCCGATAGTCTCAGGTACGTCAAATCCGGGAAGTTGCGTGCTCTGGCGATTGCGAACGACACTCGCCTGCCGATCGCGCCTGAGACGCCCACCTTTGCGGAGGCCGGCTTGCAGAACATGTATGTCACCGGGTGGTATGGCGTTCTGGCCCCCAAGGGGACTGCGCGGGAAAGAATCGAGAAACTCGATCGGGCGGTGAAGCATGTCCTGTCTGATTTGTCGAAGAACGAGGTGCTTTCAGGTTACGGTTTCAAGGTCGTGCACGCGGGCCCTGCGGACTTCCAGGCATTTATTCGACAGGAGCTGGCACGTTGGAGCAGGCTGGTCGCTGACCGCAACGTGGTTGCGGATGAGACCCAGAGTGGAAAAGCGGGAGTCGCCGGCAAGGATCGACGGTAAAAATCGGATTGCCGCCGACTTAGGCGCCATGGGGATCGGCTAGCGTCGAGTGGCGTTTGTATGTAATATACAAAATATCACCATATCGGTGCGGCCAGAGCCGCCCGCCGGAGACGCCATGCTCGACCCGTCCTTGTTCGGCCGCATGTCCTTTGCCGCCGCGACGCCGCATGCCGGGCCGCTGCCAGCCGGCCGGCACCGGCTCGGCGTAGCCGAGGAACGCGATGCCGTGCTGTTCGTCCCGGAAGGGCTTGCACCCCATGAGCCGGTGCCGCTGATGGTCATGTTCCACGGCGCCGGCGGCTTCCCCGAAAAAGTCCTGCCGCATCTCGAAGCCCATGCGCAGCGGCATCGCTTCCTGGTGCTGGCGCCGCATTCGCTCTATCCCACCTGGGACATCGTCATCGGCGGCAACGGGCCGGACCTGCAGCGGCTGCACCAGGCGCTGGCCGCGGTGACGTCGCGCTACCGGATCGATCCGCAGCGGCTGGCCTTTGCCGGGTTCTCTGACGGCGCCAGCTATGCGCTGTCGCTGGGCATTACCAACGGCGATATCGCCAGCCATGTGATCGCGTTCTCCGGCGGCTTCATGTCGGTGTTCATGCAGACCGGCATTCCCAAGGTGTTCGTCGCACACGGGCTGGCCGATGAGCAATTGCCGATTGCCAGCGCGCGCGCGCATGCGGCCAGGCTGCGCGCCGCGGGCTATGACGTGGAATATGTCGAGTTCGACGGGCCCCATGTCATCCATGCGCCGGTGGTCGAGCGCGCGATCGACTTCTTCCTGCAGTAAGACCCTGGCCGCTGGCCGGGCGCGGCCACGCCATTGAACGGGAGCGCGGTACATGGATTTCGAGATTCCGGAGGCGCTGATCCATCCCCTGCTGGCGATGATCGAAACCGGTTCGCCGCTGGCCCGGCAGTTGCAGCAGCATGGTGTGTGCCACGGCAATATGCTGGTGTCGAGCAAGCTGTTCGACGCGCATGCGCTCAGTTCGCTCTATACGCTCAGCAAGACCCAGAACGAGCGCGCGCTGATGTTCCAGATGCTGGCGCTGGACAACATCTACAACGCGCCGCAGGCGCGCGTGATTCCGGGGCTGGACCAGCTGGTGGCGGGGCTGGCCGCGTACCTGTCGCGCGATGCCATCGACGGCTGGCTGTACCAGCGCAACCGCGACGGCGTGCTGCTGCCCTGGCTGGTACGCCGAATGCGTTATGTCTTGCCCGAGCAAGGCATGGCGTACGTAGTGGTGGACCTGCTCGCCAATACCATGCAGTCGGCCAACTCCGCGCTGACCGACCACCACCTGCGGCGCTCGGGCATGACTACGTCGATGGTGATCACGCGCGACGATATTGCCAACCGCACCATCCCGGAGTTGCTGGCCGAATTCGGCTTCTACAAGGAGTGCGCGGAATTCCGCCAGGAGTATGAACAGCACGCGCAGCGCTTCGTGCGCTGCCAGCGCGGCTTCGGCGCGCAGTTCGTGGCGACGCGCGCGGCGTTCGCGGTCGATGGCAAGGGCGCGGCCGAGCTGATCCCGATCGCCGATGCCGCGGGCGCGCGCTGCGTGAACGACGAGGAGCGGCTGGAGCGCCGATTCGAGATGACCTGCGACCCGTCGTTCTGGCGCGAGGCGGGCATCATGGAAGGCTTCGAGCGGGTGCCGCTGCATGGCTACGTGCACCTGTTCCACCTGGAGTGGCACCGCAATATCTGGGTCCACGTGCAGCACCTGGCCGACTACCGCTACCAGCCCGCGCTGCGCGACAAGCTGGTGCTCCCCGCGCACCACCGCGACCTGATCGACATCCTGACCTCGCACATGGACATGCTGGCGCCGGACTTCGTGCCCGGCAAGTCCGGCGGCACCACCATCCTGTGCCAGGGTGCGCCCGGCCTGGGCAAGACGCTGACCGCAGAGGTCTATGCCGAGGTGGTGGGCAAGCCGCTGTACCGCGTGCACTCCGGGCAGCTGGGCACCACCGCGGCGTCGGTGGGGGCCACGCTGATGACCATCCTGCGCCGCGCCATGCGCTGGAACGCAATCCTGCTGCTGGACGAGGCCGACGTCTATATCCGCCGCCGCGACAACGACCTCGAACACAATGCCATCGTCGCCGAGTTCCTGCGCACGCTGGAGTACTTCAGCGGCCTGCTGTTCATGACCACCAACCGCATCGGCGACGTCGACGATGCCATCCTGTCGCGCTGCATCGCCACCATCCACTACACCACGCCGTGCCGCGAGGATGCCGTGCGGCTGTGGCGGCTGCAGGCGGCGCAGTTCGGCGCGGAACTGGACGATGCGCTGATCGATGCGCTGGCCGACGCCTACCCCGCGGCGAGCGGGCGCGACATCAAGGAACTGCTGAAGCTGGCAACGCGCTACGGCAAGGCCAAGGAGATTCCGCTGTCGATGGACGTGTTCCGCCTGTGCGGGCAGTTCCGCGGGATCGGGTAAGCGGGCTGCATTTTCCAGCGCCCTGCCTGGCGCCTTGACAGCCCGGCGCGAGCCGTTACGAGACCGCCAGGACGGCCACTTCCGATCTGGCCGTCCGTTGCCCCGGGCGGGCGGCCGCCGGTAACAACTGCGGATGCCCGGTTTCGGCACCTCGCATCGAGGCCACCACAGCGTGCAGGACCTCGTCGGCCTTGATGTACGCCATCGGGTGGAGAGGCTCAGCCCCGGCCGGCTGTCGCCAGTCCATCGCTACGTGCAACACCTTGTGCAAGGCCGTGTCCTGATAGGGGCCGGTTTTCTTCGGGCTCGCGGTGGCAAAAAGGCTGACGGTCCTTACCTTGAGTGCGATAGCCAGATGGAGAGGGCCGGTATCGCCGGTGACCAGCACCTTCATGCGCTGAATCACGGTAATCAGTGTGGGCAGCGTGGTTCGGCCGACGTAGCTGGTGACACGTTGCCTTTCTTGCGACGTCAGCCCGGCCATGAACCTGGTCTCCAGACTCCTTTCCCGATCTGATCCGATCAGCGCGATCGCGGTGTCCTCCGCTTCGGCGAGCAGAGCCTTGGCCAACTTGATGAAATGCTCGATCGGCCAGCACCTGACCGGCTGCGAGGCGCCCAACTGGAAACCGATGATGCTCGCCGGCGCTGCACCGGTGACAGGACGGGCGGGCACGAACATTTCGGTGTTGGATGTGTCGCAGCCCAACTGGCCCACCAGGTCCAGCTTGCTTTGGATCAGGTGACCCTCGTCCCGTGTCCAGGTGGCCGCTTCTAGCCACCGTTCCTGGCCAGGCAGTTCATCATCGTAGATGTTCTTGAACAGGTAAGAACACCCGGCGAAGACCGCCGCGATCAGGTCATAGGGCCCTTTCGAGTGCAGGATGACCGCCAACTGCGGCTTGCGCTTTCGCAGTCGCCAAATGGTGGGCACGATGCTTTTGGCCTTATGGTCCCAGCAAACGATATCGTCGACATACGGACATGCGCTGACAAGGTCCCGATTCCTCGGGTTTGCCACCAGCGTAATCCTGGCGTCCGGATATCGGTTCCGCAGGGCCCGGATGGCAGGGGTATTCAGCATGAAGTCACCCAGGGCCGTGGTCGAGAATACGACGAGCCGGCTGAACTTCTGCTCGCGCACCGGCGAGCATGCGGCGTTGCGCCCGATACTAAGGAGTCGGTAGGCCCCAATGCAGATATTTGCCAGCCATACCTTCCACTGCTTTGACATATTTGTTGCTCACTGCTGTATTGCTTTCTGCTGTTTCTGACCGGGCTACCCGGCATTCCAGGTCGTTCCGATAATTCTTGAAGAATCTTCCCGATCAAAAATGTCCGTGCCGAAGTCGGAAATTTCGACTCGAATACGGGCTAAACCCAGTGCGCGACCGGCGGTTTAAATTGATGGACATCCTGACCAGGGCCGGGCAGGGAAGGTGGAAAAGCCCGGAAGTTTACCGAAAATATCGGCAAATTTTGACCCAGCCTTTAGGGGTAAATAAGGACGAACTCCGCGCTGACCGGCAGCTGACCACCGCGGCATACCGGCAAAGGGAAGGGCGCGGGTATGATGGCGCATCTGTCCAGGCAACCGCCCCGATCCCCGATGAGCCTCGACCCCGCCGAACTCCAGGCGCTACGCCCCTACCTGTTGCGCTTCGCGCGCCTGCAGCTGCGCGACGAGGCGGTGGCCGAGGATGCCGTCTCGGAAACGCTGCTGGCCGCGCTCGAGCATCCGGAGCGCTTTGCCGGCCAGTCGGCGCTGCGCACCTACCTGGTCGGCATCCTCAAGCACAAGATCATCGACGCGCTGCGCAGCGGCAGGCGCGAGGTCAGGCTGGCGCTGGCTACCGACGGCGATGGACAGCCGCAGTCCGACGATGACGCCTTCGACGCCCTGTTCACGCGCAACGGCCACTACCAGGATCCACCCTCCGACTGGGGCGATCCGGAGCGCGCGTTCGAGCGCCGCGAGTTTTTCGAGATCCTGCAGCTATGTGTGGACCGCCTGCCGGCGCGCACCGGCCGTATCTTCATGATGCGGGAATGGCTGGAGCTGGACACCGAAGAAATCTGTCAGCATTTGCAGATCAGCGCGACCAATGCCTGGGCGATGCTCTACCGCGCCCGCATGCGCCTGCGCGAATGCCTCGAACTGCACTGGTTCGGGCAGCGTGGCCGGCCCGGCAAGGCCGGCTGAGCCTGCCTCCGCCCACGCGCGCGAACCGTCACGGACAAAGATGCCGGAAACCCCACCCTCCCGCCCGCCGCGCCGGCTGCTGCCGGATTGCGAAGAGGTCCACCACCTGACCATGAAGAGCCTGGACCTGCCGCTGTCGTGGGCGGAGCGGCTGCGCGTGCGCTCGCACCTGGCCATCTGCGATGCCTGCACCCGCTTCAGCGCGCAGATGCGCACGCTGCGCGAAGCCATGCACCGGCTGGGGCGCGACGAATGACAAAAGGCCAGCGCTGGCGCTGGCCTCTCTGCAGGATTTGTCGCCGGCGTGCGGCGTGGTCCGCTCAGGCGCGGGCGCCTTCGCCGTAGGGGTCGAACTTGCCGGTGCGGCTGCCTTCGGTAAAGGTGTCGAAGCCGCGGGCAGGCGATGCCGACACGCCGCTGCGGTCCAGGCCGGCCACGGTGCGGGCCCCGTCGGTGAAGGGGTCGGCCTTGCCGGTGCGGGCTCCGTCGGTAAAGGGGTCGGCCTTGCCGGCGCGGGCGCCGTCGGTGAAGGCGTCATGGCTTCGGAATTCATAACCATACTTGTCACCCGGCACGGTGCTGCGGAAGCTGTAGCCGTACTTGTCGCCGGGCAGCGCGTCGGCGGCGATGGCGGCTTGGGCGGCGCCCAGCGCGGCCAGGGTCAGGAGCAGGGCGGAAGCGAGGCGGGCGGTCTTGGTCATGATGGTTTCTCCATTAGCTTGTTGAATTTGTCAGAAGGCGTTGCTTTGTGTGCGTGCCGTTCATGTACGGAACTATAGGAGTCAAAGAGCAGCGTAAGCGGGCGCTTTGCCGGATGAGTTATTCAAAAATATTGAATTGTTGCGAACGGCCGCTCGCGCCGCCGCCATGACGCAAATGTAATGACCCCGTTGCCTGAATGACCGCGGTGCCTCGGTTAAACTTGCCGCTCGCTGGCCGGCCACCATCGGTGTCCGCAGCGCCGCCCTCACCATTCATGCAACGCCTGATCCTCGTTCTCCTCGCGCTCGTCCTGCCGCTCCAGTTCGCCTGGGCGGGAGCCGCCGCGTATTGCGGGCACGAGGTCGCCGCGGCCGCCAAGGCCCATTTCGGGCACCATGAGCACCGGCACCAGGCCGGCAGCGGCATGCCGGAGCAGCCCGCCAATCCCGCGCAGGACAAGGCCAAGCTGAACCTGGCTGATCCGGACTGCGGCGTCTGCCATATCGCCTCGCTGCCCTTCGCGCCGGCCGATGCGCAGGACGTACCCGCGCTGCGCCGGGTGGAGCTGGCGCCGCCAGTGCCCCAACCCCGCTTCTCCTCGCACAGCGCGCGGGCGCCCGACCGCCCGCAGTGGCTGCGTCTCGCTTAGCCGGCGAGACGACGCTTCCCCGCTATCCCGATCCATTCCGATCGCCTCCTGGCGTCATGACCGCATGACGCCGGGCGTCTCGCCGAATTCCCCCGGTTTTCTTCTGGTGCAATTCGATGCGAAGACTTTTGCTGCCGCTCGGGCTGGCGGCCGTGTTATCCAGCCCATTCCCCGGCGTCGCGCAGACGCCGCCCGCCGCCGTGGCGCTGCCATCGGCTGCCGCGCCGGCCGGCGCACTGGCCCCTATCCTGACCCTCGATGCCGCACTGGCGCTGGCTGAAGCCGGCAGCTTCACGCTGTCCGCCGCCGGCAAGGAGCTCGACGCCACCGAAGGCGACCTGATCCAGTCGCGCGTAATCCCCAATCCGGAACTGGCGGTGTCGATGGAAGACACGCGCAAGGCCTCGCGCTCGACCACCGGGCAGGTCAACCTGCCGATCGAACTTGGCGGCAAGCGCGCCGCGCGCATCGGCCTGGCCGAGCGCGGGCGCGAGCTGGCGCAGGCCGAACTGGGCAGCACCCGCGCCGGGCTGCGCGCCACGGTGATCGCGCGCTTCTTCGGCGTGCTGGTGGCGCAGGAGCGCGTCCGCCTGGCCGAAGGTTCGGTCGGCATCGCCAGCCAGGCCGCCGACGCCGCGGGCCGGCGCGTGGCCGCGGGCAAGGTGGCACCGCTGGAAGCCACGCGCGCCCGGGTGGAGCAGGCCAATGCCGAGCTGGAGCTGGCCGAGGCCACCGGCGCGCTGCAGTCAGCGCGGCAGTCGCTGGCGGCGCTGTGGGGTGACAGCGTGCCGCGCTTCGACAAGGCACAGGGCGATCTCGATGCGCTGCCGTCGCGGCCAGCGCCGGCCGCGTTGCAGGCGGCGCTGGAAGATTCGCCGCTGCTCGAAGCCAGCCGCCTGGCGGCGGAGCGCAGCCGTGCCGAAGTGGCGGTGCAGCGCAGCCGCCAGTATCCCGACGTGACCGTGAGCCTGGGCGCCAAGCGCGACAACGAGGCCAACCGCAACATGGCGGTGCTGGGCGTGGCGATTCCGCTGCCGCTGTTCGACCGCAACCAGGGCAACCTGTACGCGGCGCTGCGCCGTGCCGACGGCGCGCAGGATGCGCACGCCGCCACGCGCGTGCGCCTGCAGGGCGAACTGCAGCAGGCCTCGACGCAGCTGTCGGTGTCGCGCGCCGCGGCGCAGACGCTGCAGGCCTCGGTGCTGCCGGCGGCCGAACAGGCCTACGCTGCCGCCTCGCGCGGGTTCGAGGCCGGCAAGTTCAATTTCCTCGACGTGCTGGATGCCCAGCGCACGCTGTTCCAGGCGCGCATCCGCTACCTGGACGTGCTGGCCCGCACCTATGACGCGGCCGCCAGCATCGATCGCATCCTCGGACACTGATACGGAAGCTGCAGACATGGCAATGAGCAAGCAACAACGGGCCGCGGTGGTGGCCATCCTGGTCGCGGGGCTTTTGGGCGGCGCGGCGATCCTGTTCACCGGCAAGGGCGGCCACACCAGCGGCGAGGCCGCGCACGGGCATGCCGAGCATGGCGACGAGCACGGGCACGAGCACGGCAAGGAGGGCGACAAGGCGGGCGACAAGGCGGAGGCCAAGGCAGGGGACAAGTCCGATTCACATGCCGGCGCGAGCGCGGCCCCGGCGCAGCCGCAGGCGGAAGGCAAGCCGCACGAGATCGCGCTGACGCCCGCGCAGATCGAGCGGGCCGGCATCGGCATGGCTACCGCCGCGGCCGCGGCGCTGCGCAGCAGCGTCGATTTCCCCGGCGAGATCCGCTTCAACGATGACCGCACCGCGCACGTGGTGCCGCGCGTCGCGGGCGTGGCGCAGGCGGTGCCGGCCAACCTGGGCCAGGCGGTGCGCAAGGGCGAGGTGCTGGCGCTGATCGCCAGCACCACGGTGGCGGAGCAGCGCAGCGAACTGCTGGTCGCGCAGAAGCGCGAGGCGCTGGCGCGGGCCACTTATGCGCGCGAGAAGACGCTGTGGCAGGAAAAGATCTCCGCCGAGCAGGACTACCAGCAGGCGCGCACGGCGCTGGAAGAGGCGCAGATCGCGGTGCAGAACGCGCGCCAGAAGCTCACCGCGATCGGCGCCGCCGAGCGCGGCGGGGCCGGCGGCGCGCTGAACCAGTTCGCGCTGCGCGCGCCGTTCGACGGCATCGTGGTCGAGAAGCACCTGTCGCTGGGTGAAGCGGTCAAGGAAGACGCCAGCGTCTTCACGATCTCGGACCTGAGTTCGGTCTGGGCCGAGTTCGTGGTGTCCGCGCGCGACCTGGACCGGGTGCGCGTGGGCGAGGCGGTCACGGTGCGCTCCAGCGCCTCCGCCACGCAGGCCGAAGGCAAGGTGTCCTACGTCGGCGCCTTGCTGGGCGAGCAGACCCGCACCGCCAAGGCGCGCGTGACGCTGGCCAATCCGGGCACGGCATGGCGCCCGGGGCTGTTCGTCACGGTCAGCGTGCTGGGCGCGCCGGTGCAGGTGCCGGTGACGGTCGCGGCGGATGCAGTGCAGCAGGTCGATGGCCAGAGCGTGGTGTTCGTCGCGGTGCCGGACGGGTTTGCGGTGCAGCCGGTCAGGACCGGGCGCACCGACGGCAAGCTGGTCGAGGTGACCCAGGGCCTGCAGGCCGGCGCGCGCTACGCCGCGGCCAACAGCTTCATCCTCAAGTCCGAGCTGGGCAAAGCCAGCGCCGGGCATGAGCACTGAGCGGGAGGCGCGCATGTTCGAACGCCTGATCCGCTTTGCCATTGCGCAACGCTGGCTGGTGCTGCTGGCGGTGCTGGGCATGGCCGCGCTGGGCCTGTACAGCTACACCCGGCTGCCGATCGACGCGGTGCCCGACATCACCAACGTGCAGGTGCAGATCAACACCGCCGCGCCGGGCTATTCGCCGCTGGAGACCGAGCAGCGCATCACCTACCCCGTCGAGACCGTGATGGCGGGGCTGCCCGGCCTGGAGCAGACCCGCTCGCTGTCGCGCTACGGGCTGTCGCAGGTAACGGTGATCTTCCGCGACGGCACCGACATCCACTTTGCGCGCCAGCTGGTCAACCAGCGCATCCAGGAGGCGCGCGACCAGCTGCCGCCCGGCATCACGCCCGCGATGGGGCCGATCTCGACCGGGCTGGGCGAGATCTACCTGTGGACGGTCGAAGCCGACCCCGGCGCGCGCAAGCCCGATGGCACCGCCTACACGCTGTCGGACCTGCGCGAGATCCAGGACTGGGTGATCCGGCCGCAGCTGCGCAACGTGCCGGGCGTGACCGAGGTCAACGCCATCGGCGGCCATGCGCGCGCCTACGTGGTGGCGCCCGAGCTGGCACGCATGGCCTCGTACGGGCTGTCGCTGGCCGATGTGGTGGGCGCGCTGGAGAAGAACAACGACAACGTTGGCGCCGGCTATATCGAGCGCCGCGGCGAGCAGTACCTGGTGCGCGTGCCGGGCCAGGTGCGCTCGCTCGACGAGATCGGCGACGTCATCGTCGGCAGCGCGCAGGGCCAGCCGATCCGCGTGCGCGACGTGGCCACGGTGCAGACCGGCGGCGAGCTGCGCACCGGCGCGGCCACCGAGAACGGCCGCGAGGTGGTGCTGGGCACGGTGTTCATGCTGATCGGCGAGAACAGCCGCGCGGTGTCGCAAGCGGTCGACCGCAAGATGGCCGAGATCAACCGCACGCTGCCGGCGGGGGTGAAGGCCGTCACCGTGTACGACCGCACCACGCTGGTCGACAAGGCCATCGCCACGGTCAAGAAGAACCTGCTGGAAGGCGCGGTGCTGGTGATCGCCATCCTGTTCCTGTTCCTCGGCAACCTGCGCGCGGCGCTGATCACCGCGCTGGTGATCCCGCTGTCGATGCTGTTCACCTTCACCGGCATGGTCCACTACCGCATCAGCGCCAACCTGATGAGCCTGGGCGCGCTGGACTTCGGCATCATCGTCGACGGCGCGGTGGTGATCGTCGAGAACTGCGTGCGCCGGCTGGCGCATGCGCAGGCCGCCCAGGGACGCGTGCTGACGCGCGACGAACGCCTGCAGGAAGTCTTTGCCGCCGCGCGCGAGGCGCGCCGGCCGCTGCTGTACGGCCAGCTGATCATCATGGTGGTGTACCTGCCGATCTTCGCGCTCACCGGGGTCGAGGGCAAGATGTTCCATCCGATGGCCTTTACCGTGGTGCTGGCGCTGCTGGGAGCGATGGTGCTGTCGGTGACCTTCGTGCCCGCGGCGGTGGCGCTGTTTATCGGCAACCGCGTGGCCGAGCGCGACAACCGGCTGATGGCGTGGGCGCGCCGCCGCTACGCGGTGCTGCTGGAGCGCGTGCTGGCGTCGACGCCGGTGGTGCTGGCCGGCGCCGGCGTGGCCGTGGTGTTGTGCCTGGCCATTGCCACGCGCCTGGGCAGCGAATTCGTGCCCAGCCTCAACGAAGGCGACCTCGCGGTGCAGGCGCTGCGCATTCCCGGCACCAGCCTGACGCAATCGGTGGCGATGCAGCAGCAGGTGGAGACCGCGCTCAAGGCCAAGTTCCCGGAGATCGAGCGCATCTTTGCCCGCACCGGCACCGCGGAGATTGCCTCGGACCCGATGCCACCGAATATCTCCGACGGCTACATCATGCTCAAGCCCGAATCGCAGTGGCCCGAGCCGCGCCGCACGCGCGACGCGCTGATCGCCGCGATCCGCGCCGAGGTGGGCAAGCTGCCGGGCAACAACTATGAGTTCTCGCAGCCGATCCAGCTGCGCTTCAACGAGCTGATCTCGGGCGTGCGCTCGGACGTGGCGGTCAAGGTGTTCGGCGACGACAACGCCGTGCTGGAGCAAACCGCCAACCGCATCGCCGCGGTGCTGCAGGACATTGCCGGCGCGGCCGAGGTCAAGGTCGAGCAGACCACCGGGCTGCCGATGCTGACGGTGCAGATCGACCGCAACCAGGCCGCGCGCTACGGGCTGAACCTGAGCGATATCCAGGACGCGGTGTCGATCGGCATCGGCGGCAAGGTGTCCGGCACTTTCTTCAGCGGCGACCGGCGCTTCGATATCGTGGTGCGCCTGCCCGAGGCCGTGCGCGCGGACATCGACGCGCTGCGGCGACTGCCGGTGGCGCTTCCGAAGGATGCCGGTGCGCGCACCAGCTACATCCCGCTGAGCGAAGTCGCCAGCGTGGAGATGGCGCCGGGTCCCAACCAGGTCTCGCGCGAGAACGGCAAGCGCCGCATCGTCGTCAGCGCCAATGTGCGCGGGCGCGATATCGGCAGCTTCGTGCCCGAGGCCGAGGCCGCCATCCGCGCGCGCGTGGCGATTCCCGCCGGCTACTGGACCAGCTGGGGCGGCACCTTCGAGCAGTTGCAATCCGCCACCGCGCGGCTGCGCGTGGTGGTGCCGCTGGCGCTGGGGCTGGTGTTCGTGCTGCTGTTCGCCATGTTCGGCAACGTCAAGGACGGGCTGCTGGTCTTCACCGGCATTCCGTTCGCGCTGACCGGCGGCATCCTGGCGCTGTGGCTGCGCGGTATCCCGTTGTCGATCTCGGCGGCGGTGGGCTTTATCGCGCTGTGCGGCGTGGCGGTGCTCAACGGACTGGTGATGCTGTCGTTCATCCGCTCGCTGCGCGAGGCCGGCCACGGTCTGGACCACGCCATCCGCGCAGGCGCGCTGACGCGCCTGCGCCCGGTGCTGATGACGGCGCTGGTGGCCTCGCTCGGCTTCGTGCCGATGGCGCTGGCCACCGGCACCGGTGCCGAGGTGCAGCGGCCGCTGGCGACGGTGGTGATCGGCGGCATCCTGTCGTCGACGGCGCTGACGCTGCTGGTGCTGCCGGTGCTGTACCGGCTGGCGCATCGCAACGATGCGCCGGCGGCGGTGCGCGCCGATGGGCAGGTGGCGCCGATGGAGAGGTGACAAGCGCGCCCGGCGGCCTATTGCGGCGTGCCGGGCGGCGCGCCGGGCAGCGCCCCGGGCGTCAGCACGCTCATTCCCGAGACCCCGCTCGAGGTGGTGCGGCGCTGGCTCATCAGGACACCGTTCTGGTCGAATTCGAACAGCACCGTCGAAGTGCGGATCGCGCCGCCGGCAAACAATGGCCCGATGAAGGGGATGAAGCTCTCGGGGTGGGGCTGCGAGGCGGCGAACGAGTAGACCAGGATGGTCGAGCCGTCGCGCAGCGTCGCTTTCGAGGAGGGCGGGCCGAGCTGCGCAGTGACCTCGTCGAGCGTGGAAAAACCGGGCAGGAAGTTCGACAAGTGCTCGGGCTTCACGTCGACGCCGGTGGAAACGCATGCCGCCAACATGAGGCTGGCCACAACCAGTGCGTGAACATGCTTCATGTCGTCACCGCCGTACTTGGTATGGCGTGGCCGCGCGAGGCGCCCGGCACGCCGTGCTCAAAGCATACAACCAATCGACGGGCCGCAGCGCCACTGCATTCGACGCTTCACGACACCGTGAAGCTTCCGGCCCGGCCGCGGCGGCATGATGCCGAGGTGCGCCCGAGCTTGCGGCGCAATCAGCCAATACATGCGATTCGCGCCGCCATGCCAGAGACCATCACAGCCACCGTTACCGGGATCGATCCGCTCAGCGCCGTCATGCATCCCGACCCCTATCCCTACTACCGTGAACTGGCCGCCACCCGGCCCTTCTTCCGCGAGCAACGCCTGGGGCTGTGGATTGCCGCCGGGCCGAGCGAAGTGGCAGCCGTGCTGGCCCATCCCGACTGCCGCGTGCGCCCCGCCACGCAGCCGGTGCCGGCCGCGCTGGCCGGCACCGCGGCCGGCGACCTGTTCGGCCGGCTGGTCCGCATGAACGATGGCGCCGCGCATGCGCCGCTGAAGGCGCTGCTGATGCCGATGCTGGCGGCCGTGGATCCGGGCGTCGCGGCGCAACACGCCGCCGCGATGGCGCAAATGATGGATCCGGGCGAGCACGCGCACGCTGCCATGACGGCCGCGTCGGTCAACCGCTGGCTCTTCGCCCTGCCGGTCGTCACGGTGGCAGCCGTGCTCGGCCTGCCGGTGACGCGCGACCGCGGCACGGCGGTTGAAGTCGCGCAGCAAGTTGCCGCATTCGCCGCGGCCCAGTCGCCGCTGGCGGACGCGGACACCGTGCGCGGCGGCGTCGAGGCGGCGCGGTGGCTGGGCACGTGGCTGGACGCCTCGCTCGCCAGCAGCGTAGCAGCTGACGGCCCGCTGCCGGCGCTGCAACGCGCGGCACTGGCTGCCGGCATCGAGGCGCAGGCGGTCGCCGCCAATATCATCGGCCTGCTGGTCCAGGCCTGCGAAGCGACTGCCGGGCTCGCCGGCAATACGCTGCTGCGGCTGGGCCGCAATCCATCGGCCGGCGGTATGCCGTTGCAGGGCGTGGTGGCGCGCGTCGCGCAGGACGACCCGCCGGTGCAGAATACGCGCCGATTTCTTGCTGCGGACACCGGGCTTTGCGGCCACGCCGTCAAGGCCGGCGACACGGTGCTGGTGCTGCTGGCCGCGGCGTCGACCAGCGGCCTTGCCGACGATGCGCGCGCGTGGACCTTTGGCCATGGCCGCCATGCTTGCCCCGGGGACCGGCTGGCGCAAGCGCTGGCTGTGGCGACGGTGTCGGCGCTGTGCGCGCGCGGCGCCGAGCCGGCTGCGCTGGCGCGCGCATTCCGCTATCGTCCGTCGCTGAACGCGCGCATTCCGCATTTCCTTTGATCTCATGGAGACCAACATGATCGCCGTCATCTTCGAAGTCGAGCCCGCGCCGGGCCGGCAGGACGCCTACCTCGACATCGCCGCGCACCTGCGCCCGCAGCTCGAGGCCATCGACGGCTTTATCTCGGTGGAGCGCTTCCAGAGCCTGACCAACCCCGGCAAGCTGCTGTCGCTGTCGTTCTTCCGCGACGAGGCCGCGGTGATCGCGTGGCGCAATACGCTGGCGCATCGCCAGGCGCAGGCCGCCGGACGCGGCGGCGTGTTTGCCGGCTACCGGCTGCGCGTGGCGCAGGTGCTGCGCGACTACGGGCTCGATGCGCGCGAGCAGGCGCCGGCGGACAGCCGCGCGGTGCACGACCGCGATGCGGGCTGAAGGTGTGGCGATGACGATGGAATCGATCGGCGCGCAGGCCGCCTTTATCGGCCTGACATTCCTGCTGGCGGGCTTCGTCAAGGGCGTGGTGGGGCTGGGCCTGCCCACGGTCGCGGTGGGCATGCTGGGGCTGGTGATGCCGCCGGCGCAGGCCGCGGCGCTGCTGGTGGCGCCGTCGATGGTGACCAACGTGGTGCAGCTGTTCAGCGGCCCGCGCTTCGGCCTGCTGGTGCGGCGCCTGTGGCCGATGCTGGCGGCGATCTGCGCCGGCACCTGGCTGTGCGCGGCACTGGTGCCGGCCGGCATGATGACGCACGCGACGTCCGCGCTGGGCGTGGCGCTGGTGCTGTACGCGGTGGTGGGGCTGGCGGCGGTAAAGCTGACGGTGCCGGCCGGCGCGGAACGCTGGCTCGGGCCGCTGGTCGGGCTGGTCACCGGCGGCATCACCGCGGTCACGGGCGTGTTCGTGATTCCGGCCGTGCCCTACCTGCAAGGGCTGGGGCTGGACAAGGAGAGCCTGGTGCAGGCGCTGGGCCTGTCGTTCACGGTGTCGACCGTGGCGCTGGCGGTCAGCCTGGCGCTGGGCGGAGCGCTGCTGCATATGCCGGTGCTTGGGGCGTCAGCGCTGGCGCTGGTGCCTGCGCTGGGCGGGATGTTCCTGGGGCAGTGGCTGCGCCACCGGATCAGTGCGGAGCGCTTTCGCAAGCTGTTTTTCTGCGGGTTGCTGGTGTTGGGTGGGGAACTGGCGATGCGGGGGTTGGGGTGAGGGGCGTTGAGCTCTTTCGCTTGCGGTCGGTTGCTCCCCTCTCCCGCAAGCGGGAGAGGGAGTACCCAACCGGTGTTGGTCGTTTCCCTGCCTTGGAAATATCTCAGCGGCTCGCCTGCACCGTCCTGCCATTCAGCGGCTGCACCGGCCGCGCGTTCATCGGATAGAGCTTCCGGAACGCTGCCAATTGCGCCGGCGACACTTCCACCGGAGTCTTCAGCACCTGCCAGCGCACGTCCTCGCTGCATGGCGGCGTCGTCAGCGAACCGGTGAAGGACCAATAGGCCTGCTGCGTCGGCAGCAGCGCCGCAACGTCCAGCGGCGCAGCCAGTTCACGTGATTCGCCGCCCTTGGCCGGCAGGCTGGCGAACACCGGCTTGAGCGCTGCGTTCTCGCGCCCCGACTTGAACAGCACGGCCACCACCGCCAGCTTGCCTTCGGCGTTCTGATGCACCAGGTGCGCCACCAGCGGATAGGTCTTGCCGTTGATCTTCTCTTCGCTCGGCGTGTGGAAGTGGAACTGCAACAGCTTGTACGGCACGCCGTCCAGTTCGATCTGTCCCGCCGCCGGCAGGTTGACCTGCACGGTGTGCCCGTTGTTGACCACGGTGCCGGGCGCCGCGGCGTAGCCGAAGCTGATCGGCTTCAGGTTGGCGGGCCTGGCCTTGCCGGTGCGGATGTCGATGGGTGACTGGTGCTTGCCCAGCGCGCAGGTCTGGTAGGCCTGGTCCAGCTCGGCCCAGTGGCTGGTGCCGGTGGGGCCGGTGTAGCTCCAGTGCGGTTCGTTGCCGGCCCATGCGGCCGGTGCGAGCAAGGCGGCGCAGAGGGTGAAAAGCGGCAGCTTGGTGTTCATGTGTCGATGCGTCCTCGTGTTGGTAAACCCCTTGTTTTCCGACGTGGTGTTATCGATCTGTCCCAGTCTTGAGTGCCGGGTCCGGGCCCGGGCCGGAAATCATGCAGCAAAACTGCCGGCAGGCGAATAAGGCATTGCTGAATTCCGGTCTGCACTGCGCTTAACGCGGGTAAGGGCTGCATGTCTCTGCGCGATTGATGCGTGTCGCTCATGCTGTCACGCAAGCGACATCAAGCCGACATATCGGCCCACCACCATGGCGCATTGCCCAACTCCAGGAACCCTGCAATGCGCCTGAGCGTCTTCCCTTCGCGCCGGACCCGAGCGGCACTGGCTACTGCCGCGGTGGCGGCATCGCTGCTGGCGGCATGCGGCGGCGACGATAACGACAGCGGCAACGGCACGCCCGCGGTCACCGCCCCTACGCTGGTGGGCCGCGCCGTGCTGCCCGCCGCCACCTTTGCCAGCGGGCCGCAGTCGGGGCGCTATGTCACCGGCGACCTCAACGGGCAGAGCGCGCCGTTTGCTTCACAGCCGGTGCAGGGTTTCTCGGCGGTGCTGCGCAACCCGGACGGCAGCTTCATGGTGATGGCCGACAACGGCTACGGTTCGCTGGAAAACTCGGCCGACTTCAACCTGCGCGTCTACACGGTGGCGCCCACGTTCAAGACTGCGGCTGGCGGCGCGGGCAGCGTGGCGGTGCGCAGCTTTATCGAGCTGAAGGACCCGAACCGGCATGTCAAGTTCGCCATCGCGAACCAGTTCACCACCGAGCGCGTGCTGACCGGCGCCGACTTCGATATCGAGAGCATGCAGCGCGCCAGCGACGGCACGCTGTGGTTCGGCGATGAGTTTGGCCCGTTCCTGCTGCATACCGACGCCAACGGCGTGCTGCTGGAAGCGCCGATCCCGCTGCCGGATTTCGAGAACGCCGGCAAGGAGATCCGCTCGCCGCAGAACCCGTTCAACGAAGAGGCCACGCCGGTGCGCATCATGAACGCGGTGCGCGCGCATGCCTTCGCGCATGGCGGCGCGCGCGCGCCGGTGTTTGCGCCGTATTACGTGCAGCTCAAGTACGACGTCAACGGCGTCAAGTCGAGCCCCGACGCGCACTACGCGCGCGGCGGCAACCCGCAGCCGGGGCTGGTGCCGGCAGTGTCCGACACGCTCGACGTGGCCTCGCTCAAGGCCGCCGGCTACAGCGTGGTGACCTGGACCGTCAACGACAGCGCCAAGATGACCGAGCTGCTGAAGGCTGGCGTCAACGGCATCATCTCGGACCGGCCTGACCTGCTGTACGCGGCCGTCGCCGCCTACGATGCCAACGGCGACGGCAAGGCCGGCGACTACCTGAGCGCCGACGGCCTGATCGACGCCGCCAGGTTCGATGCGCAGGGCCACCGTGGCGCGCGCGACCTGCGCCCGGAGAACACCCTGCCGGCGATGGAGGCCGCGCTGGACAACCTGATGACCACGCTGGAGACCGATGTCGGCATCACCGCCGATGGCGTCGCGGTGCTCAAGCACGATCCCTATATCGAATCGGTCAAGTGCCGTCGCGCCGATGGCGCGCCCTACGGCACCGCCGACGAAGTGCTGATCAGGAACCTGACCGCGGCGCAGATCCAGTCCACCTATATCTGCGACAAGCTGTTCCGAGGCCCGAGCCAGCGCAACGACGTGGCGCTGTCACCGGTGTCGGCGGCGGTGGCGGCCGGCAAGGGCTACGCCAGCCCGTACGTGGTGCCGCGCGCGCAGGACGTATTCGACCTGGTCAGCGCCTATGTCGCGTACTACGGCACCGGCGCCGGCCAGGGTCATCCGCAGGCGGCGCAGCGGGTGAAGAACGCGCAGGCGGTGCGCTTCAATCTCGAGACCAAGCTCAACCCGCGCAGCGACAAGGACGGCAAGGGCAATGTCTACAAGGACCGCACCGTCGGCGCCGAGCAGATGGCCGACACGCTGGCGGGCGTGATCAATGCCGCCGGCATGGCCCAGCGCGCCGATATCCAGAGCTTCGACTTCCGCACGCTGCTGCGCGTGCAGGAGAAGTTCCCGGCGATCCGCACGGTGTATCTGTTCGGCGACTTCCCGATCTATGGCGACGCGGCCAACAGCGACGACGGCACCAACATGCAGGACGAGGCCGGCGCCAACACGCCATGGATGGCGGGCCTGTACTGGCCGTACCGCGCCACCGTGACGTCGAACCCCATGCGCGCCAAGCGCTCGGGCGGCTTCGAGGGCATGGCGATCAGCCCGGACGGCAGCAAGCTCTATCCGCTGCTGGAACTGCCGCTGGCCGGCCACGACGGCAAGACGCTGCTGATCTCGGAGTTCGATATCGCCACGCGCCGGTACACCGGGGTGCAATACAAGTACCGGCTCGACGACAAGGGCACCAATATCGGCGATTTCATCCTGTTCAACGCCAGCGAGGGCATTGTCATCGAGCGCGACGGCTCGCAGGGCGACCTGAACGGCTTCAAGAAGCTGTTCCAGGTGACGCTGGGCAAGCCGGGCGACTATGTCGTCAAGTCCGAACTGGCCAACCTGATGGCGCTGCGCGACCCGTCCGGCATCAGCACCGGCGGTGCCCCGGGCGACGTGGCGCTGGGCGATCCGTTCGGCATGCCGTTCAACACCATCGAAGACGTGCTGGTGCTGGACCCGACCACGCTGCTGGTGATCGACGACAACAACTTCCCGTTCAGCGTGGGGCGGCATGTCGGCAGCAAGATGCCGGATGACAGCGAGTTCATCCAGATCCGGCTGCCCAAGGCGCTCAACGTGGGGGGCTAGGACGCCAGCTGGGCGCGACGCGGCGCGCTGGCATCCCGCCAGGGTGGGGGATGTCAGCCGGAGCGCGCGCCCGCGTGCTGCTGTTCCAGCTGCGCGCGCACCGCCGAGATATGATCGCCGGCGTGGTCGACGGCGTTTTCCAGGTCACTGGTGCTGCAGCCGAGCTCCCTGCACCAGTACTGCACTTCGAGCGGATCCATCAGGTTGATGCGGCCCGGATCCAGGGGCCTGAACTCGCTTACATCGCTCATGCTTGCCTCCGGTTCGTGTCTGGGGGCGACACGGTCCTTGCATTGTAGGCAGACATCAGGCGCGCGTTGCATGCAAGTTGCGCCGGCCGCAGCGCATATCATGTGGCGGTGATCCCTTGCACAGGAAGCCGCATGCCCCGCTCACCCGGCGCGAAACTCTGGTCCACGCTGAACAAGGCCGCGTCCCGCCATGCGCGCCAGATGCAGCGCGCCGTCAACAAGAACCTCACCAAGCCGATGACCGAGGCCATCGTGCGCAACGCGGTGAAGCAATCCGCTGCAGTCACGGCGGCCACGCAGCGTGCCTTGTCGGGCGTGGTGTCGCCGGTGGCGGCGCCGCAGAGCCGTGGCAGCGGGCGCTGGGAAGAGGGCGCATGGGGCGCGCCGCTGGCGCCGCGTCGCTACCGCATTTTCGTCCCGGCCGGCGCCACCGCGTCGCGCCGTGCGCCGATGCTGGTGCTGCTGCACGGCTGCGGCCAGGACGCCGCCAGCTTTGCCGCGGTCACGCGCGCCGCCGCGGTGGCGCGCGAATCCGGCTGGGTGGTGCTGCTGCCCGAGCAGAGTTCGCAGGCCAATGGGCAGCGTTGCTGGAACTGGTTCCGGCCCGCCGCGCAGGGCGCCGCGGAAGCCGGGCTGCTGATGACGCTGATCGACCAGGCCTGCCGCCGCCATCCGGTGGCGGCGGACCGCGTCAGCGTGCTGGGCCTGTCCGCCGGCGGGGCGATGGCGCTGATGCTGGGGCTGCGCTATCCGTCACGCTTTGCCGCGGTGGGCTCGCACTCGGGCGCGGTGCCGTGGAGCGCCGCCAATGCCACGCAGGCCACGCGCGCCATGCGCGGGCAGCGCGGGCCCGACGCCAAGACCATGCAGGCGCTGCGCTTCGGCCTGGCGGGACGCCGCCCGCCGCCGCTGCTGCTGCTGCATGGCGATGCCGACCACATGGTCGACTTCAGCAACGCCACCGCCGCCGCCGGCATGTGGATGCACCTGCAGCCCGAAGGCACGCCGCCACTGGCCGGCGTGCCGGCCCGGCGCATCCAGCGCGGCATGCGCCGCGCCGTCGATGTGTTCGACTGGTACGAGGGCAGCTCGCCCTACCTGCGCCTGGTGCGCGTGGAAGGCCTGGGCCACGCGTGGAGCGGCGGCGCCGGCGGGCACGCGTTCTCGGACCCGGCCGGGCCGGACGGGTTGAAGCTGGCGTTGCGGTTTTTTCTGGCGGTTGGGGTTTAGAGGAACGGCGATTGCCGCAGGATGATGAATGGACTAAACTAAGTGGACTTAGTTTAGTGAGGCGCGTCATGCAAACCATCAACATCCACGAGGCCAAGACCCATCTCTCGCGGCTGGTCGATCAGGCGGCCAACGGCGAGCCTTTTGTGATCGCCAAGGCAGGCAAGCCCCTTGTGAAAGTCGTGGCGCTGCATGTGCCGGAGAAAGCGCAGGTCAAGCGGTTGGGATTCATGGCCGGACAGGGGCAGGTGCCCGATGATTTCGATCGCATGGGCCAGCGCGAGATTGAAGCCATGTTTGGCGGCGAGTCATGAAACTCCTGCTGGATACGCACCTGCTGCTGTGGATGGCTCTGACGCCTGAGCGCATCTCGCCAGACGCGCATGCGCTATTGAATGCCGACGACACGGTGCTGGTTTTCAGCGCCGCCAGCCTGTGGGAGATCGGCGTCAAGCAAGGGCTTGGCCGTGCGGACTTCCAGATCAACGCCCGGGTCTTTCGCAGAGGCTTGCTTGATAACGGCTACAGTGAGCTGCCGATCCGCAGTGATCATGCGGTGGCGATTGATTGCCTTCCGCCGATTCACAAGGACCCGTTTGACCGGCTTCTCGTCGCCCAGGCAACCGTGGAAGGCCTGACGCTGCTGACCTCGGACCCGCTTGTTGGCCAATACCCTGGGCCCATTCGGCTGGTCTGATCGCAGCTAGCCGAGACTGACCGGTTCAAACACCACATCACTCTCCGGACAAGCCACGCAGGGCAATATCAGACCCTCGTCCTTCTCGTCCGGACTCAGCCCCGGCCACTCGATCCGGTAGCGGATCGTCCCCGCGTGCAGCCGGCTGGCGCAGGCGCGGCAGGTGCCGTTGCGGCACGAATTGGGCAGCGCCACACCTTCGAGCAAGGCCGCCTCAAGCAGGCTGAGCACCGCCGGCGCGGGGAAGCGCGCAGGGCCCGGCAGCACCTGAGCGGTGAATTCAGCGCTTTCGTCCGAAGGCTCGATGTCAGCCATGGCTGTCGTCCTCTGTCTGCGGAAACTGCGCGCGGCCGTGGGTGGCATCCCGCAACGCTTCGCGCGCGGCGTCGAGCTGGGTCGCGGGCATGCGCAGCACCAGCGTGGCGAGTGCGCCATAGCTGGTCTCGGCAAGCGTGCAGCCCGCGGGCGCCTCGTAGTCCAGCCAGCGGCGCACGCGCGGCTCGTCGGCATAGTCGACCGCGATCGCCAACGTGCCGTAGGCGATGCGCTCGACCCGTTCGGCGGATTTCAGGGCTGCGGCGATCGCATCGGTGTAAGCGCGCACCAACCCGCCTGCCCCCAGCTTGACGCCACCGTAGTAGCGCACCACCGCCGCCAGCACGCCGTCGAGATCGTGGTGGCGCAGCACTTCCAGGATCGGCCGGCCGGCGGTGCCGGAGGGCTCGCCATCGTCGGACATGCCCGAGGCCCCGCCGGCCAGCAGCGCCCAGCACACGTGGGTGGCGGTGGGATGCTCCGCGCGCAGCGCCTGCAGCGCGGCCATGGCGGCGTCGCGGTCGGCAACCGGCAGCGCCAGCGCCAGGAAGCGGCTCTTGCGGATCTCGATCTCGGCGTGGACGGGGTTGGCTAGCGTGTAGGTGGGCACGGGCAACGGGACTGGTACGGAAATCCGCGCCGGCCGGGCCGCGGAAGCAAGGCGGCAGTGTACCGCAGCGGACCCGGCCGGCCCGAAGCCCGCCGCGCTTTGTGTTGCATCGTCAACTTGGTGTCACAAACGGCGCCTACGATCCGCCCCGGACGTGCGCGATGACGCCCGCCGCCGCCTGTGCAACAGGTGCCTGGTCCCGCCCCCGGGACTGGCGCAAACATGCAGTGAACCATCCCTTTCCTTTCCCCGGATCGAAAACATGCTTGAACAACCCAATGCTGGCCGTCGCAAGGCCCTGAAGCTATTGGCCGGCGCGCCCATGCTGCCGCTCGGCTTCGCCTCCACCAGCCTGCTGGCAGGCTGCGGTGGCGGCGATGACGCCGCCGCCGTGCCGGCCCCGGCTCCCGCGCCCGGCCCGGCCGCCACCTTCACCACCGCCGAATTCGTGCCGATGAGCGCGCCGACGCTGGCCACGCCAGAGGCCATGGCGACCACCACGGTCGGCTCCAGCCTCAAGGTCTCCTTCAGCGACGGCAGCAGCCAGACCTACAAGCTGGCCTACCAGCCCTTCTTCGTCACCGGCGACACCCTGCCCGACGGCAAGGGCGGCACCATCGTGGCGGGCGGGTACTACGACATCAACAACCAGCCGATCATCGATACCTCGGTCGCCGGCAAGGAGCGCCAGTTCTTCTCGGATGCGCCGGACGGCAGCTCGCTGCTGACGCTGGCCAACCCGACCGTGCCGGGCGTCAGGGGCAACACCGTGTTCGCGGTGGTGCAGTTCGAATACACCACGCGCAACCAGGGCAATGCCAGCATGTACGGTCTGCTGCCGTCGCCGATCGCGGTGCTGACGCTGGACCAGGACCCGGCCACAGGCAAGCTGACCCCGGTCAGGTACCACAACGTCGACACCTCGGGCGTCAACGGCCTGTGGATCACCTGTGGCGCCAGCCTGTCGCCGTGGAACACGCACCTGTCGAGCGAGGAGTACGAGACCGACCTGATGGACGCCAACGCGGTCACGCAGCTGCAGGGCTACAGCAGCAACCTGTACGGCGACCCGGCCCGCGCCAATGCCTACAACTACGGCCACCTGCCGGAGGTCACGGTGCACCCGGACGGCACCGGCACCATCAAGAAGCACTACTGCCTGGGCCGCATCTCGCACGAGCTGGTGCAGGTCATGCCGGACGAGCGCACCGTGCTGATGGGCGACGATGCCACCAACGGCGGCCTGTTCCTGTTTATCGCCGACCAGGCGCGCGACCTGTCCGCCGGCACGCTGTACGTGGCCAAGTGGCACCAGACCTCGGGCACGGGCCCGGGCAGCGCCACGCTGTCGTGGATCCGCCTGGGCCACGCCACCAGCGCCGAGATCCGCGCGCTGGTCGACGGCGGCATCCGGCTGGCCGACATCATGGACGTCAAGACCGCCGACCCGGCCGATGCCAGCTACACCCGCATCATTTACAACGGCAAGCCCAACTGGGTGAAGCTGATGCCGGGCATGGAAAAGGCCGCGGCCTTCCTGGAGACCCACCGCTATGCCGCGCTGGTCGGCGGCAGCCTGGGCTTTACCAAGATGGAAGGCACCACCGTCAACATCAAGGACAAGAAGGCCTATTCGGCGATGTCGCGCATCGAGTCGAGCATGCTCGCGGGCAACGCCGCCAATGCCGGCGACATCCAGGTGGAAGGCCCGTACTCCGGCGCGGTCTATGAGCTCAACCTGAAGGGCGGCCAGGCCGACAAGAGCGGCACGGCGATGGCGAGCGAATGGGTGCCGGTCGACATGGCCGCGGTGCCGGCGCTGATCAGCGAAGACCTGGGCGGCGGCAAGATGAAGCAGCAGGATGCGCTGGGCAACTTTGCCAATCCCGACAAGGTGGCCACGCCGGACAACCTGAAGTTCTCGGAAAAGCTGCGCACGCTGTTCGTCGGCGAGGACAGCAACACCCACGTCAACAATTTCCTGTGGGCGTACAACGTCGACACCAGGGTGCTCAGCCGGGTGCTGTCGTGCCCGGCCGGCGCCGAGTCCACCGGCCTGCATGCGGTGGACGAGATCAATGGCTGGACCTACGTGATGAGCAACTTCCAGCATGTCGGCGACTGGGAGTCCCCGCTGCACGACAAGGTCAAGGCGCAGCTCGACCCGCTGGTGCGCGCCAACTACAAGGACCGTTACGGCGCGGCGGTCGGCTACCTGACCGGCGACCCGACCGGCGTCAGGCTGGCCAAGGCCTGACGCGCGGGGACGTGCGGCCATGACAGCGGCGGGCTTCGGCCCGCCGTTTGCATTGGGGCGCGGTCGTCGCTCATCCGCCCCTGGTCCGCTAACACGCGGCACCGGTTCAGGCGAGCCGGGGCTAACCCGCATCCGTTGCAACGGCCCCAGCGTGTCGAGGATGGCCTCCATGCGGCTTGCGCCACCGTGTCCTACAGTGGTGGGGGCGCCGGCAACGGCACTTCGCTGCCGGCGCGCTATCCGCCAGGACAACAAGAACTGCATAACAAGGAGACCAGGCATGAAACGAGTTGTCGGGAAAGCCGCGATGCTGTGCCTCGCCGCCACGCTGCTGTATGGCTGCGGCGGCGATGACGACGAGCCGGCGCAGAACCCGCCGCCGCAGGCCGAGGAAAAGCGCCCGCAGGACGACCGCACCTTCACCATGGATGCCGCCACGCTGCCGTTCGCGGCGCTGGCCGGCGCGCCCGAGGCCGACCGCTGGTGGGGCGTGCAGGATGGCGCCGGCTACCGCATCGAGGTGCCGAAGAACTGGAACGGCCGGCTGGTGATGTATGCCCACGGCTACGCGGGCACCGGCGCGGCGCTGTCGGTGACCCCTCCCAGGATCCGCCGGCACCTGCTGGCCAGCGGCTACGCCTGGGCCGCGTCCAGTTACGCCAAAAACTACTATGACGTGCGCGCCGGCCTTGAGGACACCAATGCCCTGGCGCTGGCCTTCACGCGCATTGCCGCGCAGAACGGGCGCACGCTGGCGGCGCCGGCGCGCCTCTACATCGTCGGCCATTCGATGGGCGGCCATATCTCGGCCGCGGCGGTCGATGAAGAGAACATCCAGGCGGCCAACCACAAGGTGCGCTACCACGGCGCGGTGCCGATGTGCGGGGTGCTGGGCGATACCGAGCTGTTCAACTACTTCGGCGCCTACCAGACCGCGGCGCAGCAGCTGGCCGGCTATCCGGTGACGGCGTGGCCGGCGGCCAACTGGGCGCAGATCGCGCCGGCGGTGCGCGCGGCGCTGTTCACCACCTACCCCGGCCAGACCACGGCGCAGGGCGATACCCTCAAGGCGATCGTGCGCAACCTGACCGGCGGGCAGCGGCCGCTGTTCGACTGGGGCTTCGGCGGCCCGGGCGCGCAGGGGCTGCAGGACGCGGTGTGGAGCACTTTCGGCCAGGACGGCTCGGTCAACGGCATCCTGACGCAGAACGTGGTCAACACCACCGGCATCACCTTCCAGTTCGACAATGACCCGGCGCAGTCGGCGGCTGAGCAGTCGTTCAATGCGGGCATCTTCCGCGTTAGCGGCAGCGCCGAGGCCAATCGCGCGCGCAGCGACGGCCTGCGCTGGATTCCCAGGACCAATGCGCGCATCGGCGTGCCGGTGGTGACGCTGCATACGCTGGGCGACATGTACGTGCCGTTCAGCATGGAGCAGATCTACAAGCGCCGCGCCGATGCCAACGGCACCGCGCAATGGCTGGTGCAGCGCGCCATCCGCGGCGTCAGCCATTGCGACTTCACCGTGGCGGAAGAGGCCAGGGCCTTCGACGACATGGTCAACTGGGAACAGAACGGCGTGAAGCCGGCCGGCGACGAGGTGCTGGACGCCGCCACCGTAGCCAGCCCGGCCTACGGCTGCAAGTTCACCGACAACACGCTGGCAAGCGGCGAGGAAAACCCGACCACGGCGGCGCTGCGGCCGTCGGTGGCGCAGGCGTTCCCGTGCGCGCCGGGTTGAGCGGCGGGTTGGCAGAGCAGGGCCCTGGCGCGCGGCTGGCCCGCGCGCCAATTCTGCTACGCTAGGCGCATTCCCCAGCTACCGCCTGCGCATGCCATCATGACCGGCCCGACCCACGACCCCGACGCGCGCCGCATGGCGCCCGCCACCGAGCGCAATCGCGAGCCCATCCTCGCCGTGCTGCGCCAGGTACTGCCTGCCAGCGGCACTGTGCTGGAAATTGCCAGCGGCACCGGGCAGCACGCGGTGCACTTTGCCGCGGCGCTGCCGGGGATCACCTGGCAGCCCAGCGATCCGGACGCTGCCGCGCGCGCATCGATCGCGGCCTGGACCGCGCACGCGGGCCTGGCCAATGTGCGCGCGCCACTGGCGCTGGACGTCTGCCAGCAGCCGTGGGGCATCGACGCCGCGGCTGCGGTGGTCTGCATCAACATGATCCATATCGCCCCGTGGGCCGCGGCCGAGGCGCTGTTCGCGGGCGCCGGCAAGCTGCTGGGGCCGGGGGGCGTGCTGTTCCTGTATGGCCCTTACCGTCGCGGCGGCGCGCACACCGCGCCCAGCAACGCCGCCTTCGACGCGCAGCTGCGCGCCACCGACCCCGACTGGGGCGTGCGCGACATGGAGGCCGTGATCGCGCTGGGCGCGGCGCAGGGCCTGCGCTGCGACGAGCCGGTGCCGATGCCGGCCAACAACTTCTGCCTGGTGCTGCGCAAGTAGCGCGCCGCGCGCGGGGTGCGCGGCTCAGGATTCACCGGATTCAGCCGCGCACCAGCATCACCACCGCGGTGGCGATCAGGCACACGGCAAACAATGCGCGCAGGCGGCGCTCGGGCATCCGGTGCGCCAGCGCCACGCCCCACGAGATGGTCAGCATGCCGCCCAGCGACAGCGGAATGCCGCTGGCCCAGTCGACCTGGCCGGCATGGGCATAGGTGGCCAGCGCCACCACCGCGCCAGGCGTCACCAGTGCCAGCGCCAGGCCTTGCGCGGCGGCCTGGCGCAGCCCGAACAGGCCGACCAGCGCCGGCGCGGCGACCACGCCGCCGCCCACGCTGAAGAAGCCGGAGAACAAGCCGCCGACCACGCCCACGAGTGGGATCCAGCGCGCCGGAACCCGCGCCTGCGGCGCCGTCACCGCGCGCCCCGGCAGCAGCCGCCACAGGAAGTACAGCGCCATGCCGATCATGAACAGCGCGAAGATCCGCCGCAGCAATTGCGCGTCCATCGCGGTGGCCGCGCGCGCCGACAGCCAGGTCGCCAGCACCGCGGACAAGCCCAGCACCACCGCCGTGCGCAGCGCAATGTCGGCACGCTTGCGGTATTGCCAGAAGCCGATCAGCACATTGGGCGCGATCATCACCAGCGCGGTGCCCTGCGCGAGCTGCTGGTCCATGCCGAACAGCAGCCCCAGTGCCGGAATCGCGATCAGCCCGCCGCCGATGCCGAACAGCCCGCCCACCGCGCCGAGCAAACCACCGAGTCCGAAGATCAATAGGGAGGACAGCAGCAGGTGGTCGGGCATCGATGCAAGGGAGGCAATGCGGGGGATTTCGGGCCGGATTCCAGAGAAAGCGGGGGGGCAAGGCGCGGCGGCCTCAATCATACGCGAGCGCCCCCGCCAGCGCTTTGCACTAGAATCGGCAGGTCATTCGATCCTGCGCTGCACGCGCTTGCCAGGCTCGCTGCATCGCAACCGCCACGGAGAACACGATGAAGGTCCAGAACATCCTGCAGACGATCGGCAATACCCCGCATATCCGCATCAACCGGCTGTTCGGCAATGGCCACGAGGTCTGGATCAAGTCCGAACGCAGCAACCCGGGCGCTTCGATCAAGGACCGCATCGCGCTGGCGATGGTGGAAGACGCCGAACGCCGCGGCGTGCTGAAGCCCGGTGGCACCATCATCGAGCCGACCTCGGGCAACACCGGCATCGGGCTGGCGATGGTGGCCGCGGTCAAGGGCTACAGGCTGGTGCTGGTGATGCCGGACAGCATGTCGGTCGAGCGCCGCCGCCTGATGCTGGCCTATGGCGCCACCTTCGACCTGACCCCGCGCGAGAAGGGCATGAAGGGCGCGATCGCGCGCGCCGAGGAACTGGTCGCCGCCACCCCGGGCGCGTGGATGCCGCAGCAGTTCGAGAACCCGGCCAACGCCGACGTGCATGCGCGCACCACCGCGCAGGAAATCCTGAACGATTTCCCCGAGGGGCTCGACGCGCTGATCACCGGCGTCGGCACCGGCGGCCACCTGACCGGCTGCGCGCGGGTGCTGAAGGACAGATGGCCACAGGTGAAGGTGTTCGGGGTCGAGCCGGTGGCCTCGCCGGTGATCTCCGGCGGCGCACCGGCGCCGCACCCGATCCAGGGCATCGGCGCGGGCTTTATCCCGAAGAACCTCGACACCGCGCTGCTCGACGGCGTGATCCAGGTCGACGCCGAGCCCGCGCGCGAGATGGCACGCCGCTGCGCGCGCGAGGAAGGCATCCTGGTCGGGATCTCGTCGGGCGCCACGCTGGCGGCGATTGCACAGAAGCTGCCGGAGCTGCCGGCCAACGCGCGCGTGCTGGGCTTCAACTACGACACCGGCGAGCGCTACCTGACGGTTGAAGGTTTCCTGCCGGCCTGAGGGGCAACAGCGTTCATGAGCGCCCGGCGCGGGCGCTCAGGGCGCTCTTGATCTGGAGCAGACGCCGCGCGTGCCCGTCATTCAGCGCGACAGCAGGCCGTGCCGCTTGTGCCAGTCGGCCAGCGACTCCTCTGGCCAGGTGTCGCAGCGGACATGGCCCTTGCCGCGCGGCACGTCGACCCACGGCGCGACGGAGTCCAGCGAGGCTTCCACCACCTCGGGCGGGCGCGGCAGCGGCGTGTCGATGGCCGAGGCATGGGGATAGAGCAGCTCGGGCCAGCGCGGATCCCACAGCCACAGCGCGCTGCCGCACTTCACGCAGAAATGCCGCTGCGCCGGCGAGCGCCGCGCGCGCTTGCCGGGCTCGCGCAGCACGGCATGGTAGACGCCCAGGTGCTTGCGCCCGCGCACGCGCAGCGTGGCGGCATCGCCGCCGATGTTGATGGCATAGCCGCCACCGCCCGCCGTCTTGCGGCAGATCGAGCAATGGCAATGCATGTAAGGGCAGGGCGAATCGGACTCGAGCGAGAAGTGGACCGCGCCGCAATGGCAGGAGCCGTCGAGATGCATGGGAGGGACCTTTGCACGGTGGCGTTCGGGACAGTCCATTGACTGTAGAAAACCCCCGCCAAAGTGCCAAGGCCGGTCAGGCGCCTATCGCGCCTTGCGGAACGTCAGGTTGATGCGCAGCGGCCCCAGCAGCGGATGATCGCCATCGGCCAGCGGCGCCACGCCGTGGAACGCCAGCCGCGACGGCCCGCCCCACACCACCACGTCGCCATGCGCCAGCCGTATCCGCTGCGGCTTGTCGGCACGGCGCATGCCGCCGAACAGGAACACCGCCGGCAGCCCCAGCGAGACCGAGACGATGGGCGCGGAGAAATCGCGCTCGTCGCGGTCCTGGTGCAGCGACAAGCGGGTGCCCGGCACATAGCGGTTGATCAGGCAGGCATCCGGCGCAAAACCGGCAAAGCCCGCCTGCGCTGCCGCGCTGGCGGCCAGCTCGCGGAAACTCGCGGGCATGTCGGGCCACGCTTGTCCGCTCAGCGGATCGACCGCGTCGTAGCGATAGCCGCGCGCGTCGGAGACCCAGCCGCACGCGCCGCAGTTGGTCATCGCCACCGACATCTTCAGGCCGCCGGGGGTGACCATGTGCCGCCACGGGGCCAGCGCCACGATGGTTTGCACATCGGCGAGCAGGACTTCCGCATTGGCCCGCGCCGCGCCGCGCAGCACGACGGCGCCGTCGGCGAGGGGCTCGGTGGCGGGGGTGGCGGCGCTGTCTTCGGGCAGGTCGTCGAACAGGTCGAACGTCATGGTTGGGAGGGTGCTGCTGTGGCCTGGCGGGTTCAGGCGACCTTCAGTTCCAGCCGCTTGCCCAGCGCCCGGAACGCGGCCTCGATCGTGTCGATCTTGGTCGCATGATCGAGGTTGACGATGCGCTGGACTTCCTGCTTGCGGGTATGCAGGCGGCGTGCCAGCTCCGCCTGCGTAACCCCCTGCGCGATCATCTCGTTGAGCAGCAGCACCTTTGCCGACATGCTTGCCGGCAGCTCGACCAGATGCTGGCCGCGTGCGGCCTTCGACGGCAGCGGCACCGGGCGGCCATCTTCGAAATAGAACTCCATGGCCGTGGCAAGCGCATCGGCGGCCATCTCCTGGGCCTGCTCGATCGTGGCGCCGCTGGTCAGGGCTTCCGGAATATCGGGAAACGAGACCGCAAAGCCATCGCCGTCGGGGACGATGTTGGCGGGAAAACGCAGCATATTGAAACTCCTTTGGCGACGAGGGCGGGTAAGTCTTGCAGGCTCACGACAGGCCGAGTTGCTTGAGGATCGCCTTGCGCAGCCCCTCGCCGATTTCATGGCTGGGATGCCGCGGCAAGGTCGACTGCCTGCCATTGAGATACACCCGGACATGCTTTGCGCCTTCGCTGAAGGTAGCGCCTTGTTCGGCGAGCCATCGCCGAAATTCACTTTGCTTCACCCGAAACCTCCTGCCGATCCATGGCGTTCAGGGTAAGCAAAAATGTTTACGTATTCTAGCAGCAATACGTCCAATCTTGTTGCAGCAACGTGTCAGAGCTTCCATGCTTGGCTTCTGCTGACATGACAAGGCCGCCTTTGAGGCGGCCTTGCTCTTTCATGCAGGCGCGGTCGAATCCGCGAGGTGGGGGTCTTCACGCAAACGTATCAATCTCCCCCCGCCCAAGCACTCGCGCAGGCGGTGCCGTAGCACTGGACCCCTGGCCCGGCTCAGCCGACGCCACCGCAGCGCCACCAAAGCCAGCCTGTTCACGCCCCTGCCCCGGCGCCTGCTGTTGCTGGCCGTTGCCGTTGCCGGCCTGGCTGGCAAAGCCATCGGCGCCCACCGAGGTATGGCCCAGCTGGATGCCGTTTTCCGACAGCGCGGTGCGCAGGTGCGGCAACGCGGCTTCGACCGCGGCGCGCACGGCCTGGTGGGGCGAGACGAATTGCGCCTGGGCCTGGTCGTTGACCACGTTGAGCACCACCTTCAGCGGCCCGAGGTCGGGCGGGTTCAGCTGCAGTTCGGCGCTGTGCTGGCCTTGCGTGCCCAGGCGGATCATCTGCTGGCCCAGGGCCTGCGGCCACTGGCTGTCGTACAGCGGGGGAGCGACCACGGGCCGGCTGGCGGCAGCCGCGGCAGCGGCTGGCGCGGGTTGGCCGGCCGGCGTGGCGGCAATGGCCGGGGTGCCATCGGGGCTGGCCGCCGCGGTCTCTCCAGCGCGTGCCGTCGCTTGTGCGGCGGCAAATGGGTTGGCTGCGGGCCGGGAATCCGGCGCACTTGTGCCGGCCGCGAGCGGATCGGCGCGATGCTGGCCCGGACTGCTGTCAGGGCGATGCCCCGCTCCGCCCGCGGAAGCGCCAGCGTCCTGACCCGGCAAGTCCGCTTGACGGATCGCCAATGCGTCGCCCGCAACGGCCGGCGTTGCGCCAGTTTTTGCATCAGTGCCGGCGCTGCCGCCGGACTGCATCGCCGCGCGTTGCGACGCGATGGTAGCCAGCGTGTCGGCGACCGACGGCTGCGCCGGCCGGGATTCGGCGGTGACCGTCTGCAACGGGTCGGGCAATGCGGTGCCGTCAGCAGGGCCTGCCGTGGCGCCGGTTTCGACCTGGGTTTGCGCGGTGGCGTTCGGCACGGTGTTGCTGAGCGCCGCCTGCAAGGCCGCGGCACTGCCGGGGTCGGTCATGCCGGCGACGGCAGCGCCCGCCGCGCCGGCTGGCGTGGCGGCGGGGTTCGCTGGCGCGGCGGCGGGAAGCATCAGCGCCAATGCGGCGGCTGCTGCGGCGGCTGCATCCGTCGGCGTTGCTGCGGCGGCATCTTCCTTGTCCTGATCCTTTTCGCCGGCAGCGGCCTTCTTGCCGTTGGCGGCGGCATGCTGCGGCTTGCCGGCGTCCGCCTGTGCGGCAGCCGGCCGCGCCGCGGACTTGTCGCGCGCGACCGTCTCCCTGGCGGCGGGCGCCGGTGCGGCGGCCTTGTGGCTGTCGCGGGCCTGCGAGAGCGCGTCGCGGAAGCCGCTGGCGGCGGTGTCGGCGCTGGCGCGCCGGGCGCCTTCCACCGCGTTGGCGGCGCTGCTGACAATCTGGCTGATATCGATCATGGGGATTCGCTACGGTGTGGCCTGGCGGGCGGTTGCCGCCCAGGCATCGTTCAGGCTTCGCTCAGGCGGCTGGCGGCGGTGCGTGCCAGGCGGGCGGCGTATTCATCGTTGGCGCGCTGCTCGCGGCGCGCGGCCACCTGCTCCTGCTTCGCTTCCGCGCGTGCGATCAACGTGTCGAACGAGTTCAGGCGGCGCTTCTGGTGCTGCCAGCGGTTGCGGCCGGCCAGCAGGTCGGCCTCGGCCTTGGCCAGGGCCGCGCCCTGCTGGCGGATGGCCTGGTCGAGCGAATCGAGGAAGCGCGAAAAGTCCTGCCAGCGGCTGGAGGTAATGCCCTGCGCCGCCACCACCTGCATGCGCTCGCGGTATTCCTGGCGGTACTGCGTGAGCTGGTTGAGCTGCACCTCTGCCTGCGTGCGCAAGCCCTGCAGCCGGCCGAGCTCGCGCGCGGCGGCATCGGTATCGGTCTGGGCCAGGTCAGCCAGCGTGTTGAGCGGTGAATGCTTGAGCATGTTCACTCCTGTCAAAGAGGCTGTGCAGCGCGGCGATGGCGTCGGCATAGCCGGCGCGCTCGTGGATGTCCTGCTGCAGGAAGGCTTCCATGCGCGGATGCAGCTGGATCGCCAGGTCCAGCTCCGGATCGTTGCCCGGCACGTAGGCACCCACGCTGATCAGGTCGCGGTTGCGCTGGTAGCGCGACATCAGCTGCTTGAAGCGGCGCACCGAGCCGAACTGTTCGTGCGGGATCAGCGCGGTCATGGCGCGGCTGATCGAGGCCTCGACGTCGATGGCCGGATAGTGGCCGGCTTCGGCCAGGCTGCGCGACAGCACGATATGGCCATCCAGGATGGCGCGCGCCGAATCCGCGATCGGGTCCTGCTGGTCGTCGCCCTCGGTCAGCACGGTGTAGAACGCGGTGATCGAGCCACCGCCCTCGGGGCCGTTGCCGGTGCGCTCCACCAGCGTCGGCAGCTTGGCGAAGACCGACGGCGGATAACCCTTGGTGGCGGGCGGCTCGCCGATCGCCAGCGCAATCTCGCGCTGGGCCATGGCGTAGCGCGTCAGCGAATCCATGATCAGCAGCACGTGCTGGCCCTGGTCGCGGAAATACTCGGCCAGCCGCGTCGCGTAGGCGGCGCCCTGCATGCGCAGCAGCGGCGAGCAGTCTGCCGGCGCGGCTACCACCACCGAGCGGCGCCGGCCCTCCGGCCCCAGGATGTTCTCGATGAACTCCTTCACCTCGCGGCCGCGTTCGCCGATCAGGCCGACCACGATCACGTCGGCGCTGGTGTAGCGCGCCATCATGCCCAGCAGCACGCTCTTGCCCACGCCTGAGCCCGCGAACAGGCCCATGCGCTGGCCGCGGCCGACGGTCAGCATGCCGTTGATGGCGCGCACGCCGGTGTCGAGCACGGTTTCGATCGGGGCCCGCATCAGCGGGTTGATCTGCTCGCCGGCGAGCGGCACTTCCATCGCCGCGGCGAGCGGGCCGAGTCCGTCCAGCGGGCGGCCCGCCGCATCCAGCACGCGGCCCAGCAGGCCCGCGCCGACCGGCAGGCGCTTGGAGCCCGGCTCGCGCGGCGCGCTGGTGCCGGCCGGTTGCGGCGACGGCTCCAGCGGGTAGACGCGCGCGCCGGGCAGCAGCCCGACCACGTCGGACTGCGGCATCAGGTAGAGGCGGTCGGCGCCGAAGCCGACCACTTCGGCCTCCGCGGTGCGCGGGGCGTTGCTGTCGGTGGTGAACTGTCCGGCGGGCAGCTCGATCAGGCAATCGCTGCCCACCGGCAGGCGCAGGCCGACGGCTTCCAGCACCAGGCCCGCGGCGCGCGTCAGGCGGCCGCAGCTGCGCTTGCTGTCGAGCCCGGCGATGCCGGCGGCGGCGCCGTTGAGCGCGCCGATCCAGTGTTGCGCATGGTCGTGCGCGGCGTGGTGGCTGTGCTGCGCGGTCTCAGGCATGCGGCGGCTCCCACGGATCGTCGCGGCCCAGCGCCCGCACCACGCGGGTCCAGCGCGTCGGCAGCGTGGCGTCACGCTCGCCGCTGGCGGCGCTGGCGATGCAGCCGCCGCGCGCCACCGACGCATCGGCGCGTACGCTCCAGCCGGCGGCGGCAAGTTCGCCTTGCAGATGGGTCTCCACCAGCGCCACGTCGTCGGGATGCAGCAGCAGGCTGGGCGATCCGGACAGCGCCGGTTCGCTGGTCAGCAGCTCGCGCACCGCCGGCAGCAGCGCCGCGGGGTCCTGCGCCAGCGTCGTACGCACCAGCTGGCGCGCCACGTCCAGTGCCAGCGACACCAGCGCGTGCGCGACCGCGTCGTCGACATTGCTCAGCGCGCTGCGGAAATTGCCGGCCAGTGCCTGCAGCTGCGCGGCCTCGTTGCGGGCCGCTTCCAGGCCGCGCGCATAGCCTTCGCGATGGCCGTCGCCGTAGCCCTGGGTCTGGCCCTGGGTGTACCCCTGGGCATAGCCTTCCTTGCGCGCGCCTTCGCGCATCGCGTCGAGCGCGGCGAAGTCGATTGGCGGCGGCGCCGGTTCGGCGGGCATCGCGGCGAGGCTCTCGGGCGGCTCGGCATGCCGGGGATCGAGCGAGCCCATCTGCCAGCGCTGCCAGCCGGCGCCGCCGCCGCGCGCGCGGCGCGGCGGCTCGAACGGCGCGAAGCCGCCGGCAGCGGCCGCGCAGTGGCCGCCCAGGGACGGGAGCGGATCGGCGCCCAACCCGCGGCGCCCGGCCCCGCGCTCGGGGTCTGCCTCAGACATAGGCATCGTCGCCTCCGCCGATCTGCACTTCGCCCGCATCCGCCAGGCGCCTTACCACCTGCAGGATGGCCTTCTGCTCGGCCTCGACCTGCGACACGCGCACCGGGCCCAGCGCGTCCAGGTCCTCGCGCAGCATCTCGCCGGCGCGGGTGGACATGTTGCGGATGAACTTGTCGCGCAGCTCCTGCGGCGCGCCCTTGAGCGCGACGATGAGCGATTCGGTGGCGATTTCCTTGAGCACGCGCTGGATGCCGCGGTCGTCGACTTCCAGCAGGTTCTCGAACAGGAACATCTCGTCGATGATCTTCTGCGCCAGGTCGCCGTCGTGCAGGCGCACGCCGTCGATGACGGCTTCTTCGTGCGCGGTGCTCATCAGGTTGATGATCTCGGCCGCGGTGCGCACGCCGCCCATGCGGCTGCGCTTCAGGCTCTGGCCCGCCAGCAGCTTGGTCAGCACGTCGGTCAGTTCCTGCAGCGCGCCCGGCTGCACGCCGCCGAAGGTGGCGATGCGCAGGATCACGTCGTTGCGCAGGCGGTCGGTGAACAGCCCCAGCACCTCCGACGACTTCTGGCGGTCCAGGTGGATCAGGATGGTGGCGATGATCTGCGGGTGCTCGTCGCGGATCAGCTCGGCGATGGCGGTGGCGTCCATCCAATTGAGCGAGTCGATGCCGCCGCCCGGATCGCGCGACTCCAGGATGTCCTCGATCACCGACTGTGCGCGCTCCTCGCCCAGCGCCTTGTTCAGCACGCTGCGGATAAACGCGCTGGAATCGACGTTCAGCGCCAGGTACTGCTCGGTCTCGGCGCGGAACTCGCCCAGCACCTCGGCCATTTCCTCGCGGGTGACCGAGCTGAGCGTGGCCATGGCCGAGCCCAGTTCCTGCACTTCGCGCTGCGACAGGTGCTTGAACACCTCGGCCGCGGCATCCTCGCCGATCGCCATCATCAGCACCGCGCTCTTCTGCAGGCCGGATTCAGAGATGCCCTTAGCGGTTGTCATTGCTAATCCAGTTCTTGATCACGCTGGCGACCAGGCGGGGGTCGCGCTGGGCGGCGTCGCGCACCAGCGCGAGGTCGCTTTCATACTTCGCGGCAAGCCGCAGGATTTCCGGATTGGCCGGCTCTTCCGGCGGCAGCAGCACCGCCTCGGTCTCGTCCTTGGGCTCCGGCGCCGGCAACGGCGGCGCGGTGTAGCGGCGCAGGATCGGCCGCGCCACCTTGAACCACGCGAACAGCGCCAGCAGCGCCAGCAGCAGGTAGCCGGCCAGGCTCTTGCCCAGTGCGATCATGTCGGGCTGCTTCCACAGCGGCAGTTCGGGCTCGGCCTTCTCGCGCTCGGCGGTGAAGGGGCTGTTGACCACGTTGATGGAGTCGCCGCGATCGGCCGAGAACCCCATCGCTTCCTTGGTCAGGTTCTGGATCTGCGCCAGCAGCGCCGGCGGCAGCGGCTCGGCGACGAGCTTGCCCTTGGCATCGGCCTGCTGGCGGTAGTTGACCACCACCGCCACCGACAACCGGCGCACGCCGCCCGGGGCCTGCTGCACGTGGCGCACCGAGCGGTCCAGCTCATAGTTGACGGTGGAATCGCGGCGGTTGCTGCTCGGGCCGCCGGACGCGGCGGCGGTGGCGCCCTGCGCGGCCTGGCCAGCCTGACCCGGCTGTCCGGGCTGGCCCGCGGCCGGTGCACCGGCCTGGCCCGGCGCCTGCCCCGCGCGCGGCGTCTGCGGCGTGGTCACCGGTGCGGCGGCGGCAGCGGGCGGCTGGTTCGACAGCGCGCCGGGCACGCCGCCCGGCGGCGTTGCGCCCTGCTGGGTCGATTCGCTGGTCTGCTGGCTGCGGATCGCGGTGCGGGTCGGGTCCTGGTTGGGCTTGTAGCTCTCGTCGGTGTGCTCGACGATGGAGAAGTCCACGTCGGCGGTGACCTGCGCGCGCACGTTGTCCTTGCCGACGATCGGCGTCAGGATCGCCTCGATGCGCTTCAGGTAGTTCTGCTCCAGCGCCTGCACGTACTTGAGCTGGGTGGCGTCGAGCATGCGCTCGTTGCCGGTGTTCGACAGCAGGTTGCCGTGCTGGTCGACGATGGAGATCGACTTGGGCGTCAGCTCCGGCACGCTCGACGACACCAGGTGGCTGATCGCCGCGACCTGGCCTTCGTCGATGGCGCGCCCCGGATAGAGCTGCAGCACGATCGACGCGGTCGGCTTCTGGCGCTCGCGCACGAACAGCGTCGGCTTGGGGATGGCAAGGTGCACGCGCGCGGACTGCACCGCGGCGATCGACTCGATCGAGCGCGCCAGCTCGCCCTCCAGCCCGCGCTGGTAATTGACCTGTTCGGCAAACTGGCTGATGCCGAACTTCTGGTTGTCCATCAGTTCCATGCCCGCGGTGCCGCTCTTGGGCAGGCCTTGCGAAGCCAGCCGCAGGCGCGTCTCGTGCACCTTCTCGGCCGGCACCATCACGGCGCCGCCGCCTTCGGCGAACTTGTACGGCACGTTCATCTGCTGCAGCGACTGCAGCACCGCGCCGCCGTCGCGCTCGGACAGGTTGCTGTACAGCACCTTGTAGTCGGGGCCGCGCGACCACAACACGCCCACCGCGATGGCCGCGGCCAGGGCCGCGCCGCCCAGCATCAGCGGCAGCTTCGGGTTGGCCTTGAGGCGCTCCAGCATTTCGGCCGGACGCCCGGGCAGTGCCACTGCCGCGGTCATGCGCGTGCTCCGGATCCGGCGCGGCCAGGCGCGCGCCGGCGCCGGCGCTGCGGCTCGCCCTGGTCGTCGGCCCGGCGCGCGGCACGGCTAGCCGTGCGGCTCACATTGCGCTGCAGAGAAAACACGCGTACTCCCGAATGGTGGTTGTCTGTGGATCGGCCGGTCCTTGCGCGAGGCAGGCATGCAGGCAGGGCGCCATGGCCCGCCCTTTTGCGGCACGGTGGCAATGATCGGCCAGACTTGAGCGCGACAATCCGGCGAATAGACCGGGTTTTCCGGCCGATTTCCCTCCATGGGGCGGCGGCCGCGGCGGGTACTCTGCGGAGGCTGAAACTGGCTGCGGGTCCGCCTGACGCGGGCCCGTCGCAGGCCGCAACCGCGCCAGCGGCGCGCCATACGACCAACCGGGCCGGAACGCCGGCCCATGACGACCCCATGACCACTATCTCTTCCATCGAGGGCATGCTGCAGCAATTGCGCGGGATGTCCCAGGTTGCCTCGGGCAACCCCGCCGGCCAGGCCGCGGCGCCGGTTGGCGGCGGCTTCGCCGGCGAGCTGCAGCGCTCGCTCGGCCGCATCAACGCCGCGCAGGAACGCGCCTATGGCCAGGCCGAGGCGTTCGAGCTGGGCAAGCCCGGCGTGGCGCTCAACGACGTGATGATCGACCTGCAGAAGGCCAACGTGTCGTTCCAGACCGGGGTGCAGGTGCGCAACCGGCTGGTGGCGGCTTATCAGGAGATGATGAATATGCCGGTGTAAGGCCAATGCCTTGCCGGGAATGGAAAGCCCCCGGGGCGCGCAAGCGGCCGGGGGCTTTTGCCGTGGGGCCGGCGCTCAGGCCGGGCGCGGCGCGTCGGGATCCAGGCCGGATTCGAGGTGATAGATCCACGCCAGCAGCTCGGCCACTGCGACGTAGAGTTGCGGCGGCACGTGGCTGTCCAGGTCGACCTGCATCAGCAGGTTCACCAGCGTCGGCGAGTCGTGGACGTAGACACCGGCCTCGCGCGCGCGGGCGATGATGGCTTCGGCGACCACGCCATAGCCCTTGGCGACCACGCGCGGCGCGCGCTCGCTGTGCTGGTACGACAGCGCGATCGCTGCCCCGCGTTCTTGTGCTGCGTCGCTCATTGCGTCCCGCCTTGCGCCAGGCTGTCCTGCGTCTGCACGCTCAGGCGCTGCACCGCGATGCCATGCGCCTCGAGCTGGCTGCGCAGCTGCGGCCGCGCCGCGATGAAGCGCGCCGCCACGTCGGTTTCGGGGGTGGCCACCCGGGCGTCGAGACCGCCAGGGCCTAAGGTCAGCACTGCTTCGACCACGCCCAGGTTAGGCAATTGCAGCCGCAGGCGGCTCGACCACGGCCGCGCGCCTTCGCCATGAGAGGCCGCATCTTCCGCCTCCGCGCGCAGCAGTTCCCATTCCATCGGCACGCCGGCCCAGGCTTCGCCGGCAAAGCGGAACTGCTGCGTGGCGAGCAACTCCAGTTGCTGGCGGACCACGCCTTCGGTGGCGGGATGGATGGCCGGGCCGGCGGCCGCCGGTGGCCGGCTGGCATCGGCCGGAGCGGACTGCACACCGCCCTCCGATGCGCGCGCCGGCTGGCTGGCCGGGCTGTCCAGCGTGGCCAGGCGCGCGCCAGCTTCGGCTGTCGATTGGTAGGCCTGAGTGGCCAGCGTTGCCGCCGAGGGGCGCTGCGCGGCCGGTTCGGCAGCGGCGCCGCGGCTGTAAGCGGCCGTGGTCGCGGTGCCTTGGCGCAACGCCTGCTCGGCCGCCGCATGGCTGTGGGCCACGCGCGGATTGCCGGCCGAGGCCAGCGCTTCGGCCAGCACCTGCGAGGCCGGCAGCAGCGGCGGCAGGGATGGCCGCGCCGGTTCCGCCCCTGCGCCGCTGCCGGCATAGGCCAGCTGCAGCGGCGGCGTGGCAGCGGCGCCCTGGCCTGCGCCGGGCGTGACAGCGGGCCGCCCCGGCACCGGAACCTGCGCCTGCGGCTCCTGCCGCAGGCTGGCGAGACCACGGGCGCCGGCCACCCACTGCGCCAGATGCGATTCATAGAACAGGCCGCTCTGGCCGACCGCATGGGCCAGCGCCGCGGCGGTGGCCTGCGCCGACGCTGCCGTGGGTGCCGCCGGCAGCAGCGAGGCCGTGCCGCGCACCGGCTGGGCCTCGGCACCGTCCAAGACGGCCAGGATGGCCCGCGCCGCCGCACTCAGCGATTCTTGCGTAGACGCGCCCGGCAGCAGGGCGCCCTGGCCGGCCATGGCATTGGCACCGCTTGCCAGCGCGCTGTGGCGGATGGCCTGGCCGGTGGCGTTCTGGACGTTGGACTCGGTCGCCTCGGCCACCGGCTGCAAGGCCGCGACCTGGTCGACGGCAATGGCGGTGCGCAGGGTCTGGGGGTCGGGGGCCTGACCGGGTGCCAGGCCTGGCGGCAGGTGGATGCCGGTCATACGGGTCGCGTGTATCAGGGACGGCGGGCGGTGCGGCCTGCCGGTGGAAGAGGGGAGCGGCGCCCAGGCCGCCTCAGGTGGTGGCGCCCGACGTGGCCCCTGCCGTCGCGCCATAGGCGGCGCTCAGCTCGAACTGCCGGCGCGAGCTGGTCAGCATGTCGCCGAGCCGCTTGAGTTGCGGCAGCGCCAGGTCGCGGATGCGGGCGTCGTAGGTCAGGATGCGGTCCAGCAGCTGGTAGCGCCGCATGCGCTCGGCATCGGAGAACGGGGCATCGTGGTCGAGCTGGCGCAGGCGCTCCACCTGGACCAGGTAGGCTTGCTGCAGAGTGGTGACCGTGTCCCAGTCGGCGCCCTGCGCGGCTTCATGCATGCGCGCGGACAGCGCGAGGATGTCCTCGTAGCAGGCCACGATCGGCGAAAACACTGGAGGGAAGGCCATGTCAGTTGTCCTGTAAGGCGGGTTGCCGCTCGGCCCCGGCGGCCGCGTCATCGATCTGCGCCCAGGCCGAGGCCAGGCCTTCCAGCAGCGTGTCGACCTCGCTCAGCAGCGCCGCGTCGCTGCGCAGGTTGGCCAGCATCAGCCGGCGCACCATGTATTCGTACAGTGCTTCGAGGTTGGCAGAGATTTCGCCGCCGGCGTCGTGGTCGAGCACCGCGCGCAGGCCGTTGTCGATGATGTCGATGGCCTTGGAGATGGCATTGCCGCGCTCGGCGATGCTGCCGCCTTCCAGGTGGAACCTGGCCCGCGCGATCGCGGCGCGCGCGCCGTCGTACAGCATGGCGATCAGCTTGTGCGGGCTGGCGCTCATGGCACCGGTCTGGACGCCGACCTGGGCGTAGGCGTTGGCGGATGCGCGGGCGAACATGGCTGGGTTCCTCGTGGCGGTGGGATGTGACGGGTTACTTCTTGATGCTGTTGTTGAGCGCGTTGAACTGCTGCGTCAGGTAGCTGCTGGTGCGGTTCATCTGCGCCACCACCAGGTCCAGCTGTGTGAACTGGGCCTTGTAGCGGTCGATGGTGGCGGTGACGCGGTCCTGGACCCGGTCATAGTCTTCCTCCAGGTCCTTCAGCGTCTTGGTGATGCCGTCCTGCGCCACCTTGAGCGCGCCGTCGGTCTTGCTCAGGCCTTCGATATAGGTGGTGGCGCGCTTGCCGATACCGCCGTCGCCGGTGGTGCTCGAGAACAGCGACGTGACCCGGCCCAGATTGTCGTTCAGCGCCTTGGTCAGCTTGGTATCGTCCAGCTTCATGGTGCCGTCCTTCTGGAACGTGATGCCGACGTCGATCAGCGTGATCTTGCCGCCGTTGCCATCGTCCATGGCACCCCCCAGCATCGAACGCAGGCTCGACTGGATCGAGCGCAGCGTGCCGTCGCCGGTCAGCGCGGCCGACGTGCCGGCCTTGGCATCGAACGCCGTCAGCGACTTGGCGGTGCTCTGGATGTTGTTGTACGCGGTGACGAAGGCCTGGATCGAGGCCTTGATCGCGTCGTTGTCGCGCGTCACCACCAGCGAGGTGGTGCCGGTCTTCGACAGGTTCATGGTCACGCCCTGCGCGGCGTCCACCACCGCATTGCTCTGGCTGACCACGTCGATGCCGTTGATCTTCAGCGTTGCGTTGGCGGGCGGGACCTTCTGTTCCATCTTGTTGGCGGCGGGTGCCGCGGCCGGGTCGAAGGCAACCACGTTGTTCAGCGCCGGGTCCGTCGATGACACGCGCATGGTGGCCTGCGTGCCGGTCTTGTCCGAGGTCAACACCAGGCGGTAGGGGCTGGCGCTGCCGTCATTGACGATGCTGGCGGTCACGCCGATGCCGGCCTTGTTGATGGCATCGCGCATGCCTTCGAGCGACGAGCCCGCCGGGATGGTGACCTTCTTGGTGCTGGCGGGAGCGCCGCCGGTGGCCAGCGCCTCGCCGAAATCGAACACCAGCTCGCCGCCGCCGATCATGGCCTTCTGGTCGGCCACGTTGCCGCTGACCAGCGACTGCGCGGTCGCCAGCGTGTTGACGGTGATGGTGTAGTTGCCCGGCACGGCATTGGCCGCGGTGGTCACCGACATCACGTCCGGCGTGCCGACCGTGGCCTTGACCGCGCCGAAGGTGGCGGCGCTGGACAGCTTGGTGGCGGCGGCCTTGTAGGCGTCCAGCACGCTCTGCACCTGGCTGTAGGCGGACAGCTTGGTCTGGTAGCTCTTGGCCTGCGTGTTGATGGCCTCGAGCGGCGCCTGCTCGGCCTTCTGCAGCTGGTCCAGCAGGGTGCTCAGGTTCAGGTTGGAGCCGATGCCGATGGAGGAGATCGTTGCCATTTTATTGTCTCGTCTTCAACTGTTGATCAGGTCTCAGGCCGCCTGGCTGACGAACAGCCCCTGCAGCTTGTCGATGGCGCGGGCGATGCGCAGCACCTCTTCGGTGGGCATCTGCCGGATCAGGTCGCCGGTTTCCTTGTCGATCACCTTGGTGACGACACGGTGCGTGGCCTCGTCGATCTCGAAGCGCAGGCCGATCGAGGTGGTCTTGAACGCTTCCACCAGCTCGCCGATCGCGGCGGACGCGGCGACAGCTTGCGCCGGGGCGCGCGCGGTGTCTTTCTCCGGCGCGCGCAAGCCGGCGCGTGCGGGGGGCGCCATCGTGCCGGGGGCCGGCACATCGGACGGCAGGCGCACTGCGGTCGGTTTCACGGTAGGGGGAAGCGCCATGCTCGGCTCCGTTGGCGTGTGGCGGGTTCAGGTTGAAACGCTTGGCAGGCAGCGGTCTGCCTGCGAAACGCTCCAGCGCGTTCCGGCTGCCCTGGCAAAAAGGCCGGGCCTTGCGGCCCAGCCTCGTATGCCAGTCTGCGGAAGCGATTAACGCAGCAGCGACAGCACGCTCTGCGTGGTCTGGTTGGCTTGCGACAGGACCGAGGTGCCAGCCTGTTGCAGGATCTGCGCACGGGTCATGTTCGACACTTCCGTAGCGTAGTCTGCGTCCTGGATGCGCGAACGCGACGAGGACAGGTTGGTCACGGTCGTGCCCAGGTTGGCGATGGTCGAGTCGAAGCGGTTCTGCACGGCACCCAGCGAGCTGCGCAGGTCATCAACGATCTTCAGGGCGGCGTCCAGCTTCTTCAGCGGGTCGACGCTCGACGCGCCGGCGAACTCGGCCGTGGCGCCAGCGCCGCTCAGGACGATGTCGGTGCCGGTGTAGTCGAAGTCGGTCGGGGTGGCGCCACCGTTGGCCAGCGCGCCAGCGCCGACGGCGAAGTTGCGGCCCTGGATCGTGGCGAAGGCGGTCACTGCGCCGGTGCTGTCGGCGCCGACCTTGACCAGCTGGTTAGCCAGCGCGGTCGCGGTGGTCACGCCGTTGTCCGGATCGGTGAACTCGAGGTCGGCACGGTTCAGCACGACGTTGCCGGTGGCATCGTCCACCGAAGCGGCGTAGTAGTCGTCGCCCGACTTGACCACGAAGTTGGCGGTGGCGGCGCCGGCGGCGTCCTTGACGTTGTGCAGGCTCAGGCTGCTGGCGGCAACGCCCAGCGAGGTGGCGGCCGAGGACAGGTCGACCGCTTCCGGGGTGCCATCGGTGTTGGTCTGGGTGATGGCTTCGCTGACGTTCAGGGCGTTGCTGCTCAGGCTGAAGCCCTTCAGGCCCAGCGTCGACGAATCGATCTGCTTCAGGTCGATGGTGATGGTCTCGCCGTCGTTGGCGCCAACCTGGATGGTCAGCGGCTTGGCGTTGGCGGACAGCACCTTCACGCCGTTGAAGTCGGTCTGCTGCGAGGTGCGGTCGATTTCCGACAGGCGCTGCGAGATTTCGTCCTGGATCGACTTCAGGTCCGAAGCCGAGTTCGAGCCGTTGGCGGCCTGCACGCTCAGTTCACGGATACGCTGCAGGTTGTTGTTGACTTCGGTCAGCGCGCCTTCGGTGGTCTGCGCCAGCGAGATGCCGTCGTTGGCGTTGCGCTGGGCTTGCGTCAGGCCGCGGATGTTGGCGGTGAAGCGGTTCGCAATCGCCTGGCCGGCGGCGTCGTCCTTGGCGCTGTTGATGCGCAGGCCCGACGACAGGCGCTGGATCGCCGTGTTCAGCGACGATTGCGAGGCGTTCATGTTGTTCTGAGTCATCAGAGACAACGAATTGGTGTTAATGACTTGCGCCATGGTACGACTCCTATATGCAAAGTTTTGGGCATTCCGGCTAGTGCCGTAACGTTGGCGGCCTGCTTTGCAGGGCGTAGAGTGCCTCCGTTGCTTGGGTTATCGACCGGGCAAGGCAAAGGTTTAGAGTGATCTCCGCGATAGTTTCGCGGGGTGCCGGCAGGGCGGGGGAGGCGCCGTACCACGACGGTCGGCAAAGGCGGGAAGGCGTTTGGAAGAGGCGCCGGCCTAGCGGCGCTTGCGCGTGCGCGGAATATAGAGCGGCACGAAATCCGGCGCGGCCACCGTTTCCGGCGCGACACTTACCACCTCCGGCGCGCCGGCCGGGGTGACCAGGCAGATGGCGCGTTTGTAGACCACGGTGGGCTGGCTGTCGTCTGGCCGCCGGCCGAGCAGCAGCACGAAATCGTCGGCGGCCAGCACCAAGCCGTGCAGCCGGGCGCCGTTGGACAAGTGCACGATCACCGGGGACTGGGTGATGCGGTACGCGGCGAATTGCTGGGACTGCAGTTGCCGTCGGCTGGGTTGCTTGGGCCGGATTTCCTTCTTCTTCACAACGACTCCGGAAGAGCCCGCAAGGGTTCTGGCGGCTGATAACGGTCCGTTGGCCGGCGGCTTGGGGTGCGGCTCGGCCTGGGCGGCGGGGGAAACATCCGCTCTCGGTAACGGCGACCGGACTGGCCGCCTGGATTGCCTCGAGACCCGGCCCGGCATGCAGGCCCCGGATTGTCGTGCAATGGCCGGCGGTTGGCGCTGCCAGAAGAGAAGGGGAATACTTCAGGGGCGAGAGTAACAAAGTTTTACAAGCGTTGACGGACGGCACGCCGCTCGTGGTCTAGAGGCTACGCTCTATTAATTTGTTTGCTTTTTTCCTGAGATTTGAGGTAAAGAGCGGCGCTTATGCGGGCGTGAGACGGCGTGCCCCTGGCCGACAAGGCCAAGCGGGCATTGGGATGGCAGGAAATTGCCAGCCTCTGCAAGAAGTAACCTGAAAGTGATTTCAGGGGCAAAAATGCCAGAAACACGCGAAGGCGCGCGTTCGCGCTAGGGGAATCCCCTGATAGAAGCGGGATTTACACCTCATGTAAGCGCGTTTATATTCGTAACAAGAGCTGTTTGGCTCGAGCAGTCCTGGAAAGCCTACGAGCACCCCGCGCGTGGGCTTCTTTTTTTGCCCGCGTCGTTTGATTCGCGCTCTGCGGCGCTGTGGCCGGACGGTCGAATAACCCGACCGGCCGTTCGGAATGCCGAGCCACATTTAACGCCACTTCACCGGCGCCCGATTCGCTGAAATGCGGGGGAATCTGGCGCTATTTCCGTTTTGCTCAGCGAAAGCGTTCGCTGATCGGCCCTGGTCGGCTGCAACGCACGTCGTTCGCGGGCCTGTCCGGCACCCTCAACCCGTTCGAGCGTCCGCGCCGCGCGCCACGCGCCGCCGGGCCCGGGCCGCCAAGCCGGCGCCAAGCGCCCAGCGCAGTGCCGGTGCCAGCACGTGCATGCCTGCCAGCGCCGCGGAGCGGCGGATCGAAGGCCCGTCCAGGTCCAGCTGGCGGCGTGCCCACGGCGGCAGCAGCGCGATGCCGGCGTCGGTCATGATGCTCACCGCCGGCTGCAGCAGGGGATTGGCCACCGGCATCTTCCTGACCAGACGCACCACTTCGCGGGTGCGCTCGCTGGCCATCAGCGCGGGCCGCATGGAGTCGAGATAGGCGTCCACTTCGGCGCGCGAGCGCGGCACCTCGGTCGCGCCGAGCAACTGCGCGATGCTGGCCACCTCGGCGTAATAGCGGTCCTGCTCGGCAGCGCCGAGCGGGCCGACATAGCGCAGGTAGCCCGCCAGGAAGCTAGAGACCTCGGCCACGTGCACCCAGGTCAGCAGCGCGGGGTCTGACGCCGCGTAGGGCCGTCCGTCCGGCGCGATGCCGGACACGCCGGTATGGATGCGCCGCACGCGTTCGATCAGCGCCATCGCGTCGGCGCGGCTGCCATAGGTGGTGCCGGCGATGAACTGCGCGGTGCGGCCCAGGCGCCCCTGCATGTCGGTGCGAAAGCTGGAATGGTCCCATACCCCGGCCAGCGCCAGCGGATGCAGCGTCTGCAGCAGCAGCGCGCTGACGCCGCCGGCCAGCATCGCCGGGAAATCCGCATGCACGCGCCAGCAGACCGCTTCCGGGCCGAACAGGCCGGGGTCGCCGGGCGGGTTGTCATAGTCCAGGCGCAGGCCGGAGTTGCTGCGGGTCAGCGCGCGCACGTGCGCACCTGCCTGCTCCCGCAGTCTCGCGGAGAGCTGATGCAGCGGGCCGCGGCGCTGCGGCGTGGCGCCGCCCGGGGCGGGGTCAGTGACGCTGGACAAGGCTGGAACTGCCTGGAAGGAAAAGGTATCGGGTCAGGGCCAGCATACACGCGATGGTGACGCGATGGTGACGGGATGGTGGCAGCATGCGCGCAGCGCGTCGCCGCGCCCGCCACCCGTAAAAAGGGCCGGAGCCCCGTTCAGGGTTCCGGCCTGCCAATCTCCGGCGTATGCCCCTGCGTCAGCACCGCATGTTGCTCACGCACATACCCGGATAGCTGCCTTGTTGTAGCGGCTGGGTGTTACTGCTGGCGTTGTCCGCCTTGTCCGCCTTGTCCACCCTGCTGACCACCCGTCTGCCCGCCCTGGCCGCCTTGCTGGCCGCCGCGCTGGCCGCTTTGCTGGCCAGGCTGCGAGCTGCCGCGGTCCTGCTGCTGCTGTTGGTCCTGCATGCGGTCCTTGTCACCCATCTGCCCGCCGCCTTGTTGTCCAGGTTGCTGCTGGCTGCCGCGTTGACCAGTTTGCGATTGTTCCTGCTGCTTCTGGCCCGATTGTGATTGGCCCGACTGCGTTTGACCCGGCTGTTGCTGCTGTCCCATTGCTAGCTCCTTGACGCGGCGAACTGCCGCAGACCTTGCTTCGCAATCGCCATGCCAAGCACGACAGCGCCGCCACGCCGCCTGGGCCGGCGCGATGCGCGCGATGCGCCACGCGTGCGCCGCGGCGCTTTTACAACGCGTGGCCCGTTTTACATAGCATCCGGCGCGGCTGCTGCGGCACCGCCCGGCCCGCCATGGCGGGTATGGAGCTTGCTGAAAAATGCCTTGCCAGTGGCGCCGCGTGCCAGCCCGGCAGCGGCTTGCGCTGGACCGTCAAGGAGAAAGCCATGCGATTTTCCCGAACCACCGCGCGCACCGTGCGCATGGCCTGTGTCGCGGCGCTGGCGGCGGCTGCCGGTAGTGCGCTGGCGCTCGACAAGAGCGGGCTGATCTTCGTTGCGGCCGACGAGGCACCGGTGGCGCCGGTCAACTCGGCACCGGGCATGCCCGGCCGGCCCGACCCGGACACCAGCGCTGTGACCGGGGTCGGCCAGGGCAGGCAAAGCATCGAGGACAGCGCCATCACCACGAAGATCAAGACCCGGCTGCTCGGCACCAAGGACCTCAAGTCCACCGGCATTCAGGTGAAGACGCAACAGGGGGCGGTGGAAGTCAGCGGCACGGTGCCGACCCAGCAGCAGCACGACCTGGCGTTGAAAACGATACGCAGCGTCGAGGGGGTGACGTCGGTGAATGACAACTTGAAGGTGTCGACGCGGTGAGGGGGGAGTCTTCTCGGCTGTAAGCGCAGCCGGTGGCATCCCAACGGCCCTCTCCCCCGTCCCGCGCGCGGGACAGGGAAGCACACAAGCAGCACGTTTTAGTCCGCAGAAACGGATCAAGCCGCGCGCTTTCTGCCCGTCGTGCCGGCGCTCTTGCGCGCGGCTGGCGCGTGCGATCCGCTCTTGCCGGCGCGCTTGGTGCCGGCGCTCTTTGAACTCGTACTGCGCGCGCGCTTGGCCGGCGTGGCGCTGGTGCGCTTCGCGGCGAGCTGCTTGCGTGCGGCGGCGTGCCGCGCAGGGGTCTTGCGGCGCGCGGGCTCGGCTTCGGTTTCGGTTTCGGTTTCGGTCTCGGCCTCGTCTTCCTGCCTGCCCTTGCCGCGCTTGCCCAGGCTCTGGCGCAGCAGCGCCACCATGTCGATGACCTTGGCGCCCTGGCGCGGCGCTTCTTCCTCTTCGGCGGGCGGGGTCAACTGGTGGGTCTTGCCGGATTCGATCTTTTGCTCGATGCGCGCCATCAGGTCGTCGCGGTAGGTGTCGCGGTATTGCTCGGGGGCCCAGTCCTCGGTCATGTCTTCGACCAGCTTGGCGGCCATCTCGATCTCGCGCCCGCGCGCGCCGGTGGCCTTGCCGCTGGGCGCCTTGGGCAGGCGCAGTTCCGAGATCGGCAGCACCTCGTCGGCGAAGCGCATGGTGTTCAGTACCAGCGCGTCGTCGTGCACCAGCATCGCCGCCAGGTGCTGGCGCGCGCGCAGCACCACCAGCGCCAGCGCGGCCTTGCCGGTGCGGCGCATGGTTTCGTGCAGCAGCGCATAGCCGCGCTCGCCGCGCTTGTCGGGCTCGAGGTAGTACGGGGTGTCGAAGTAGTACGGCGGAATGCTCTCGGCATCGACAAAGCTGACGATGTCCACGGTCTGCGTGGCCTCGACATTGGCCCGGCGGAAATCTTCGTCGTTGAGCAGCACATATTCGTCCTTGGCGTACTGGTAGCCCTTGACGATATGCTCCTTGTCGACCGGCTTGCCGGTGCTCTTGTTGATGCGCTGGTAGCCCACCGGGGCCATGTCGCGCACGTCTAGCAGGTCCAGGTCCAGCGATTGGCTGCGCGACGCGGGGCGAAGGACGACGGGGATGTTGACGAGGCCGAAGGCAATGGCGCCTTTCCAGATGATGCGGGACACTTGATCGCTCCTTTGCCACGGGCGCCGGCGCGTTGCGGCGGCGGTGGCGGCATGTCGCCCGGGGGGGGGTCTTCCACGGGTTGGGGCGGGCCGGGCGGCGGCTCCGGCGGCGGGACTTCGGGCTCACGGGGCGGGATGTCGGGATCGGGCGTGGTATGCACGGATAGCTCCTGGTTGAATCCTGGGTGAAGGCTCCGGCCGGCGCGGGCATGGCGCTAGGCGCGCTCCTGGTCGAGCTCATCGAGCAGCCGCGTCAGCGCGTCCAGGTCGGCGGGCTTGACCAGGTGCTGGTCGAATCCCGCGGCCAGTGCGCGGCGGCGGTCCTCGGGCTGGCCGAAGCCGGTCAGCGCGACCAGTTTGGCGCCGCGCAGCTCGGGCAGCGCGCGCAAGCGGCGCACGGTTTCAAAGCCGTCCATGGCCGGCATGCCCAGGTCCAGCAGCACCAGGTCCGGGCGCGCGTCGCTGGCGCGCGCCAGCGCGCTGGGGCCGTCGGGCGCGGTCACCACGGTGTGCCCCATGGCCTGAAGCGCCATCGTCATGGCCTCGAGCGCGTCGACGTTGTCGTCCACCACCAGGATGCGGCGCGGCACGCTGCGCCGCGGGCCGGCCTTGCCGGAACCGGGATGCCAGTTCTGCCACGGCTCGACCGGCAGCCTCACGGTGAAGGTGCTGCCCTGGCCGGGGCCGGCGCTGAAGGCGCGGATGGTGCCGCCGTGCAGCTGCACCAGCTTTTGCACCAGTGTCAGGCCGATGCCCGGCCCGTCATGCGGGAAGGCGCTGTGCGGTGCCTCCGTGGGGGCGTCGTTCTCCCTGGCCGGGTCGGGCGGGGCCAGCGGATCGAACAGTTGCCGCTGCAGTGCTGCGGACAGGCCGGTGCCGTTATCGCGCACGCGCACCGTGACTTGCCCGCCGGAGAACGCATCCGGCACGGTCTCCGGCGTGCTCTCGTCGAAGCCGGCTTCGACCGAGATCATGCCGCCGGCGGGGGTGTATGCAGCCGCGTTTTGCAGCAAGTTGCTGAAGATCTGCGTCAGGCGCACCAGGTCGCCGCGTATCGGCAGCGGCTGCTCCGGCAGCGACAGCCGCAGCGTGTGCCGGTAGGCGTCGAGCACCGGACGCACGGCTTCCACCGCGGTATTGAGCGCGGTGCGCAGCTCGACCAGGTCTTGCCGCAGCGTGATGCGGCCCTGGTTGAAGCGCGAGATATCGAGCAGCTCGTCGACCAGCCGGGTCAGGTGATGCACCTGCCGGCCGATGATGTCGCGCGCGCGGAACATGTCTTCGCGCGTGGGCGCGAGCTGCTGCAGCAGGTCTGCGGCGCTGCGCAGCGGTGCCAGCGGGTTGCGCAGCTCATGCGCCAGCATCGCCAGGAACTGGTCCTTGCGGCGTTCCTCGTCGCGCAAGGTGCGCCCGGCGCGGTTCTGCAGCGTCACGTCCTGGCAGATCCCGGCAACGCGCAGCGGCTGGCCGACGGCACCGGCCTGCGCGGTGTCGGTGTCGTCGGCGCCGCCACGGCTGCGCATGGGGAAGGCGCGCGCGCGGACGTCGCGCATCTCGCCGCCGGGCAGGGCCACCGCGAATTCGAGATCCATGCTGCCGTCGCGCAGCATGCTCTCCACGGCGGCTTCCACGCGCGCGCGGTCGGCCGGCGCGACGCGCTGCAGGCACAGGCGCGGGTCGTCCATCAGCTGCTCGGCCGAGTGGCCGCAGATGTTCGCCAGCGAGGAACTGGCGAACAGCAGCCGCCGCGTCGACGGATCGAGGATCCACACCACGTCGGCCAGCGATTCGGCGAGCTGGCGGAACATGTCTTCATGCTCGTGCAGGGCGCGCGAGGTGCGGTGGAAGGCGTCTTCGGCGCCGCGCAGGCGCAGCAGCGCCTGGATGCTGGACAGCACTTCCTCGGGTTCGGCGGGCTCGACCAGGTAGCCGTCGGCGCCACAGTTCAGCGCCTCCACGCGCTGCCGCGACTGGGCTAGCCCGGGCGAGGTCAGCAGCACCAGCGTGCGCGCGGTCTGCGGATCTTCTTTCAGCAGGCGGCACACTTCCAGGCCGCTGATATCGGGCAGCCTTGCCGACAGCAGCACCAGCGATGGCGCGTGCTGGCGCACCAGCGACAGCGCCGAATGGCCGGTGACCGCCTCGATCACGGAAAAGCCGCCGCGATGCAGGATGCGGCTCTTGACGTAGCGCGGCCCTTCGCGATCCTCGACGTTCAGGATCAGCGGGGCGCGGTTGGCTTGCGGCTTCATGACTGCACCCTGCGCGGCGCGCCAGTGCGCACCCGCAATGACGGGCAACTCCGCGCGGCCGTGTCGTGTAAAACCGCGCTGGTCTGCGCGCGCCGCGTGTAAGACTTACCACGGTGGCCCGTACTGCCTTTGAAAATCCTGCAATCCCCCATCCCCCAGATCATCGCCGTCCCCTTGTTGATCAACGTGGCCGCGGTGTTTTGCGCGGGCCGTTCCGCTTCGCAGTGGCAAGACGCGTGCCGGCTGGGCAACGTCGCGGACAGCGAGGAGGGCACGGCGCGGCATACCGCCGTCCGGACCGGCGTGACTGACCCGAGAGTGCCGTGCGGGCTAGCGGCGCGCCGCCTCGCCGCTGTGGGCCTCGGCGCTGGGCGAGGTGCCGCCTTGCGGGCCGGTGGAGCGCGGCGCTTCGGCAGCCTTCTGCGGGATCTTGCCCGGCTCGGTCCAGCCCTTGTAATCGGTGCCCTTGCCAAAGCGCGCGGCAATGCGGTCCTGCACCACGGCCAGCGCGTCGGCTTGCTGCTTGGCGGTTTCGGCTTCCTTGGCCTTCTTGGCTTCGGCGGCCTGCTGCTGCTCCGGCGTGGGCGGCGGCAGCTTGGCCTGCACCGGGGCTGCCGCGCAGGACAGCATGGCGCAGGACACCAGCAGCCGGCGCAGGCCGCGGCGGTTGCGCGGGGCCGCGCCGGTGCTGCCGGCGGCGCGCAGGTTCGCGAGAATCTTCAGTGGGGCCATGGTCTGTCTCCGTTGGGTGTTGCCGTCCTGGCGTGATTCGCAACAGGGATATCGCCGGGACACGCTCGTCACCAAGGGGCAAGAAATGTGCCGCCGGCCACGGGCAACGACAGCCCCGGCACAGGGGCTATCCGGCGCGCGCCAGGCGTGCCGCGGCGCGCGTGATGGCCTGCCGGGTGCCGGCGTAGTCCGCCCACGGGTCTGCCGCCTCCAGCGCGTCCAGCCGGGCTTCGACGTTGGCGACGGTCCACTGCGCGGCGCTGGTCAATGTGTCCAGCTCCTCCCACGCCACCGGAATCGATACCCCCAGCCCGGGCCGCGCGCGTGCCGAGAATGCGGCCACCGTGGTCGCGCCCATGCCGTTGCGCAGGTAATCGATGAAAATCTTGCCGACCCGGTTGCGCGCGCCGCTCTTGGCGACGAAGCGCTGCGGCAGCGTCGCGGCCGCGTGCAGCACCACGTCGCGCGCGAAATCCTTCAGCTCGTCCCAGCCCGCCCGCGGCGTGACCGGCACCACCACGTGCAGGCCCTTGCCGCCGCTGGTCTTGAGGAAGCTGGCCAGCCCCAGCTCGTCCAGCAGCGCCTTCATCAGCGCGGCCGCTTCCTGCACCTGTGTCCACGGCACGCCTTCGCCGGGGTCGAGGTCGAAGATGATGCGGTTGGGCCGGTCGATGCTGCGCTTGCTCGCGTTCCAGGTATGGAACTCCACCACGTTGAGCTGGGCCGCCGCCACCAGTGCCTCGGCCGAGGCGATCTCCAGCAGGGCGGGATGTCCCGGCCACAGGCCGGGGTCCAGCACGTTGAGGCCGTCCACGCGCAGCGTGTCGCTGTGGCGCTGGAAGAACTGCTCGCCACCCACGCCGGACGGCGCGCGCACCATCGCGATCGGGCGTCCGCGCAGGTGCGGCAGCATCAGCGGCGCGGCGCGTTCGTAGTAGCGCACCAGGTCGCCCTTGGTCAGGCCCGAGTCGGCGTCGATCACGCGCTCGGCGTGGCTGATCGAGACCTTGCCGCCCACCGCGGTCTGGCGCTTGGCCGCGCCCGCCTTTGGCCTGGACTCAGGCCTGGCTGCTGGCTTGTCCCGCGTCGTGGCTGCCGCCTTGCCTTTGCCAGCGGGCGCCGCCGGCTGCTCCACCGAAACCGCGCCGGCGGGCTTGTCGGTGCGCAGGCCATGGAACACCGCATGGCGCACGCGGCCTTCGCGGGTCCAGCTGCCGAACGAAACTTCGGCCACCAGCGTGGGCTTGACCCAATGCCCGCGCACGCCGGCCGGCAGCGTGTGGAACGGCGACGCATCGGCACGCAGCGCATCGAGTTGCGCGCGCAGCTCGTCGAGCGTGCGGGTGTCGAAGCCCGTGCCGACATTGCCCGCATAGCGCAACCGTCCGCCGCTGTCGTGCACGCCCAGCAGCAGCGAGCCGATGCCGGTGCGGCTGCCCTTGGGATCGGTGAAGCCCGCCACCACGAATTCCTGGCGCAAGGTGCATTTGAGCTTGATCCACGTATTGCTGCGCGCGCTGACGTAGGCGGAGTCGGCGCGCTTGCCGATCACGCCTTCCAGCTTCATGCGGCACGCCGCGTCCAGCATGTCGCCGGGGCTGGCTTCGAAATCTTCGCTGAACTGCAGGCGCGGCGAGACGTTGTGCCCGAAGATCCGGCGCAGCAGCGCGCGGCGCTCCACCAGCGCCACCTTGCGCAGGTCATGGCCGGCAAAGTAGGGCAGGTCGAAGACAAAGTACTGGATGGCTTCGACGCGCGAGGTATCGAAGGCATTCTGCAAGGCCTGGAAATCGGTCTCGCCGTGCTTGCCGAGCACCACGATCTCGCCGTCGAGCCAGCCGTCGGGCAGGCCCAGCGCGCCGACATCGCGCGCCAGCGCGCGCAGCTTGCTGGTCCAGTCATGGCCCTGGCGCGTGAACAGCCGCACGTCCTTGCCGTCGACGCGCGCCAGCAGCCGGTAGCCGTCGAACTTGATCTCGTAGCGCCAGGCCGCGGCGTCGGGCGGCGGTTTCTCGACCAGCGTCGCCAGTTGCGGCGCCAGCGCCAGCGGCAGCGCCGCGCGCGTTGCGCCGGGCGGTGGCTTCAGCGCGCGCATGGCATCGTGCGCGGCCGGTGTAGCCGTTTCGGCCGCGGCTGCCTTGCCGGCGCCGGCGCGCCTGGCCGCGGGCTTGCGCTGGGTGCCGCCCAGCACGCTGTCGGGCAGGGCCTCGACCACGTCGAACTCCGACGCCGGCACCGCGGCGTCGTCGCGTTCCTTGATCAGCAGCCAGGCGTCCTGCTCCTTCTGCCGGCTGCCGTGCATGCGCACCAGGGTCCAGTGCCCGTGCAGCTTTTCGCCGCGCAGCTCGAACTTGAGCTTGCCGCTGCGATAGCCCGCCTCGGGATCGCCCACCGGGACCCAGGTGCCGCGGTCCCAGACGATCACCGTGCCGGCGCCATAGTGCCCGGCGGGAATCACGCCCTCGAAGCCGGCGTAGTCCATCGGATGGTCTTCCACATGGACCGCCATGCGCTTGTCGGCGGGGTCCAGGCTGGGCCCCTTGGGCACGGCCCAGCTCTTCAGCGTGCCGCCCAGCTCCAGACGGAAGTCGTAGTGCAGCCGCCGTGCCGCATGCTTCTGGATCACGAACGACAACGCCGCGGCACGCTTGCGCGGTGCGGCGCGGGCAGCGGCGCCGCTGGGCTCGGGCGTGGCGCCGAAGTCGCGCATGCGGCGGTATTTTTCGAGCGCCGCGGGCGTGACTGGAGCCGGTGCCGCGCCGCGTGCCGCGGGGCGGGCGCTGGCGGCGCGCTTGGTGCCGGGCTTGGTGGCGGGCTTCGCCGAGGTCGTCCTGGCGGGCTTGCTGCCCGTCCTGGCGGCAGGCTTCGCCGCACGCTTGCCAGCGGCGCGCGGTGCGCGCGAGTCCTGCGAAGTGGTCTTGGCCATGGCGGTCGCCGGTTGCGTGGATGCATCCAGCTTAGGCAGCACATGGCCGCGCTGAAATCGGCGCCCGTCCTACATCCTGCACAGAGCAAGCAACCAGGAACGGCGCGGTAGCGGACATCGCCGCGATGCGCCCCCAGCGCCATGTGGTTCTTACCAGGCGTTGTAAATCTGCCGTGGACGTCATGCCCCGCCGCCGCGGTCACGGCGGGCCCGCGACGGGAACGCTCCTTGCGACTTTCCACCGATACGCCCGGCGCAGGGCCGGGACTCCCCACTGGAGGACGCGGCAGATGAAACCCACCTTGAAGAGAATCAGCTCGCAGGTCATCGTGCTGACCGGCGCCAGCAGCGGCGTTGGGCTGGTCACCGCGCGCAAGGCGGCGCAGCAGGGCGCACGCCTGGTGCTGGTGGCGCGCAGCGAGGGGTCGCTGCACCAGCTGGCGGAAGAATTGCGCGAGCAGGGTACCGAAGTGATCACAGTGGTCGCGGATGTGGGCAGGCACGATGAGGTCGGCAAGGTGGCGCATGCCGCGATCGAGCGCTTCGGCGGCTTCGACACCTGGATCAACAACGCCGGCGTGACCATCTTCGGACGCCATTGTGATGTGCCGCTGGAAGACCAGCGGCGGCTGTTCGACACCAACTACTGGGGCACCGTGCATGGCTCGCTGGCGGCCGCGGCACACCTGCGCGAGCATGGCGGCGCCATCATCAACATGGGCAGCGAGGCCGCCGACGGCCCGATGCCGCTGCAGAGCGCCTACTCGGCCTCGCAGCATGCGATCAAGGGCTTCACCGATTCGTTGCGGCTGGAGCTGGAGCAGGAGCAGGCCCCGGTCAGCGTGACGCTGATCAAGCCCGCCGGCCTGGAAACCCCGCTGGCCATGCACGCCAAGAACTTCCTCGACGTCGAGCCGCGCCTGCCGCCGCCGCTGTACGACCCGGCCCTGGCCGCCGACGCGATCCTGTTCGCCGCGGAAAACCCGCGCCGCGAGCTGTTCGTGGGCGCCGCGGCCAAGGCCTTCTCGGCTGCCGCGTACCATGCGCCGCACACCTTCGACCGCTTCATGCGCCGCTTCATGGGCCGCGCCCAGCAGACCCGCCATCCGGCCGGCCCGCTCGAGGACAACGCGCTCTACGGCAGCGGCAGCGGCCTGCAGGAGCGCACCGGCACCCACGCCGCGCTGCATTCCTGCCCGTACACCACCACCGCGCGCTACCCCATGCTGACCACCGCACTGGTGGTCGGGGCCTCGGCCGCGGTCGCGGCGATGGTCCAGCTGCGCCGCCGCTAGCGCCGCTGCGCCGCCCGCCGCCGCAGACGGCATGCGTGCGGCGGGCCGCCGTTCTCGGACTCCCCGCAACGCGGCGTGCGTCGCTTGCGCCGCGATATCGGGTGGCGCAAGGGCAGCGAGCGCCTATTATTGACTTGAATGCCCGCGCCTCGCGGGCATTTGGCGCTGTGCCTCTGCGCCGGCCGTGGCTGCACGCTACGCAGGCCAGACCGTCGACAATCCCATCTACCGAATGTGATCATGACCGGGATGCAAGCGGCAACGGAAGTTCGCTCGACCCTCGTGGAATCGTGCGGCGGCTTGGCGCCGGAGGGCGACGCCCTGCATTTGGCGCAACGATATCGCCGCCTGCTTGACGCGGTGGAGGATTGTGCGGTGTTCGAGCTCGACGCGCATGGCGTGATCGTGGCGTGGCCCGAACCGGCACGCCGGCTGTTCGGCTACAGTGCCGCGGAGATCGTAGGCAGTCATGTGTCGCGGCTGCACCGTGCCGAGGACGCTGCCGCGGGCCTGGCGCAGCAATGGCTGGATGCGGCCGCGCGCAGCGGCCAGGCGCGCGACGAAGGCTGGCGCGTGCGCCGCGACGGCAGCCTGCTGCGGGCCAGCTGCGACATGCGCTGCATGGACGCGGCCGACCTGCCCGATGGCGCGGCGGGCACGGGCTTTATCGTGTCCTGCCGCGACACCACCGTGCAGCAGGCCGCCGCCGACCATGCGCGCCTGGCCGCCGACAAGCTGCACCTGCTGGCCGAGAACCTGCCCTGCACCGCGGTCTGCGAACTCTCGCTCGATGGCACCATTCGCAGCTGGAACGCCGGCGCGCACGCGCTTGCCGGCCATACCGCCGAAGAGGCGGCGGGCCGGCCGCTGGCCTGGCTCTATACCCGCCAGGATGCCGCCGCGGGCCGCCCGCAGGCCGCGCTGGAGGCGGCACGGGCCTGCGGCCAATGGGCTGGCGAAGAACGGCTGGCGCGCAAGGACGGCTCGGTAATGCGCTGCGCCACGCGCATGGTGCTGGTGCGCGACGCGGCCGGTTGCCCGGAATGCCTGCTGTGGACCGCGCGCGACCTCAGCGATGCGCTGCGGCTGGAAATGCTCGATGCCGGCAACCGCCGCCTGCAGTCCTTCCTCGCCATCCTCGCCCACGAGCTGCGCAACCCGCTGGCGCCGGTGCGCAATGCCGTCGAAGTGATCGTGCTGACCCCCGACACCGGGCCGCGCGTGCGCCACTGCGCCGAGATCATCGAGCGCCAGCTGCGCCAGGTGGAGCGGCTGGTCAACGACCTGCTCGACGTGGGCCGCGTGACCGCCGGCAAGCTCAAGATGGAGCTGACGCCGACGTCCTATAACGAAGTGGTCGCCACCAGCCTGGAAGCGATCCGTCCCACGCTGGAAGCGTCGGGCCAGCAACTGGTGGTGGCGCTGCCGGAGGTCTCGCCCTTTGTGCGGGCCGATGCCGCGCGGCTCGGGCAGGTGCTGCTGAACCTGCTCAGCAACGCCGCCAAGTACACGCCGCGCGGGGGAACCGTCAGCGTGCAGGTCAGCGTGGAGGCGGAGCGCGTGATCACCGCGGTGTCGGATACCGGCCGCGGGCTGGAACGCGCGGCGCTGGACCGCATCTTCAACCTGTTCACGCAGGAAAGCGATGCCGGCAGCCGCAGCGGGCTGGGCATCGGCCTGGCGCTGGCCAAGGCCATCCTCGAAGCGCATGGCGGCGCGATCCAGGCCGACAGCGCGGGCGCGGGCAAGGGCAGCACCTTCACCGTGATCCTGCCGCGCGCCAGCGCGCGTCCGGCCGAGCCCGCCACGCTGGCGCCGGGCAGGGCGCCGTGCCGGCGCGTGCTGGTGGTCGATGACAATGCCGACTGCGCCGACAGCATGGCCGAACTGCTGACCCTGCTTGGCCACGAGGCCCAGGCGGTGCACCGCGGCCAGCAGGCGGTAGGCGTGGCCGCGGCGTTCCGGCCCGACTGCGTGCTGCTCGATCTGCAGATGCCCGACATGTCCGGCTATGAAGTCCTGGAAGCGCTGCGCGAGGACCTGCGCGGCCGCCCGGTGCGGTTCCTGGCGCTGTCGGGGCGCGGCACCGCCGAGGACCAGCGCCGCAGCCGGCAGGCCGGCTTCGATGCGCACCTGACCAAGCCGCTGTCGATCGAAGCCCTGTCGCGGGCCCTGGCCGAGCCGGTGCCGGCAAGACCCGCGGGGCCTCACAAGGAGCGGTAGGCGTCGAGCCGGTTGTAAAGCGTCTTCAGGCTGATGCCGAGGGCGCGCGCGGCCTGGCGCTTGTCGCCGTCGAAGCGCGCCAGCGTCGCCATGATGATCTCGCGCTGGGTGTCGGCCAGGGTGGTGCCGACGCGCACGTTGACCACGCCGTCGACGGTGGTCGGCCGCGGCGCCTGCGTGGCCAGGTTGGGGTTGCCGATCTCCACCACCTTGTCGGCGAGGATAAAGGCGCGGTAGACCGCGTTCTTCAGCTCGCGCACATTGCCGGGCCAGTCGTAGCGCACCAGGCGGTCCAGCGAGCCTGCCGAGAAGCTCTTGTCGGTGCGCTCCATGGCGTTGTACTCGGCCAGGAAGTGGCGTGCCAGCGGCACGATATCGTCGGGCCGCTCGCGCAGCGGCGGGATATGCAAGGGAAACACCGCCAGCCGGTACAGCAGGTCCTCGCGCAGCTGGCCGCCGCGCACGGCTTCCACCGGGTCGCGGTTGGTGGCCGCGAGGATGCGCACGTCGGTGGCGATCAGCGTATCGCCGCCGACGCGGTGGAAGGTGCGGCCCTCCAGCACCCGCAGCAGCTTGATCTGCATCTCCAGCGGCATCTCGGTGACTTCGTCGAGAAACAGCGTGCCGCCCTGGGCCTGCTCGAAGTAGCCCGCCTTCTGCTCGATGGCGCCGGTAAAGCCGCCCTTTTCATGGCCGAACAGTTCGGATTCGATCAGCGTGGGCTGGATCGCGCCGCAGTTGACGGCAATGAAGGGGCCGTTGCGGCGGGCGCTGCGTTCATGCACCGCGCGCGCCACCACTTCCTTGCCCGAGCCGCTTTCCCCCACGGCCAGCATGGTGACATCGGTGGGCGCCACGCGCTCGATCTGCGCCAGCAGGCGTTGCATTGCGGGCGCGGTGCTTTCCCACAGCAGCGACACCTGCGACGGCACGGCGCGGCGCGGCGCGGGTTCGCTGGCCGGCGCGGTGCCGGCGGCGTGGCCGGCGCCGTGGTTGGCGCCGTGGCTGGAAGAGGCGGCGTTGCTGCGCCGCGAAGTGCTGGCGGTCACTGGCACGGGTTGCTGGCCCGAAATCGGCCGATCGAGGGTTGCAGGTGGCGGGTTGCCGGGAGAAGTTCCTATGCTAGCCTTTGGCGTGGGGGCTTGCCATAGCGGCGCGCACCTGCGCGGCAAGTTCCGACAGCTGTGTCAGACGGACACCGGCAACGACCGTGCCTGCCCAGGCTTAGACTGGCATTACGCAGTGTGGACCCGCCCCCGCGGACCAGAATCCGCAGTCAGGGCCGTGCCCTTCTGTGCCTGCCAAGGCTGCCGTACGCGCCACGCATGAGGCGCGCCGGCGGATTTCCGCTGACCCGGTGCCGGTCGGCGTTGCGGTTGCGGAAGGCAGCGCCCGGGGGGTTGCCTTGAGTTTCCATTAGGTCTCACTGACGGATCGTATGCCCCACATCCTGATTGTCGATGACGACGAAAACGCATGCGCCGCGCTGGCCGAGATCGTAGCCATGGAAGGCTTCACCTCGGCCACCGCCGGCACGCTGCGTGAAGCGCGGCTGCAGATCGGCTGGCGCATGCCGGAAGCCATCGTGGCCGACCTGCGCCTGCCCGACGGCAACGGCATGGAACTGTTCGAGGAGGTCGGCGCTTCCGGCGTCGAGGTGATCCTGACCACCGGCTACGCCAGCGTGGAAAGCGCGGTGGAAGCGCTGCGCGCCGGCGCCACCGATTACCTGGTCAAGCCCATCAACGTCGCGCGCCTGCAGACCGTGCTCAAGCGCCTGGCCACCACCGGCGAGTTGCGCGCCGAGATCCATTCGCTGCGTGGCGAATTGCGCCGCTACGGCCGCTTCGGGCGCCTGATGGGCAGCTCCGAGGTGATGCAGGCGGTCTACGACCAGCTCGCGCGCGTGGCGCCCACCGAGGCTACCGTGCTGCTGATCGGCGAAAGCGGCACCGGCAAGGAGCTGGCCGCGCAGACCGTGCACGAGCTGTCGGCGCGGCGGCGCCAGCCGTTCCTGGCGGTCAACTGCGGCGCGATCTCGCCCACGCTGATCGAAAGCGAGATGTTCGGCCACGAGCGCGGCAGCTTTACCGGGGCAGATCGCCAGCACAAGGGCTATTTCGAGCGCGCCGACGGCGGCACGCTGTTCCTGGACGAAATCACCGAGATGCCCGCCGAGCTGCAGGTCAAGCTGCTGCGGGTGCTCGAGACCGGCACCTTCATGCGGGTCGGCACCAACCGCGAATGCCATGCCGACGTGCGCGTGCTGGCCGCCACCAACCGCAACCCCGAGGAAGCGGTCGCCGACGGCAAGCTGCGCGCCGACCTGTTCCACCGGCTCAATGTCTTCCCGGTGGAGCTGCCGCCGCTGCGCGCGCGCGGCGACGACGTAATCCAGATCGCCAACATGATGCTGGACCAGCTCAATGCCGAACAGGGCGTGCAGCGCCGCTTCGCGCCCAATGTGCTCGACAGCCTGCGCCTGCACGCGTGGCCCGGCAACGTGCGCGAGCTGCGCAACTTCGTGCAGCGCGCCTTCATCATGGCTGACGACGACCTCATCACCGAAGCCCAGGTGCCGCTGCAGGTCGCGGCCACCCAGGCGCCGGGCGCGGCGGTGGTGTCGGTGCCGGTGGGGATGTCGCTGGCCGATGCCGACCGCCAGCTGATCTTCGCCACGCTGGAGCAGTGCGCGGGGGTCAAGAAGCACGCGGCGGAAATCCTCGGCATCAGCCTGAAGACTTTGTACAACCGGCTGGAAGATTATGCCGCCCGTGGCGAATTGCCAGAGTGGTTGCGCGCCTCGCGCAATGACTCGGGTCCGTCCGCAACCGGATGACAGCGTGGGCCATCGCTTGGGACCACGGGGATGGCGGGTGCGCGCGGCGGCCCCGGTGGCGGCATGGGCGCGTGGAGCACGTTTCTTGCTTCCGAGCAGGGCAATGTCTCCGGCCGATCCGGCCTGCCATGTCTACGGGCCGTTGCGGCCGATCCGCACATGACGCAGCTATCTCCGCCGTCCGGCTTGCCGGGCAACTCTGAGCCAGATTCCGCGCAGCCGTCCGACGCGCAGGCGCCGAACGCGCAGGCCGCGGCCGGCAACGGCAGCGTCCAGCCGGTGCGTAGCGTGCGGGAGGTCGGCACGCTGATCGAGCAATCCGCGCATGACCTGCGCTCTTCGCTGAACGCCATCCAGAGCTGGGCCTACGTGCTGGACCGCGCCTTCGATACCACGCCGGCGCCGGCGCAGCGCGCGCTCGACGGCATCCGCTCGGGCATGCAGCAACAGCTGGCGCTGATCGAGGAAATGGAAGAGGGGGTGCGGCTGCTGGCCGACGAGACCCCGCCCCGCTGGCAGCAGCTGGACCTGCGCACGCTGGCGCTGCAGGCAATTGCCGACCGCCGCCATGCGGCCGAGGCGCGCGGCGTGCTGCTGTCGCCGCTGAGCGCGGACGGCTCCGCGATCTGGGCGGAGGCGGCAACCCGCTCGACCGAGCCGGGCGCCGCCCCGGACGCGGCGGATGCCGACGCCTACCGGATCGACGGGGATGCCATGCGGCTGGGGCCGTTGCTGCGGCACCTGCTGGTGCACTGCATCTGGCGCGCCCCCACCGGCGGCGCGGTCAGCATGCACCTGTTCAGCGAGCCCGATTACGTCAAGCTGCGCATCACCGAAAGCCCGCCGCTGGATTCGCAGCGCAGCGCCAGCCGGCTGGCGGCGCTGACCGACTTCTTCGGCCGCCGTCCGCCGCAGGGGGGCGAGCCGCCGTCCCGGCAAAGCAGCGCACTGCTGCTGACGCGGCGCATGGTGGAAATGCACGGCGCCGTGCTGAGCGCGGAGAGCGACGGCTGCGACAGCGACAAGGTCAGCGTCTGCATCGCGGTCCGGTTCCCGCGCCATATGCGCCAGGCCTGAACGCGGCTCCGCCGCCGATATCGATGTAGTTTTTACCCGGCCGGCGCCAACGCTACGCGTACCACTTGCCCGCGGCGCCATCGCGCGGTGGCCGCGCGCCACGGTATGGCTGCGTTCACACGCGCGCCGCAGCGCCTGCCTGCGTGCAAGGCCGCTGACAAATTTCTGGCCCGCCCCTTGCATGGATCAAGCACCCTAAACCAAGGAGGGAACAACCATGCCCAACGCCAGCCGCAAGTCCGCCCAGGCCGAGCAGGTTGCACAGAAGCCGTCCCGGGCGAAGTCCGCGACCGCCACGCGGTCCGCGCAGTCCACCAGGGCCACGCCATCGGCGCGTGCCGGCAGCGCGCCGGCCACCCGCAGCAGCGGCCCGTCCGCGGGCAAGGGCGCAGCCGGCAAGCCGGCCGCGGGCACCCGGCCGCGCGGCAAGGAAGCCAAGACCTACCAGGCCGCCGTCGACGATTCGCTCGAGATGACCTTCCCGGCCAGCGATCCGATCTCGCCCAGCGCTGCCATGCACGCCGAGAAGAAGACGCAGACCGCGCGCGACGACGTCGACTGGAAGCTCAGGGAAGGCAGCCAGGAGCAGCCGGTAGGCGCGAAGCCGGCCGGCCAGCGCAAGGGCGCAGCCGCGGAGCCGGGACGCTCGGCCAAGCCTGCTGCAAAGACCGGGGCGAAGGCGAGCGCGAAGGCGGGTTCGAAGGCGAGCGACATGCCGGGCGCCAAGCCGCCGACCCGGACAGCTGCCAAATCCACGGCCAGGTCCGCAATGACCGGGTCCGCTGCGACCAGGTCGGCGACGGCCAAGCCTGCCGCCAAGTCCGCTGCGAAGCCCGCTAGCAAGCCCGCTACCAAGCCCGCTACCAAGCGCGCAGCCAAGCCTGCCGCAAAGACCGGAGCAGCGGCCGGGGGCAAGGCCGGGGCCAGGACTGCGGCCAAGTCCGCCAAGCCGGGCAAGTCGGCCAAGCGCTGAGGAGCGTGCCTGCCCCCTTTAGTCCACCTTGAGTCCAAGCGCCGCGGCGTGGCTGCCACCAGCACCGCCGCGGTTCCGAACACATCGATGAACGAAAAGGAGCCACCATGTCCGCCATCATCGCTGGCCGCTTCGACAGCTTCGCCACCGCCGAGACCACCGCAAGCCGGCTGCGTGCGCAGGGGTTTGCCGACCAGGACCTGAACCTGTTCTACGTGAACCCGCCCGGGCAGCACGCCGCCTATGCCATCGGCGGCGACCACGCCGCGGACGCCGGCGCGCGCAAGGCGGGCGTGGGCGCCATCAGCGGGGTGCTGATCGGCGCCGCCGTGGGCGCCGCAGTTGGTGCGGCGCTGGTCGCCGCGCTGGGCGCGACGCCACCGCTGTCGATCCTGGTGCTGGTATTCGCGGTCGGGCTGGGTGCCTACCTGGGCTCGCTCGCGGGTGCGCTGGCACTGGCGCGCCATGCCGGGCGCAACCCGCGCACCGGCCAGCCGCCGGTGCGCAATGCCGGGGTCGTGCTGGCCGCGCACCTGACCGGCACAGACACCGCCGCGGCGGACACGGTCGCGACCGTGTTGCGCAAGGGCGGCGCCAAGGATGTCGAGCGCGCCGACGGCGAGTGGGTCGATGGCCGCTGGGCCGACTTCGATCCGCTGGTACCGCCGGTGCCGGCCGACACGCGCGCACGCCGCTAGCGCATCGTGCTACGCATTTCGCCCCAACCCGCTACCCGAGCAGCCAAACGGAGGTATCCATGAACCCAGTCCAACCTGAAACCCCCGGCGCCGAACATCCGCACGGCGCCTCGATCGTCGGCGGCATCGACCGCAATTCCCCGGGACCCGGCCCATTCGTGATGGCGGCCGACACGCTCGAGGGCAACAAGGTGGTTGACCCGGCCGGCGACGATATCGGTACCATCGACCACATCATGATCGACGTGCTCGGCGGCCGCGTCGCCTATGCCGTGCTGGCCATGGGCGGCTTCCTTGGCATTGGCGAAAAGCTGTTCGCGCTGCCGTGGTCCGCGCTGACGCTGGACACGCGGCGCAAGTGCTTCGTGCTCGGCGTCGAGAAGGACCGGCTCAAGGCCGCGCCAGGCTTCGACAAGGACCACTGGCCGACCATGGCCGATTCGCAATGGGCCACCAGCATCCACCAGTACTACGGCATCTCGCCGTACTGGGAAGCCGACCGCTATGACCCTTGGGGTTGATCCCAACTCATCGGGCCGTTAGCCCCTCGTAAACGCCAGGGCGCCGGAGCAAACCTCCGGCGCCTTGTCGTTCAGCGTTGTCGTTCAGCGTTGTCGTTCAGACCTTGTGATTCACCTGCCCGGCCGGCTTGTCGGCCGGGTCGGCGTGCCTGCCGCTGCCGGCGGGCTGTCCCTGCGGCTCGGGCGCGGGCGGCTGCCGCGTCGACAGCGCGTTATGCACGCCCAGCACGCCGGGACTGACCGCCGCGGCCTTTTCCACGCGCTGCGCGGTGTCTACGTCTTCCACGCAGCCGCGCACGGTCACGCGCCGGTCCGCCACCTCGAGCGTCACGCCGTCAGGAAAGCGGCCATCGAAGGCCGCGGCAATCTGGGCGCGTACGGCCACGCGCAGGGCTTCGTCATCGGCGGAAGGGGTTGCGCTCATCGCGGCTCCTGGTCGATGCGGCTTCAGCGCGCGGGCGCCGAAGGCGTGGAGATCGACGCCAGCGTCTCGCCGGCATCGCGCGTATCGGCACCCTTGCTGGCAAGGTCGCCCAGCGACACGATGCCCACCAGGGCACGGTCGTGATCGAGCACCGGCAGACGCCGCACCTGCGCGGCTTCCATCTTGTGCTGCGCGTCTTCGAGCGATTCGTCTTCGAGGCACCATTGCACTTGCGGCGACATCGCCTCGGCCACGCGCGTGGCCTGCGGCGGCTGGCCGCCGGCGGTGGCGCGCACGGTGATGTCGCGGTCGGTCAGCATGCCGACCAGGCGCCGGCCGTCGCAGACCGGCAGCGAACCGACATGCAGGTCCGCCATCAGCTGCGCGGCATGCTGGATGGTTTCATCGGGGGTGATATAGGCCGGCTGGCGCGTCATGATGTCGACGACGCGGCGCGGCGCGCGGGGTTGCGTGGCAGGGGACTGGAACATGGCTGGCTCCGTTTGCTTGGGACCGACACCGCGTGCGGATCGGGCCCTGGTCAACAGGGCGGCGTTCCGGCAAACCGGCAGCCACCGGCGCACGGGAGTCGCCGCTTCGTCACGGAATGCGGCGCAAGAAGCGTTCCCGTCGCCCGCGCACGCCCCGCACGCATGAACGCGGTCACGCTGCCGGCAAGATTTATCACCCGATGTAGAAACGAAAGGTGCAGAGCGCGGCAAGTGCTGCGCCCGTTGTAGGACTGCGCCCGCTGCACATTGGCGATGCGCTCCATACAATGAAATCAGCATGCCGCCCAGGCCATCACCCGTCCCGGCGGCCAATCCGGCGACTTATCCGTGGGAGTGCAACGATGCGCAAATCCAGCCCCATCCTGCCCGGCGTTGGCCATCGGCCCGGCGCCGGCAAACGTGCCACCGTGCTGCACCTGTTCGACCGCTTTGCCGGCGGCGCCACGCGCCATGCCGGGTCGCCGACCGCCTTCGTGCTGGCGGTCGGCGTGGTGGTGGCGTGGGCGCTCACCGGCCCAATGTTCGGGTACTCCGAAACCTGGCAGCTGGTCATCAATACCGGCACCACCATCGTCACCTTCCTGATGGTGTTCCTGATCCAGCAGAGCCAGAACAAGGACGCCGTGGCGGTCCACCTGAAGCTCAACGAACTGCTGGCCTCGCACCGCGAGGCCAGCAACATGCTGGTGTCGATCGAAGACCTGGATGAAGACGAACTGCGCCAGCTGGTCAGCTTCTACCGCCAGCTGGCCGAGCTGGCCGACCAGGAAGACGGCATCAAGACCAGCCATTCGCTCGACGAGGCGCGCGAAAACCACGCCGCCAAGCGTCACGCGCGGGCTGCGCGCGGGCATCCGCCCGCCGCGACCGCCGGCGGCACACCCGCAACCCCCGCCTCGGCAGCCTCCTAGCTTGCCGGCCAGCGGCCCCTTGCGCAGGATCCATGCGACCAACCGAAACAGGAGCAGGCCGTGACCGCATCCAGCAACGCAAGCAAGCGAAAACCGGTGCTGCCGGCTGCGGGTCCGGCAGCCGCGCAGCAGAGCAGCCGCCCGGTGATGGCCTACGGCTGCGAGACCCTGGACCGGGCCGACAGCCACCATGGCATGACCCTTGCCAATATTGCCCGCAAGGTGGCCCGGATTGCCGGCCAGCCGTTCGCCGGCGGCTACGCCGGGCCAGCAGCGGGACGGCCCGCGCCGTACCTGGTGCCGGCGCAGACGCTGGTCGGCCACGAACTGGCGGCAAGCTTGGGCGTGCAGGGCGAGGGCGATCTCTTCGGCGGCGTGGTGCCGTATGCGTTCGTCGCCACCAAGGCGATCACGCACGGCCTGGTCGAGCCCGGTGCCGCGGCGCCACGGGGCTGGTCAGAGGCCTTCGTGCGGCGCGTGGTGGGCGCCACGCTGCCGGGCTTTACCGCGTTCAGCCTCGGCGATGCGCGCATCGCGGCGCTGCGGCTGCTGACGCTGGGGCCGGTGCGGCTGAAGGATACCGGCGGTGTCGGCGGGCTGGGCCAGCGCGTGGTCGACGGCGAAGCTGCGCTGGAGGAAGCGCTGGCCGCGCTTGCCCCGGAGCAGGTCGAGCGCGACGGCCTGGTGGTGGAGCGCGACCTGCGCGCGCCGCAGACCTTCAGCGTCGGCAAGGTCGTGCTGGCGGGACTGGAGGCGAGCTATTGCGGCACGCAGGGGCTGACCGAGAACAACCGCGGCCAGAAGGTCTACGGCGGCTCGACCCTGACCGTGGTGCGCGGCGGCTTTGACGCGCTGCTGCAGCACCCGTTCGACGCCCGCATCCTCGCCGCGGTGCGCGCGGCGATGGTGTACCACGAGGCCGCGCTGGCCTGCTATGGCGAGGGCGGCGGCATGGTGCTGTCGCGCTGCAACTACGACGTCGCCTTCGGCGCGCCGGCCGGCGGCGCCAATGACGGGCAGATGCTAGGTGGCGTGCTCGAGCAGTCCTGGCGCGTCGGCGGTGCCACCGGTGCCGAACTGGCAGCGCTGGCGGCGCTGCGCGACGACCCGGGGCGCACGCGCGTGGTGGCGTCGACGCGCGAGGTCTACGGCAACGACGTGCGCGTGCCGGATGACGCCGAGATCTACTACCAGGGCGAAGACCGCCATGTCGGCCCCCTGACCAAATACGCACGACTGGAGCCTGAATCCGATGGCAACGCATGAAGAACTGCTGCAGATCGAAAGCGAAGGCGGCACCATTGCCGGTACCCTGATCAGCCCGGAGACCAAATTGCCGGGTGTGTTGTTCGTGCACGGCTGGGGCGGCAGCCAGCAGCAATACCTGGCGCGCGCGCGCAAGGTGACGGGGCTGGGCTGCGTCTGCCTGACCTTCGACCTGACCGGCCATGCCGGCACGCGCGCGCAATACGAGACCGTCAGCCGCACGCGCAATCTTGCCGACGTGGTGGCGGCCTACGATGTGCTGGTGCGCCAGCCCGAGGTCGACCGCAACGCGATCGCGGTGGTGGGCAGCAGCTATGGCGGCTACCTGGCCGCGCTGCTCAGCAGCCTGCGCCAGGTGCGCTGGCTGGCGTTCCGGGCCCCGGCGCTGTACATGGACACGGGCTGGGACCTGCCCAAGCGCCAGCTGCACCGCGAGCAGGACCTGGTGACCTACCGCCGCAGCATGGTGCCACCCGCCAGCAATCGCGCGCTGCGCGCCTGCACCGCGTTTACCGGCGACGTGCTGGTGATTGAATCCGAGCACGACCAGATCGTGCCCCATGCCGTGGTGATGAGCTATGTCGATTCCTGCATCCATGCCAACTCGCTGACCTACCGCGTGATCAAGGGCGCTGACCATGGCCTGAGCGACGAGGAATTCCAGCGCACCTACAGCAGCATGCTGGTCAACTGGCTGCGTGAAATGGTCACCGTGGCACGCGCCGGCCCGGTCACCGCCGAGCGCGCGGTGCCACCGGCGCCGCCAAAGCCCGCGCCGCCCGCGCCCGACGCCGGGCTCGAAACCCCGCAGCCCGAGTCGGCCAGCGCGCCGGGCGCCGCCTGAACTCGCGCGCCCATGGACAGCACGCTGCCCGCCACCGAAGCCTCCGCCGCGCTCGACACGGTGCTGCGCGAAGCGGGGCTGCGCTATGTCGACGACGGCAGCCCGGGCATCACGCGCCGGCGCCACGGCAGCGGCTTCCGTTATACGGGCCCGGACGGCAAGCGCGTGAGCGATGCCGCCACGCTGGCGCGCATCGCGGCACTGGCGATCCCGCCGGCCTATGAGTCGGTGTGGATCTGCCCCGATCCGCGCGGCCACCTGCAGGCCACCGGGCGCGATGCGCGCGGGCGCAAGCAGTACGTCTACCACCCGCAATGGGCCACGCTGCGCGACACCGACAAGTACGCGCGGCTGGCGGCGTTCGGCGCCGCGCTGCCACGCCTGCGCGCGCGCGTGGCGCGCGACCTGCGCCGCAACGGCATGCCGCGCGAAAAGGTGGTGGGCGCGGTGGTGCTGCTGCTCGACGCCACGCTGGTGCGCGTCGGCTCGCCGCGCTACGCGCGCCAGAACCGCACCTACGGCCTGACCACGCTGCGGCGGCGCCACGTGACCGTGCGCGGCAGCCGGCTGCGTTTCCAGTTCACCGGCAAGAGCGGCATCACGCACGACGTCTCGGTCAACGACCCGCGCCTCGCGCGCATCGTGCGCAACTGCGCCGACCTGCCTGGCCAGTGCCTGTTCAAGTACCGTGACAGCGACGGCGAGATCCGCGAAATCGGCTCGGCGGATGTCAACGCCTACCTGCAGGAAGTGACCGGCGGGGACTTTACCGCCAAGGACTTCCGCACCTGGGCCGGCAGCGTGCATGCGCTGGCGATCCTGCGCAAGCTGCCGGAAGCGTCCAGCGACACTGCGCGCCGCAAGGCGGTGTCCGATGCCATCCGCGAGGTCGCGAACCAGCTGCGCAACACCGTCGCGGTGTGCCGCAAATGCTATGTCCACCCCGACGTCATCGATGCCTACCTGGCCGGCGTGCTGCAGGCGCGCGGCCGCGCGCCCGCCATGACGCGGCTGCGCGCGGACGAGGCGCGGCTGCTGCAATTGCTGGCGGCGGCGCAATCCCAGCCAGCCAACGGCAAGAAAGGCAATAGCGGTTAATCGTCCGCGGCCCGGCGCTCAGCAACCCAGGGCGCCGATATAGCCAGGCAGGTCCTTGGCCTGGCGCGAGTGCGCCAGTTTGAACGCGCTCGCCACCGCAAAGGCAAAGTGATGCGGCGTGTCGAACGGCCCCGGCACGTGGCGCCGGAAGAAGTCTGCCCAGCGGAAATCTGGGTAGGCGGTCTTGACCTTGCGATAGCCGCCCGCCAGCTGCACGAAGGCCTCCAGGCTGCGGTAGGGGTCGTCGCGCATATCGTGGATGGCCTCGGGAAGTTCGGTCAGGGGCCGCCGGCGGCCATGCTCGTCGTAGGGATGGACCAGATGATTGGCGACCATGTGGCGCCAGAACGCAGACACGTCCATGTCGCTGAGGTCGGCACGCACGAGGCCGGGCACATGGGTCAGTCCCAGGTCATGCCAGGCGCGCACCCAGTGGTGATGGTCGACCACATAGAGCATCTGCTCCGGACCGATCACCAGGTGCACGCGGTGCCGGTCCAGGAACGCCGCGCGCGCCTCGGGCGCAATGCGGCGCGTGACGTGGATCTTCTGCGCCACGTGGTAGCCGCCCACCGTGATCTGGGTGGGACGCAGCGCGTCCAGCGGCACCATCAGCTTGCTGTCGGGCGCCAGCTTGCGCGGCGCCCGCCGCGGGGCGGGCGCCGTGTGCGCGGGGGCCTGGCCGGAGGGCAAGGCTCAGCTCTTGTTCAGCGTGCGGTCCGGCGAAGTGCCGCCCGCCGAGGCCGTGTCGCTGCTGCCGGTCGAGGTGTCGCCGCCCACCTCGGAGCCTGCCGCCCACGAGCTGCCTTGCTGGCGCTGCACGCGCAGGCGGTTGTCGACCTCGGTGACGCCGAACACCGCATCGGCGATCTCCTCGACCACGTATTTCTCGCGGCGCTCGCTGACGGTGCCGTCCAGCGTCACGACCCCATTAGCTACCTCGACGCTGACTTCGCCGACGTCGATATACGGGTTCATCGCCAGCCGTTCGCACACATCCTCGCGCACGCGCTCGTCAGAGCGCCGGTAGCCCTTGGGGCCGGTGGCGCGGCGGCCGGCATGCTGCCCGCCCTGCGTACCGGAGGCGCTGGCCTGGCCGGCGAACGGCGTGCGGCGGCGGTAGCCGGGGTCGTCCGGGTAGACGCGCTGCCCGCCGCTGAACGACTGACCGCCACGACCCGAATCGCCAAAGTAGCCGCCGCCGTAGCTGGGCTGTCCGCTCCGCTGGGCGCGGTCGCGTTCGCTGCCTTCCTGCCAGTGCATGGCCCGGCCGCCTTCGCTGCGGCCGCGCTCTGAGCCCCAGCCGCCCTGGCCGCGCTGATTGCGTTCGCTGCGTTCGTCGCGCTCATAGCGCTCGCCGCTGGATTCGCTGCGGCGCCCGCGCGGACCGAAGCGGTCTTCGTCGCGATAGCCGTAGCCCGATTCGCGTTCCTGGCTGCGGTAGCCGCTGTCCTGCTGCGACGGCCGGTAGCCGCCATAGGCGCTGCTATACGGATGGCCGCTGCCGCCGACATCGGCGGCGCCATAGCCGCTCTCGCCCCAGCTGCCGCGGCGCTGGCCGGCGGGCGTGTCCTGCTGATACCACGGGCCGCCGTGGCGCGAGGATTCGCGCTCGCTGCCCATGCTGCGGCCCTGGCCGCGGCTTTCGTTGCGCTGTTCCTGACGGCGCTCGTCGCGATCCTGGTCGCGGCGGCTTTCTTCCCAGCGCTGGCGGCTTTCATAGCCCTGGCCGCCATACTCGCCCCGGCGCGGGCTGCTTTCGCCGCGCCAGTCCTCGCCCCATTCCTGCCCCCAGTCCTCCGAGCCGCGCCCCTCGCTCTCATCGCGCATCCTTTGCTCGGGGCCGCGGTCGCGGCGTTGCGCTTCGGGCCGGCCGCGGCTGCCGCGGTCATTGCGGAAGTTGAACATATCTGCCTCCTGGCGGTGAGGCCCCGCGCGCCGGCACTGCCCGCAGGCATGTGCGGCAGGCGCCGGAAGCCGTTGACGTTTCGGATATGGAGAAGGCCGCAAAATCCGTGCCCCGGCGCGCAGACGAGCCGGCGCAGTGCCGCATACGCGCGCGCTGTAAGGTTTGCCGTGCGATGTAAGGGTTACGGGCAGCACCGCCGGGCCGGCGCTGCCGCGCGTGCCGGCATGCGGGGCCCGCGCCTTGCGCTTTGCGGCATGGAACTTGCGCGCCACCCTGGCATCTTGCATGGCCGCGGCGCGCCGTCACGCCGGCGTCGCATGGCGCGGCCGACCCCGACAGGAGACACTGCCATGTCCACACCCAAGAGCGTCCCGCCCCAGCACCAGTCGCGCCAGCCGGGCCTGGAAGCCCCGATGCGCCCGCAGCCGGACAGCGGCGCGGACGATTATGTCGGCAGCGGCCGGCTCAACGGTCGCGTCGCGCTGGTCACCGGCGGCGACAGCGGCATCGGCCGCGCCATTGCGGTGGCGTTTGCGCGCGAAGGCGCCGATGTCGCCATCGCTTACCTGAACGAACATGCGGACGCACGCGAGACCGTCAACCTGGTCGAGCAGGCCGGCCGCAAATGCCTGGCCATCGCCGGCGACCTCGCCGACTGCGACCACGCCGAGGCGGTCGCGCGGCAGACGCTGCAGCAGTACGGCAAGCTCGACATCCTGGTCAACAATGCCGCCGAGCAGCATCCCAAGGAATCGCTCGAGGAAGTCGATGCCAGCCAGGTCGAGGCCACCTTCCGCACCAACGTGTTTGCGATGTTCCACCTGACGCGCGCGGTGCTGCCCCACCTGAAGGCCGGTGCGTCGATCCTGAACACCACTTCGGTGACCGCCTATCGCGGCAGCAAGCACCTGCTCGACTATTCGGCGACCAAGGGCGCGATCGTGTCGTTCACGCGCTCGCTGGCGCTGCAGGTGGTGGAGCGCGGCATCCGCGTCAACGGCGTGGCTCCGGGCCCGATCTGGACGCCGCTGATTCCGTCCACCTTCAGCCCCGAGGAAGTGGCGCAATTCGGCAAGAAGACACCCATGGGCCGCCCGGGGCAACCGTTCGAGGTCGCCGGGGGCTATGTGTTTCTGGCCTCGGATGCGGCCAGCTATATCACCGGGCAGATCCTGCACATCAATGGCGGCGAGGTCGTGAACGGATGAGCGAGCGGGCTTGCGCCATGCGCGTGCACGTGCATGTAGTTCGGCGCCGCGTTTGCAAATATTGCATGCAGCGGTCCCGCCGCCTGCCGTGCCGTGCAGATCCTGCGCGGGCGTGGCTCTTGCAATACGGGTGAGATCAGCCTACCGCCATCGGCAATCTCTGGGAGGCATCATGTCATCGATCATCGCGGGACGTTTCGATTCGCTCGCCAGCGCCGAGGATGCCGCGCGCATCCTGTTCGCGCGCGGCTTCTCGGTGTGGGAGGTATCCATCGTGTCAGTGCAGGACCCTGGCAGGGATCAGCAGGACGACGACGCCGCCGCGCAGCAGCGGGCCGACAACGTCATGCTGGCCGCGTGCGTCAACAACGGGCTGGGTTCGGTGGTCATCGACGTGCTGCGCGAAACCGGCGCCAGCCAGCTCGAGCGCGCGCAGGGCACCTGGGAATGCGGGCAGTGGACCGATTTCGATCCGGCCCGGCACGGCGAGCCGGTGCGCGAGGGCGAGGGCGAATACTGGCCGCGGCCGCTGGCCAGCGACGCCACCGCCGAGGAAAGCACCGGCAACGAAGACCCCGGCAGCGAGCTCGAGCACTTCGTCAACCAGAAACGTGTCGAACACGACTGAACGCCCCGCCGAGCCGGCCCCCGGCGCCGAGCCCCTGTTCGCGCCGGTGGTCGTGCCGCGCTGCCCGCGCGGCAAGGCCGTCGCCGAACTGGCGCGGCTGCGTCCGACGCAGCTGACGCTCGGCTACATCCACGTCCACCACAAGATGGAAGTCACGCAGCGCCACGCCGATCCGGAAAACCGCGAGGCGCTGCAGCGCTTCATGCGCCGGCATCGCATCAAGACCGTGGCGGGGCCGGGCGGAGAGCTTTATATCGTCGACCACCACCACTGGGCGCGCGCGTGGCTGGACCTCGGCTACCAGCTGGCGCCGGTGCGGGTGCTGGCGGATTTCAGCGATCTGGACGGCGCCGCGTTCTGGAAGCGCATGCGCGAACTGGGCCATGTCCATCCCTACGATGAACACGGCAAGCGCCAGGGGCCCAGGGCCTTGCCCGCGACCGTGCGCAGCATGCGCGACGACCCGTACCGCAGCCTGGCCGCCTTTGCCCGCGAAGCGGGCGCGTACCGCAAGCCGGACAGCGCCTACGGCGACTTCTGCTGGGCCGGCTTCCTGCGCAAGCGGGTGGAGCAGGACCTGGACAGCATTGCGGGGTTCGGGCTGGCGCTGGCGGAATCGATCAAGCTTGCACGCAGTCCCCGGGCCAGGCGCCTGCCGGGATATTGCGGCGGACCGCTGGAGGGGAAGACCGGCAAACCGGCGAAGCCGTTGAAGACCGGCAAGGGCAAGAACGGCAGGGCCGGATAGCAACAGGGCAGGCGTGTGCCTGCCCTGTGCTGGTATGCCGCCGCGCCGGCAGCGCGGCCCGGCCTCAGGTGCAAGGCCGTTGCGTACCGGTCAACGTTCCGACTTGTGCTTCGGCATGCCCTTGGTCTTGGTCGAAGCCATCTTGTCGAGTTCCTTCTCGCTCATCGACTTGTACATCGAGCGGGAAGGTCCCTTCAGCGAACCGGCCTTCTTTTCGCCGCGCTTTGCGGAGAGTGCCGCTCCGGCGGCCTGCTGTTGCGCCTTGGATTTTGCTGGCATCTGAGTCTCCTTGCGAAAGGTGAAAAGTTGAAAGGACCGGGCGCACGCTGTCGCGCGTGCCCGCGCTTCGTTATAGGTGCCAGGCGCGGCCGCGACAAGCGCGGCCGGCACGCAACCGGCTTGCGCGCTCCGTGCCGCGGTTCGCTGCCTGCCGGACGCTAGATCCGGCCCAGCACCACCAGCAGCACCACGATCAGGACGATCAGTCCCAGGCCGCCGCTCGGCCAGTAGCCCCAGCCGGAACTGTACGGCCAGGCCGGCAGGGCGCCGATCAGCAGCAGGACGAGGATGATCAGAAGGATGGTGCCGATGCCCATGGCGTGCTCCTTGTTCGTGGATCGGGGAAGCCGCGCGGCTTCCGACTCCGAGGCGGCTCCGCAGAGCCATCCGCTTACCGTTCAGCGTAGAACAAGGGGTGCGGGCATCCCTCCGGGCAGGGACTGATATCGATGTAGGAATCGGACGACGCCCAAGTGCGGGCAAGGCAACCCGCGCGGCCCGCGCGGGCGGTGTTCAGGCCGTGTTCAGCCCGTGTTCCACCGCATAGACCGCCACCTGCACCCGGCTGGCCAGGTTCAGCTTTTTCAGGATGTTCTGCACGTGGATCTTCACCGTGCTTTCGGCCACGCCGAGGTCGCGCGCGATCTCCTTGTTGCTTTCGCCGCGGGCCAGGCCCTGCACGATCTCGCGCTCGCGCGCGGTCAGCCGCGGCGCTTCTTCCTGGCGCGGGGCGGCCACGGGCGCGGGCGCGCGGAACTGGGCCACCAGCTTGGCGGTCATGCTGTCGGAGATCACCGGCTCGCCGGCGGCGGCGCGGCGGATGGCGGCGATCAGCGCCTCGGTCTCGATGTTCTTGATCAGGTAGCCGCGCGCGCCGCCGCGCAGCGCGGCGGCCAGCTCCTCGGCCTCCTCGGACACCGTCAGCACGATCACCGCGGTCTGGGGCAGGTCCTCGACCAGCAGCTGCAGCGCTTCGAGCCCGGACAGGCCCGGCATGTTCAGGTCGAGCAGGATCACGTCGGGGCGGTGCTGCTTGGCGCGCTTGATGCCTTCCACGCCGTCGGCGGCTTCGTCGACGATCTCGAAGTCGGCCTGGCGCTGCAGCAGCGCGCGGATGCCCGAGCGGAACAGGGTGTGGTCGTCGATCAGCAGGATGCGGATGGTCATGGCTGGGTCTCGCTCGGGAGGGGCAGGCGGCTAAGGCTGGTGATGGGGCTGGCGCTGCGGTCGCGCCGCGCGGCGCCCTGGCTGCCGACGGGCAGCACCAGTTCGATGCGCACGCCGCTGCCGGGGCTGGCCTGCACGTGCAGCTGTGCCCCCAGCCGCGCGGCGCGCTCGCGCATGATGCTCAGGCCGATATGCGCGTCGGCGCGGGTGGCCAGTTCGTCGGGATCGAAGCCTTCGCCGTCGTCCTGCACCACCAGGCGGAAATCGCGGCCATGGCTGAGCGCCACCGCCACGTGCGCCGCCATGGCGTGCTTGCGCACGTTGGAAAGCGCCTCCTGCAGGATGAACAGCACCTGCAGCTGCTGCTCGGGCGACAGCGGCCAGGCGCCGCCGCGTTCGTCGATGGCCAGCGTGGCCTCGGTGCGGCATTGCCGGCGAAAGCGCCCGACGGTTTCTTCCACCGCTGGGCGCAGCTCGCCGGTGCCCAGGCGCGAGCGGAAATTGTTGAGCAGCTCGCGCACGTCCTGGTAGCTCTCTTCCACGCCATGGCGCAGCATCGGCACCAGTTCGCGGGTCTCGGCCAGGTCGTCGCGCGCGACCGCGTCGTCCAGCAGCTGGACCTGCAGGTTCAGGTAGTTCAGCCCCTGGGCGATGCTGTCGTGCAGTCCCTGCGCCACCAGGTTGCGCTCTTCCACCACCGCCAGCTGGCGCGCGGTGGCGGACAGGCGCAGGTGTTCCAGCGCCGTGCCCAGGTGCTGCGCCAGCGTCTGCAGCAGTTGCCGGTCCGACGGCGGCAGCTTGCGCGGCGCGCGGAAGTGCAGCGCGAACATGCCGGTGGCGCCGCGCTGGCTTTCGATGCGGAACGCCGCCAGCGACTGGAAGCCGTCGCGGCCGCACGGCGTTTCGTCGGCCGCGCCGGCACGCGCCGCGCCGCGCAGGTCGACGATGGCGATCACGGCCTCGCGCGTGGCATCGCCGCAATGGCAGCCGTCGGCCGAGGCGCAGGAATCGGCCTCGGCCAGCGCCGCCGGCAGGCCCGCGGCGGCCAGCAGGTGCATGCGGCCGTGGCGGCTGTCGAGCACGCGCACGCTGCCGCCATCGGCATCGAACTGGCGCATCACCCGCGCCAGGAAGCCTTGTGCCATGGCTTCGGCGTCGGCTGCCTGGTTGAGGAAGGCGGCCATCTCGTACAGCGTTTCCAGGTCGCGGTTGTGGCGCTCCAGCTCGGCGGTCTTCTGCGCCACGCGCGCTTCGAGGTCGTGGTACAGGCCCTGCAGCTCGCCCGCCATGCGGTTGAAGCCCTCGCTGAGGGTGCCGAACTCGTCGCGGCTTTCCACCGGCAGGCGCAGCGAGAATTCGCGCGCGGCCATGCGCCGCAGACCGTCCTGCAGCCGCAGCACCGGCAGGATGATCCACAGGTAGAGCAGGTAGATCACGGCGACCGTGCCGATGCAGGCCATCAGCGCCAGCGCGGTCTGCGACAGGCGCAGCAGGTCGGTCTTGCGCGCGCTGTCGTGTTCGATCATGACGACCAGGCGGTCGGCCTGCGCGACAAAACCCGGCAGCGCGGCAATGTATGCGGCGGGCGATGCGCCGGCCACGGCCAGCGGTCTTAGCCGCTGTTGCCAGTCATGGGTGACGCGGGTCATCTGCGTATGGATGGCGGGCTCGTCCGGCAGGAACAGCGGCCGCGCCGCGTCGCCTTTCTTCAGCAGCGCCAGGGTGGCGTTGAGCGCCTGCACCTGCGCGGGCAGGTCATTGACGCGGCCCGCGTGCGCCAGCGCCAGCTCGATCGCCACGCGGTTGGCGCGCATGCGCAGGCTGCCGGCATCGTTGATGGCGGCGCCGGCGCCTTCCAGCTTCCAGGACAGCCACAGCGTGCCGGAGATCATGCCCAATACCACCAGCAGCACGGCCAGCGACAGCGAGATGATGCGCGTGGAAAGGCGGTGCCGCAGCGCGGGCAACGCGGATGCCGCCGTGGCGGAGGCGGCAGGAGGATCGGTATCTGACATGGTGGTATCGGGGGCTACCAGGGGTCACGCAAGGAGTCGGAAGTGATTTTCTCCGCGCGACAGGCTGGGCTACCTGCGCCAGATCAAGGAAACCCGGCTTTGGCGCGAATTTGTGCCGGCAGCGGCGCATCGCGTCAGGGCGTGTGGCGCCAGGGCGGTTTCCATCACACCGTGATATGTAAAGCCCGCGCCGGACTTGGCCCCGGTCAAGTCCCTGCACGGCGTTGCGCCCTAGCATCGGGCCTTTTGTCCGGGACTGGAGAGAAGAAGCAATGGCCGTATCCACTTCAATCGGCGCACGCATGCGTCACCGCCGTCACGCCACGGGGCGCGCATGAAAGGCGCGGATCTCGACTACGCGCGCGCGCCGCGGCCTGCGCTGGTGTTCGGGTGCCTGATGCCGGCGCCGTGGCTGGGCGCGGCCGCGGGGCTGCTGCTGGCTGCGGGGCCGGCGACCGGTCTGCCAGATCGCTTCGCGCCGCTGGCGCTGGCGGCGGTGCATGCGCTGGCGCTGGGCATGCTGCTGCCGGTGATGGTCGGGGCGCTGTTCCAGATGATGCCGGTGGTGGCGCGCGTGGACGTTCCCGGTGCCGGGCGGCTGGCGCCGTTGATGGCCGCGACCGGCGCGGCGGTCGCGGCTGCGCTCGGTTTCGGCTTGCTGGGCGGTGAGCCGGCGGCGTTGCGGGTTGCGGCTGCCCTGGGCGCGGTGCTGCTGCTGGCGGGCGCGGCGCTGCTTGCCGCGGGCCGGCGCGTGGCCGCGGTGGACGCCACCACGCGCACGCTGGCCGGCATTGGCGCGCCGCTGATGGTGGCGGTGGTCGCCGGCATCGCGCTGGCGGGCACCTTGGGCGGGCTGTGGCGCGGGCCGGTGGCGCAGGCGCTTGGCCTGCATATGGCGTGGGCACTGGGCGGCTGGCTGGCGGCGCTGGTCAGCGGGGTTGCCGCCACGGTGCTGCCGATGTTCTGGCAGACGCCGCGCGCGCCGGCGGCGCTGGCACGCTGGCTGCCGCTGGGTCATTGGGCGCCGCTGGCGGTGTTCAGCGCCGCGCTGGTGCTGTGGCCACGGGAGCCGGTGCTGGCACGGGCCGCGCTGGTGGTGTGGCTGTCGTTCGTGGCGGTGCTGGGGGCATGCGGGCTCGCCGGCACGCTGCGCGCGCGGCGGTGCCACGATCCGCTGTGGCCGTTGTGGCCGGTGGCATGCGCCAGCATGCTCGGCGCGGCGGTGCTGGGAGCGGCGGCGGTGGTCCTGCCCGCGGCGGCGCTGCCGCTGGCGTGGTGGGCGGGCACGATGGCGCTGGTCGGCGTTGGCGTGCTGCCGGTGACGGCGATGCTGGGCAAGATCGTGCCGTTCCTGGTGTGGCTGCACCTGCGCCGGCTGTTGCCGCCAAGGGCGCGCGTGCCGGCGATGCAGGCGATCATCGCGCCGGGCAGTCAGCGCGGGCAGGCGTGGCTGCTGCTGGCGGCCTACGCGGTGCTGCTGGCGCTGCCGCTGGCGCCGGCGTTGCTGGCCCGCGTCGGCGGGCTGCTGCTGGCGGGGGCCAATGCATGGCTGGGATGGCAATTGCTGGCGGCGCTGCGCTGCATGCGGCGGATGCGCAGGTGTGGAGGGTTGCCGCCGCGTGTTGTGGAGGGGATGGGCGTGCCGCCGGTTTGCTCCCCTCTCCCGCCTGCGGGAGAGGGGCGGGGGTGAGGGCAGGCGGTGGCAATAGCGACAGCCTTTACTTCGTCGATGCTCTCGCCCTCACCCCCAACCCTCTCCCGCAAGCGGGAGAGGGAGCACACAAACGGTCAGCCGGCCGCCGGTGTCAGCCCGGCCGGCTTCTCCCCCGTCAGCAGATAGTGCATCAGCTCCGCCACCGGGCGGATGGCCTCGCCGAACGGCAGCGCGCCGCGGCCGCGGAAGAACAGGCCGCGTTCCACGTCGCCGCGTACCGCCTGCGCCAGCTTCAGGTCGATGCAGAACTGGCCGATGCGCGCGATGCCGTCGCGCAGCCCGCAGGCCTGCAGGCAATCGAATCCTTCCAGGCATTCGCGCACGCGGGCGCGGCGCTGCAGGCGCGCTTCGCTCGACAGGTAGCGCTGCAGCCATGGCGTCAGCACCGCGCGCGCGGGCAGGCCGGCCACGCTGGTGAATTCGCGCAGGGTTTCGGGCCGCGCGGTGGCCAGCACTTGCTTGAAGGCCGGATGGGCATCGCATTCCTCGGTCACGGCGAAGGCCGTACCCAGCTGCACCGCGGCGGCGCCTTCGCCCAGCCAGTGACGCACCTTGGCGTGGCTGTCGATGCCGCCCGCCAGGATCAGCGGGATGCTGTCCCAGGCCAGGCCCAGCTGCGCGAACAGTTCGCGGCATTCGCCCAGCACGCGCGAGAACGAGAAGCGGGGCTCGGACAGGTCCTGGATGGTGGCGGCACCCAGGTGGCCGCCGGCGTGCGCCGGGTGTTCGACCACGATGGCGTCGGGCAGCCGGCCCTTCTTCATCCAGCGGCGCAGCACCAGGCCGATGCCGCGCGCCTCGGACAGGATCGGGATCAGCGCCACCCTGGGATGGCCGGCGGTCAGTTCGGGCAGGTCCAGCGGCAGCCCGGCGCCCATGACGATGGCATCGGCGCCGCTTTCGCAGGCTTGCCGCACCAGCGCCGCGTGCGAGCCCACGGCTTTCATCACGTTGACGGCGATCAGGCCGCGGCCCTCGGAGGCGGTGCGCGCGGCGCGGATCTCGCGGTCCAGCGCCTCGAGGTTGGCGGCTTCGATGGCCGGCTTGTCGCGGCTGCCGCGGGTGCGTGCCATCAGGTCGGGGTGGTGGTGGCGCAGGTCGATGCTGGCGATGGTGCCGACGCCGTTCTCGCGCGCGACGGCGCCGGCCAGCCGGTGGGCCGAGATGCCGATGCCCATGCCGCCCTGCACGATCGGCAGCAGGCGACGGCCGCCCAGCTTGAGCCAGGGGTGATTCATAAACGGGTCTCCGGAAGGGGATGGACGCCGGGCCGCACGGCGGCCCCGGCGCGGGGATGACGCGCAAGCGTGGCACAGCGGCACGGGCCCGCGTTTGCCGCAGGTCAAGCGTGGCCGGGTGGCCTGCCATCGGCCTACGCCGACCGGCATAGCCCGTCGCGGCCGGGGTGCCGTTGGCGTGGGTTTGCGCACGGTCAAGCCCCTGCCGCGGGCGCTTGGCTAGCATCGGCCGCTGTCTTCCTTCCCCCGCGCCGCCGCCGGCGCCAGTCCCCGATGACCTGTTCCACCCCCGCCCGATCCGACTCCCCCCCGGCCGCCGCGTGCGCGCCGCGCCGCCCGCAACTGGTTGCGCCCGCCGGCTCGCTGGCGGCGCTGCGCGTGGCCTTGCAGCACGGCGCCGACGCGGTCTACCTGGGCCTGCGCGATGCCACCAACGCGCGCAATTTCGGCGGCCTGAATTTCACCGAGGCCGACATCCGCACCGGCGTGGCCGAAGCCCATGCGCGCGGCGCCGAGGTGCTGTTCGCCATCAACACCTTCGCGCAGATGGGTGCGGTGGCGCAGTGGCACCGCGCCGTCGATGCGGCCGCGGACCTGGGCGCCGATGCCGTGATCATGGCCGACGCGGGCCTGATGGGCTATGCCTGCGCGCGCCATCCGGACCTGCGGCTGCACTTGTCGGTACAGGGCTCGGCCACGCACGCCGATGCCATCGAGCTGATGCGCGAGCGCTTCAATATCCGCCGCGTGGTGCTGCCGCGCGTGCTGTCGCTGGCGCAGATCGGCAAGCTGGCACGCCAGACCGGCGTCGAGCTGGAGGTGTTCGGCTTCGGCAGCCTGTGCGTGATGGCCGAGGGGCGCTGCCTGCTGTCGTCGTATGCCACCGGCGATTCGCCCAACAACAAGGGGGTGTGCTCGCCCGCGCATGCGGTGCGCTGGACCGAGCAGGACGGCACCATGCAGGCACGGCTGTCGGGCATCCTGATCGACAGCTACGCGCCCGGCGAGCCGGCCGGCTATCCGACCCTGTGCAAGGGCCGCTTCGAGGTCGAGGGCGAGCGCGGCTACGTGCTGGAGGAGCCCACCAGCCTGAACGCGCTGTCGCTGCTGCCGGCGCTGATCGACATGGGCATTGCCGCGATCAAGATCGAAGGGCGCCAGCGCAGCCCGCGCTATGTCGGCGACGTGGTCGGCGTGCTGCGCGCGGCGATCGACGCCGCCTGCGCCGATCCGGCGCGCTTCGCGCCGCGCCAGGAGTGGCAGGGCACGCTGGGACGCCATGCCGAAGGCGACCAGGTTACGCAGGGCGCCTACGACCGCCCCTGGCGCTGACACCATGTCACCCACCTGCCTGTATCCGGACATGCTGGACATGCCGGCCACGATGGAGCTTTCCATGCCACACACCGCCGCGGCCGCGATGCCGCACGCCGCCGCGATGCCCGGCTTCGGCATCGCCCTCGGTCCGCTGCTGTACTACTGGCCGCGCGAGGCTGTGCTGCAGTTCTATGCGTCGGTCGCCGACGCGCCGGTCGACCGCGTCTACCTGGGCGAAACCGTCTGCACCCGCCGCCATGAAATCCGTCATGCGCAATGGCTGGAGATTGCGCAGATGCTGCGCGATGCCGGCAAGGAAGTGGTGCTGTCCACGCCGGTGCTGGTCGAGTCCGACACCGATATCGCCTGGATGCGGCGCGTGTGCGCGCAGGACGACTACCTGGTCGAGGCCAACGATCCCGGCGCGGTGCGTTGCATGGGCGGGCGGCCCTTCCTCGGCGGCCCGCATCTGAATGCCTACCATGCCGATACGCTGGCGTGGCTCGCCAGCCTGGGCGCGGTGGGCTGTGTCGCGCCGGTGGAAATGGACGGCACCACGCTGGCCGCGCTGGCGGCGGCGCGGCCCGCCGGCATGCAGCTCGAAGCCTTCGTCTGGGGCCGCCTGCCGCTGGCGTTCTCGGCGCGCTGCTTTACCGCGCGCCATCATCGCCTGCGCAAGGACAGCTGCGAATTCCGCTGCATGGACTATCCCGATGGCCTGGTCGCCGCGACCGGCGAAGGGCAGGCGTTCTTCACGCTGAACGGGGTGCAGACGCAGAGCGCCACCTGCCTTGACCTGTGCGCCGAGACGCTGGCGATGGCGCGAATGGGCGTGGGGATGCTGCGCGTCAGCCCGCATTCGTCGGGCACGCTCGCGGTGGTGCAGCAGCTGGCGGCGATCCGCGCCGGGCAACGACCGCCGGCCGCCAGCGGCATCGCGCCGGCCGGTGCCCAGCCATGCAACGGCTACTGGCACGGCCGCGCCGGCATCGCCTGGGAGGCCCCGGCATGAGCGCGCTGCACAAGCTGATGGCGGGCGTGCACCGGCGCCTGCCGGCACGCGCGCGGGCGCTGCCGCTGGTGGCCGCGTTGGAGCTGGCGCGCCGCGCCGGCTGGCTGGAGCCGCCCGCGGCACTGGATGGGCATGCCTTCCTGCTGACGGTGCAGGACCTGGAGCTGGCCGTGCCGTTCCGCTGCGAAGGCGGGCGCTTCCGCGCCGGCAGCACCGACGCCGAGCCCGCGCTGACGCTGCGTGCCTGCGCCGTGGACTACCTGCGCCTGCTGGGCGGCGAGGCCGACACCGACACCCTGTTCTTCCAGCGCCGGCTGGTCATCAGCGGCGACACTGCGCTGGGGCTGGAGGTCAAGTACTGGCTCGATGCGGCGCCGCGGCCGGCGTGGGTCAGCCAGGCCGCGGCGCGGCTGGTGGCGCTGCATGGCGCCACCGCGGGACGGGCCGGCGCCGCATCCTGAGCGCGGCTCAGGCCTCGCCGTCCAGCATGAAGCGGTTGCGCCCGGCGCGCTTGGCGCGATACATCGCGCTGTCGGCGCGGTGCAGCAGCGGCTCCAGCCGCGGCGTTTCGGGCATGGCCCAGACCGCGCCCACGCTGATCGTCACCACCGGCTGCACTGGCGTGCCCTGATGCGCAATGCCCAGGTCGCGCACCGCGGCCACCATGCGGCGCGCCAGCTCGCGGGTTTCGTCGCGGCTCGCGCCGGGCAGCACCGCGGCGAACTCTTCGCCGCCCAGGCGCGCGCAGAACTGCTCGCCGTGCAGCACGCCGCTGAGGGCGCCGGCGATCTGCCGCAGGCAATCGTCGCCGGCCATGTGGCCATGCAGGTCGTTGTATTGCTTGAACTGGTCAACGTCCAGGATCAGCAGCCCCAGCGGCTGGCCGCGCTCGCACGCGCGCGTCACGGCGGCGATCGATTCGCGCTGGAAGTAGCGGCGGTTGCGGATGCCGGTCAGGGCATCGATGTCCAGGTCCGCCTGCACCTGCCACAGCTGCTCTTCGGTCTGGCCCAGCCGCGCGCTCAGCGCCAGCTCGCGCGACTGGAAGCGGCTGATGTCGCGCAGGAACAGCAGGCTGCCCATCTGCCTGCCATCCAGGCGCGCGACGCGTTCGCCGGTCAGCTCGAACGGCGCGCCCGGCGGCACGAAGGGCATGGCAACACTGTCCGCGGCGTGTGCCTCAGCGTTTGCAGGAGAAGGCCGCAGTGCGGTGTCCCAGCCGGCTGGCAGCGGGTCGCCGCGACGCAGCGCCGGCCACAGCTGCGCCGCCGCGGGATTGAATTCGACGATGGTGCCATGGCCGTCGACGATGACGCAGCCTTCGCCGAGCGCATCGAACACGCGCAGCCGCGCGTAGTGGCCGATATCGTCCAGGTGCGTGCGCAGCCCGCAGAACCACACCAGCGCCGCCATCAGCGAAAACGTCGCCGGCGTCAGGTCGCCGCCCAGCGGCCCGGTCCAGCGGTTGAGATAGGCGACATTGGCCACCAGCGGCAGGGCCAGGCCCCCGCCCAGGATGGCGCGCCCGCGGCGCGACAAGGCGCCGTTGGGGACCTCGGCCGTGACCAGGAAATACAGGCTCAGCGCCAGCAGCAGGTACGACCACGCCGCCACCACGGCATAGCCGATGCCATGGTCGAACACCGCGCCGGGCAGCACGCCGGGCGGCATCAGCGTGATGCGCGGCCACACCAGCCCGTGGCGCTCGTTGGTAAAGACCATCACCACCGTGACCACCGCCGCCAGCACCGGCAGCCACAGCCGCGACCAGGGCACCACGTAGCGCGGGCGGCTCAGGTGCACCATCGCCACCAGCCAGCCGATCGGCACCGCGACGATGCCGAGGTACTGGATCTTGGCCCACAGGATGCGCCCCTCCAGGTCGGTCGAGCTGATCTCGAGCAGGCGGCCGCCGCTCCAGGTGGCCGCGCCGGCGGCCAGCACCAGGAAGGCCTGCACGGTCGGATCGTCGCGCCGCGGCCAGGTGGCGATGGCCATGCCGATGCAGGCAACCACGGCGACGGTAAGCAGGAGAACCAGCGAATATGAGGGCATTGAAGGCGGCGCGCGTCTTCGAGACCCGGGCATGGGTGCCGCCGCCCGGCCAGGCGCACGCCGGTTGCATGCGCTCCGCGATCTCGTCAGCCAGCATGATACCGGGCGGCATCGCTGGCTTGGCAGCGGGTGCGCCGATGCAACAGCGGCCGCGCGGCCGCCGCCCGGTCAAGCGCGCCGTGGCGGGATCAGGACCCGCTCAAACCTGCCTCGGGGTTTCCCGCACCAGCCAGAACGGGATGTCGACGACATCCTGCTGCAGGCCCGGCCACTCGAACCCCATGCCGCGCGTCAGCAGGTGGCCCCAGCCGTCGATCCACTTCTGCTGGGCACGGGCATACAGCTCCAGCATGGCCGAGGCGTAATGCAGCGAACCGCCGAGCAGCGGCAGCTCGCTGGCGATCTCGCGCGCGTAGCGGGATTCGGGGTCGGGCTCCATCATCGTGCCCATGGCGTCGAACTGGATGTTCTCGAACAGGGTGCGGGTGAAGTCCAGGTTGAGTTCGGCCATGCGGTGCCAGGTGCCGGCCAGGTCGGCCTGCATGGCCTCGAACTGCGGCAAGCTGGCGTAGACGGTGGGGAAGGGCCAGAACACCGGCGGCCAGAAGATTTGCGTTGCGGTCATCATCACGGGGATTCTCCAGTGGCGGGCCGGGCGCGCAGTGCGCGGCAGTTGCTGCACACGACGATGGCGCCCGGCTTGGGCATCCGGATCAGCTTATGCGGTAATGGCGCGACTTGCCATGCCGCCGCGGCCCCGGAGCCGGGCCGGGTTCACTTGCAACCCAGCCGCCGGGCCAGCTTGTGCAGGTTGCTGGCGTCGATGCCGAGCTGGCGCGCCGCCTGCGCCCAGTTGCCGCCGTGGTCGTGCAGGGCCTGCGCGATGCAGGCACGCTGGGTGTGCTCGACGGCGTCGCGCAGGGTGATGCCCGCGGCCGGCGCCGGCGCGGCGGGCGGGCTGGCCGCGCCGGTGCCGGCGTGCGTGGCGGTCGACAACTCCAGGCCGTCGAGGTCGAGCAGTTCCGGCTCCAGCGTCACGATGTCATTGCGGCCCGCGCCGCGGCTGACCGCGCGCAGCGCAGCGCGGCTGATCACGTGTTCCAGCTCGCGCACGTTGCCGGGCCAGCGGTAGTGGCGCAGTGCGTCCTGCGCCCCGCCTGACAGCCGCAGGCTGCGCAGGCCCAGGCGGGCACGGTTCAGCTCCAGGAAGCGCCCCGCCAGCAGCAGCACGTCGTTGCCGCGCTCGCGCAGCGGCGGGATCGGGATCGGGTAGACCGACAGCCGGTGGTACAGGTCGGCGCGGAACGAGCCGTCGCGCACATGCTCGCGCAGGTTGCGGTTGGTGGCGGCGATCACGCGCACGTTGACGCGGCGCGGGCGGTCCGAGCCCAGCCGCTGGATCTCGCCGTTCTGCAGCGTGCGCAGCAGCTTGGCCTGGATCGCCAGCGGCAGTTCGCCCACCTCGTCGAGAAACAGGGTGCCGCCGTCTGCGGCCTCGAAGCGCCCCGGGCGCTCGCCGATGGCGCCGGAGAAGGCGCCGCGCGCATGGCCGAACAGTTCGCTCTCGGCCAGCGACTCGGGCAGCGCTGCGCAGTTGACATGCACCAGCGGCTGCGCGCGCCGGCGCGACTGGCGGTGCAGGCGGTGCGCGAACAGCTCCTTGCCCACGCCGGTCTCGCCCAGCAGCAGCACCGGCAGGTCGGTGTCGGCCACCACTTCCAGTTCATGCAGCAGGTTGGCGATGGCCTCGCTCTGGCCGATGATCTCGGCGCCGATGTCGTGCGGGGCCGCGCCTTCCTCGGCATCGGGCGTGCCGCGCGCGAGCTGCAGCGCGCGGATCTCGCCCTCGAGCCGGGTGGTGCGGATGGCGGCCTCGACGATCGCCGTCAGCCGCTGCAATTCGGCCTGGGCCGCGCCGTCGAAGGTGCCGACCGTCAGCGCATCCAGCGTCAGCACGCCCCACGGCTGGCCGTCCACTTCCAGCCGGGTGCCCATGCAGTCATGCACCGGCAGCGGCTCGCCCACGTGCTCGTCGATCAGGCCATCGTACGGGTCCGGCAGCATGCTGTCGTGATGGAAGCAGGTCACGCCGCGGCGCGCCAGGATCGCGGCCAGGCGCGGATGCAGGCCCACCGCAAAGCGCCGGCCCAGCGCGTCGCGCACCAGGCCGTCGACGGCCAGCGGGCGGAGGTGGTCTTCCTCCAGCCGCAGCAGCGCCACCGCGCCGCAGCGGAAATGCGTGCGCAACGCGCTGACCAGCCGCTGCAGGCGCACCGCGTGCGGCAGGTCGATGACGAGGTCGGCCAGCAGGTCGGGATACATGGCGGCGGCAGGAATCATGGTGAAAAACACCGTAAAGGGTGGTTTATACCGTGGCAAGTATAAGGTAGTTAATACCCTGTGTTTTCCAAGACGTTGATTACACGGGGTTTTTAACTGGCACGCTGCTCGCGTATGTCTGGCGATCACCACATCCACACGGAGAAACCCCCATGACGTTACAAGACCATTCGCTGGGCCAGCTGGCCCGCCAGATTCCCGGTGCCACCCGCATTTTCCACGACCACGGTCTGGACTTCTGCTGCGGCGGCAAGCACACCCTGCGCGACGCCGCGCAGCAGAAGGGGCTCGATGCCGCCGCCGTGGCCGCCATCGCAGCACAGCTGCAAGCCCTGCAGAACGACGCGGATCCTTCTGCGCAGGACTGGAACAGGGCCGCGCCGCCGGCATTGATCGAGCATATCCTGGTGCGCTTCCACGCCCGCCATCGCGAGCAGTTGCCCGAGCTGATCCGCCTGGCGCGGCGCGTCGAGCAAGTCCACGGCGACCGGCCGGAGTGCCCGCTTGGCCTGGCCGACCACCTGAGCGAGATGCTGGGCGAGCTGGAATCGCACATGCAGAAGGAAGAGCAGGTGCTGTTCCCGATGCTGCTGCGCGGCCTGCATGCCGCCGCGAGCCGCCCGATCGCCGTGATGCGCGCCGAGCACGACGACCACGGCGTGGCCCTGCAGCGGCTGGCCGAGCTGACCGACGACATCACGCTGCCGCGCGCGGCCTGCAATACCTGGCGCGCGCTCTACCTGGGCCTGCGCGCGCTGCGCGAAGACCTGATGGAACACATCCACCTGGAAAACAACGTGCTGTTCGAAACCGCGGCGGCCACCGCTTCCGCCATCCCGCCGGCCAACGGCTGCGGTTGCTCGGCGCACGCCTGAGCCCGCCCGACACCACCCTCAACGACTTCGCATCATGGGTCCCTACCGCAAACTCTGGTTCCTGCTGATCGCCGTGCTGGCGGTCACTTTCTCCCTGCTCGGCTACTATGGCGTCGAGGTGTACCGGCAGGCCCCGCCCATCCCGGCCAAGGTGGTCACGGCCGAGGGCCGCACGCTGTTCAGCGGCGACGACATCCTCGACGGCCAGACCGCATGGCAGTCCGTCGGCGGCATGCAGCTCGGCTCGATCTGGGGCCACGGCGCCTACCAGGCGCCGGACTGGACCGCCGACTGGCTGCACCGCGAACTGACCGCGTGGCTGGAGCTGGCCGCGCGCGACGGCCACGGCCGCTCGTTCGCGCAGCTAGACGCGCCGGCGCAGGCCGCCTTGCGCGAGCAATTGCGCGCCGAGTACCGCGGCAATGCCACCGATGCGGACAGCAACGTGCTGACCGTGTCTAAGCGCCGCGCACAAGCCATCGCCGACACCGCCGCCTACTACGACCAGCTTTTCTCCGACGCGCCGGCGCTGCACACCACGCGCGAGCACTACGCCATGAAGGAGAACACGCTGCCCAGCGCCGAGCGGCGCCAGCAGCTGACGCAGTTCTTCTTCTGGACCGCATGGGTCGCCTCGACCGCGCGCCCCGGGCATGAAGCCACCTACACCAACAACTGGCCGCACGAGCCGCTGATCGGCAACAAGCCGACCAGTGAAAACGTGGTGTGGTCGGTGATCAGCGTGGTGGTGCTGCTGGCCGGCGTGGGCTTCCTGGTGTGGGCGTGGGCCTTCCTGCGCGGCAAGGAAGAGACGCCGCCGCAGGCGCCCGCGCGCGACCCGCTGCTGTCCGTGGCGCTGACCCCGTCGCAGCGCGCGCTGGGCAAGTACCTGTTCCTGGTGGTGGCGCTGTTCGTGTTCCAGGTGTTCCTGGGCGGCTTTACCGCGCACTACACCGTCGAGGGGCAGAAGTTCTACGGCATCGACGTCTCGCAGTGGTTCCCATACGCACTGGTGCGCACCTGGCATATCCAGAGCGCGCTGTTCTGGATCGCCACGGGCTTCCTGGCCGCGGGCCTGTTCCTGGCGCCGCTGATCAACGGCGGCAAGGACCCGAAGTTCCAGCGCCTGGGCGTCGATGTCCTGTTCTGGGCGCTGGTGGTCGTGGTAGTGGGCTCGTTCGCCGGCAACTACCTGGCGATCGCGCAGAAGCTGCCGCCGCACCTGAACTTCTGGCTGGGCCACCAGGGCTATGAGTATGTCGACCTGGGCCGGCTGTGGCAGATCGGCAAGTTCGCCGGCATCCTGATCTGGCTGGTGCTGATGATGCGCGGCATCCTGCCGGCGCTGCGCGCGCGCGGCACCGACCGCAACCTGCTGGCGCTGCTGACCTCGTCGGTGGTGGCGATCGGCCTGTTCTATGGCGCGGGCCTGGCCTATGGCGAACGCACCAGCCTGACGGTGATGGAGTACTGGCGCTGGTGGGTGGTGCACCTGTGGGTCGAGGGCTTCTTCGAGGTCTTCGCGACCACGGCGCTGGCCTTCATCTTCTCCACGCTGGGGCTGGTGTCGCGCCCGATGGCCACCGCGGCCAGCCTGGCGTCGGCGTCGCTGTTCATGCTGGGCGGGATTCCCGGGACCTTCCATCACCTGTACTTCGCCGGCACCACCACGCCGGTGATGGCGGTGGGCGCCGCGTTCAGTGCGCTGGAAGTGGTGCCGCTGATCGTGCTGGGCCATGAAGCGTGGGAGAACTGGAGCCTGAAGCGGCGCGCGCCGTGGATGGCCGACCTGAAGTGGCCACTGATGTGCTTTGTCGCGGTGGCGTTCTGGAACATGCTGGGCGCGGGCGTGTTCGGCTTCATGATCAACCCGCCGATCGCGCTGTACTACATCCAGGGCCAGAACACCACGCCAGTCCATGCCCATGCCGCGCTGTTCGGGGTCTATGGCTTCCTGGCGCTCGGTTTCACGCTGCTGGTGCTGCGCTATGTACGGCCGGCTTACCGTCTCAGCCCCACGCTGATGAAGACCGCCTTCTGGGGCCTGAACCTCGGCCTGGTGCTGATGATCGGCACCAGCCTGCTGCCGATCGGCATTATCCAGTTCCTGGCCAGCGTCGAGCATGGCACCTGGTACGCGCGCAGCGAAGCCTTCATGCAGCAGCCCATCCTGCAGACGCTGCGCTGGGTGCGCACCTTCGGCGACGTGGTGTTTATCGTCGGCGCGGTGTCGTTCGCATGGCAGGTGGTGCTGGGGCTGGCCACGCGCAGGCCGCGCGCGGCCGATGCCGTCACCGTGGGGATGAAGCCCGCGGCGCGCTGAACGATTAGTGCGCCGAAAGCAGAGTGGCGGGGGGGGGGGGGGGGCGGGGGGCCCGGCCGGGGGGGGGGGGGGCAAAGGGGAGACAAG
>NZ_JBYOJO010000004.1:174356-332430 GCF_057798955.1 Cupriavidus sp. 207A1 | reverse complement strand
TTTGGCCGCCGGGGGGGCGTTTAACTTTTTGTGCGCCTAACGCTGTGGGGCCCGCCGGGGTTCCGGGGCGCGCCACTTGCATTGGCGGGCAAGGCAATAGGCTAGCCTTGCGCCTGCTGCGCTTCGGCTGCAATGTCGCGGATGGCCTGCTCGAAGGCCTCCACCGGCTGGCCGCCGGTCACCAGGTAGCGGTCGTTGAAGATGATCGACGGCACCGACTGGATGCCCATGCGCTGGTATTCCTCGATTTCCGCGCGCACCGCGTCGGCATAGTCGCCGCCCGCCAGCACCTTGCGTGCCGCGGCGGCATCCAGGCCGACGGACTGGGCCGCGTCGACCAGCACGTCATGGTTGCTGGGGTCCTTGCCGTCCGCATGGTAGGCGCGCAGCAGCGCCTGCTTCAGCGGCAGCTGCTTGCCTTCCAGTCCGGCCCAGTGCAGCAGGCGGTGGGCGTCGAAGGTGTTGTAGACATGGGTGCGCGGGCCAAAGGCAAAGCCCACGGCGGCGCCGCGGTCGCGGATCATCGCCTGCGTTTCGGCGATCTGCGCCGGAGTGCGGCCGTACTTGCGGCCGAGATAGTCGACGATGGCTTCGCCCTCGGGGCGCATGCCGGGGTTCAGCTCGAACGGATGCACGACGATCTCGGCGTCGACCGCATCGCCAACGCGCTGCAGCGCCAGTTGCAGCGAAGACAGGCCGATGGCACACCAGGGGCAGGCGATGTCGGAGACGAAGTCGATCTTGAGGGGTTGTGGCATGGCTGCTCCTGGGCATGGCCGGGGCGAGGCCATGGCCCCGGCCCGAATTGGAAATTGCCGACAGGGTAGCGTGACTGGCGAATCCTTGCAGGCGGACGCTTCAGCCGGTGGCCGCGCGCCCGCCCGCCGCGCCATGGCGGGGCTCAGTCCCAGCGGCGTCCGTGGCCGCGGCCGTGGTCGTCGTGGTCGCCATGGCGGTGCCCCCACTCGCGCCCGCGCCATTCGCGGCGGTGGTCGTGGTAGCCGTCGCGGTACCCATCGCGGTAATGGCCGCGGTAGTAGGCGCGACGATAGCCGCGGTCATTGTCGTAGCGCACCGGCACCGGCGCCACCACCACGGGCCGCGGCGCAACCACGACCGGGCGCGGTGCGTAGGCCACGGGAGCGGGCGCATACACTGGCGCCGGCGCATAGACCGGAGCCGGATGGTAGACCGGCGCCGGCTGCGCCACCACCACGCCAGGCACGCCGATGCCGATATCGATATTCACGCCGGCGTAAGCACCAGCGCTGGCCACCAGCATTGCACCACCTGCTACCGCCATTGCGATGATTCGTTTCATGGCTGCCTCCCAAGGGGCGTTGGACATGGGCTCACTGTAGGGGCGCGGGCTGTAATATGGGGCGCGCGAAGTGTTGCAAGTGTGACGTGGTGTAACCCCGCGCCTGCGGGGCGCGCGGGCCTTGCCTGTATCATCCCAACCCGTTGTCCAGGCATTTTCCTTCCAAGCTGCTCATGCGCCGTACCGCCGCCACCCTGCTGGCACTGACCGCTTTCACCGCCATTCCCACCGCCGCCATGGCCGCCGCCGATCTCCAGGCCGGCAAGGCGCTGTTTGCCACGCGCTGCGCCTCGTGCCACCACGTCGGGCGCAATGCGCGCGCGGGCTTTGGTCCGCAACTGAACGGAATCTTTGGCCGCACCGCGGGCAGCACGACGGATTTCCAGTATTCGGACGCAATGCGCGCGTCGAAGGTGGTGTGGTCGCATGACACCCTGCGCGCCTTCGTCCGCTCGCCCGGCAAGGTGGTGCCGGGCACGAAGATGCGGTTCTGGGGTTTGGGCGACGATCAGCAGATCACCGATCTGCTGGCCTACCTCGAGACCTTCAAGTAAGCCGGCGCGGCCCTGCCCGCGCAGGCTCACTCCGCAAAATGGGGCCCCGGCCCTTCGCCCGCCAGCGCGTCCTGCGGATTGCGTAATGGACACGCCTTCAGCGACAGGCATCCACAGCCGATGCACCCATCCAGCTGGTCGCGCAATTGCGTGAGCGTGCGAATCCGTTCATCGAGGTCATCGCGCCAGCTGGCGGAGAGCTTGCGCCAGTCCGCCGCCGTGGGTGCGCGGCCGTCGGGCAGCTTTTGCATGGCGTCGGAAATTACCGCCAGCGGCAGCCCCATGCGCTGGGCCACGCGGATCACCGCCAGGCGCCGCAGCACGGCGCGCGCATAGCGGCGCTGGTTGCCGCCGCTGCGGGTGCTGGCGATCAGGCCGCGCGCTTCATAGAAGTGCAGGGCGGACACCGCAATGCCGGTGCGCGCCGAGACTTCACCAACGGAGAGCAGTTCTTCAGAGGGCGCGGGGCGGCGCCGGCGCGGGGAGGGGGGCGGTTGCCTGGAGGCCATGGCAAAGGGAAGTCACCGGAGGAACGCAGGAATGCCCATGCTACCACCATGGCCGCGCTTGACCTTAACCTAACTTGAGGTTTGATACTGGCGGCTCCTCTGTCCGAGACGCCTTCCACAAGCCGATGACAATGACGATGTTTCCCTTCTCGCCTTCATCCCTGCGCTCGCCCGCCATGCCCGCGTTGCCCGCCTTGCCGGTCACGCCGGCGGTGCCCTTCGCGCGCCCCAATGACTCGCTGAGCCTGCTCAATCCCGACGGCCTGTATGACCCGCGGCCCAACGGCTATTCGCACGTGGCCCTGGTCGAAGGCCCCGCACGCATCATCTATGTGTCGGGGCAGGGCGGCGAGGATGCGGCGGGCTGCCTGCCGCTCGATTTTCCGCGCCAGGTGGCGCGCGCCATGCACAACCTGCGCATTGCGCTGCAGGCGGCCGGTGCCGACGTCGGCGACGTGGCCAAGCTTACGGTGCTGGTGGTGGATCATTCGCACGACCGCCTGCGCACCTTCGGCGCGGCGCTGCGCGAGATGTGGGGCGACCGGCCGACGCCGGCCTGCACGCTGATCCCGGTGCCGCGGCTGGCGCTGGACAACATGCTGTTCGAGATCGAAGCAACGGCGGTGTTGCCGGCCTGAGCCGCGGCAGCCCCGGGATGTAGTCCGGACTCAGCGCGCTGCGGCGCTGAAGGTCTTGTTGACGATCTTCCAGACGCCGTCGATCTCGAGCAGCGTCATGTAGTCGGTAAAGGTCACGCCCGGGTATTCCAGCACCACCTTGGCCACGCCGGCGTTGCCGACCACGTCGAACTGCGTGATGAAGCGCTTGCGCTGGGCTTCGTCCGCGGCCGGATGCCCGGGGCAGCGCGCCGTGGCGAATTCCTCGACCGTCAGCGCATGCAGCTTGCCGTCACGGAACGAGACGATGCGTGCGTCGGCGGTGAAGGCCTTGTACATGAACTCGGCCTTGCCGGTGATATGGCCCTGCAGGTAGTCCTCGATCGGCGCGAGCGCGGCCACGTGGCGGGACGTCAGGCCGGTTTCCGAAAACGTCATGATCTCCTCCAAAACTGGGGCGGCAGGGCCTGGCCATGCCGCAACGTTGAAAGCGATGATTGTATTCCAGTTTTGTATGCAAAACAGAGATAAGGAAGACGCTTACACCGATGTGGCGATGTGTTCACGCAGCCAGCGGTGCGCCGGATCGCGATGCACGCGCTCGGGCCACAGCATCGACATCTCGTAGCCCGGCACTTCGACCGGCGGTGCCACCGCGCGCAATGCCGGAGCGCCGCGCACCAGCCGCTCGGGCAGCATCGCCACCAGGTCGGTGCCGGCCAGCGCCGCCGTGACGAACAGGAAGTGCGGTACCGACAGCACCACGCGGCGCTGCATCCCGGCCCGGGCCAGCGCGTCGTCGGTGACGCCATGGAAGCCGCCGCCGTCCGGCGACACGATCACGTGCTCGAGCGCGCAGAACTGCGCCAGCGTGGGCCGCCGCTTCAGGCGCGGATGGCCGGCGCGGCCCACCAGTACATAACGCTCTGTAAACAGCGCGCGCCGGTGCAGCGCCGGTGGCGAGCCTTCGGTGGTGTGGAAGGCCAGGTCGAGTTCGGCACGCTCGGCCTGCCGGGCGATGCGTGTCGGCACCATCTCCACCACGGCCAGCCGCGCGCCGGGCGCGGCCTTGCGCAGCTCTTGCAGCGCCGGCAGCACGATGGTCGATTCGCCATAGTCGGTCGCTGCCACGCGCCAGGTGTGGGTCGACGTGGCGGGATCGAACGGGGTGTCGGCAGAAACAGCCTGCGCCAGTGCGGCCAGCGCTTCGCGCAACGGCTCGCGCAGCGCCTCCGCCCTGGCGGTGGGGCGCATGCCGCGTGGCCCCGGCAACAGCAGCGGATCGCCGAAGTGGTCGCGCAGCCGGGCCAGGTGGACGCTGACCGAAGGCTGCGAAAGATGCAGCCGCTCGGCCGCGCGGGTCACGTTGTGCTCGGACAACAGCACGTCGAGGGTCAGCAGCAGGTTCAGGTCGAGCCGCCTGAGGCTGGCCGCGGAATTAGTCATGACAATACCTGGAATATCGGATATTCATTTCTAATATACCGGACCACGGCCTATGCTGGCTTCACCAAAACTTGTGAAGCCACCGACATGAAGGTACTGCTGGTCTATGCCCACCCCGAACCGCGCTCGCTCAACGGCGCCATCCGGGACTTTGCGGTGCAGCGCTTGCGCGACGCCGGCCACGAAGTCCAGGTCTCGGACCTGTACGCGATGCAATGGAAGCCGCAGCTCGACGCCTCGGATTCGAAGGTTCCCAAGCCCGACGCGCCGTTCCACCCGTCGCTGGATTCGAAGCATGCCTTCGACAACGGGCTGCAGAGCGATGACATCGCGCGCGAGCAGGACAAGCTGCGCTGGGCCGACGCCGTGATCCTGCAGTTCCCGCTGTGGTGGTTCTCGATGCCGGCCATCCTGAAGGGCTGGGTCGAGCGCGTCTATGCCTATGGCTTTGCCTACGGCGTCGGCGAGCACTCGGACCAGCGCTGGGGCGACCGCTATGGCGAGGGCACGCTCGCCGGCAAGCGCGCGATGCTGATCGTCACCGCCGGCGGCTGGGAATCGCACTACAGCGCACGCGGCATCAACGGCCCGATCGACGACATCCTGTTCCCGATCCACCACGGCATCCTGCACTACCCCGGGTTCGACGTGCTGCCGCCTTACGTGGTTTATCGGACCGGCAAGGTCGATGCGGCGCGCTTTGCACGGATTCGCGAGGAACTGGGCGAGCGGCTGGATGCGCTGGGAACGACCGCGCCGATTCCGTTCCGGCGGCAGAACGGCGGGGACTACCTGATCCCGCAGCTCACGCTGCGCCAAGAGGTGGCGCCGCAAGCCATGGGGTTCGCGGCGCATGTCGATGGCGGGCGCGCCGAGCGCGCGTGAGGCAACTCATTCGGCCCGGATATCCGCCCGCGCCGCCACCGCCCGCATCTCCGGCAATTCCTTCTCCACCCGCGCCTTCACCGCCGCCCCATTGCCATAAGCCGGCGTCAACGCCAGCTCGACCATGCGCGCTTTCGTGGCGGGAGAATTGGCGACGTCGGCCAGTGCCTTTTCCAGCTTCTGCTGCACCGGCGCGGGCAGGCCCGCGGGCGCCATCAGTGCGAACCAGGTGCCCATCTGGAAGCCCGGATAACCGCTTTCGGCGACCGTCGGCACCTGCGGCAGCGCCGGCAGGCGTTGCGGCGACAGCACCGCCACCGGCCGGATCTTGCCGCCCTTGATCAGTGGCAGGGTCGCCACCACGGTATCGACGGCCACCGGCACCTGGCCGCCGGCCAGCGCGGTCAGGCTTGGCGCGCTGCCGTTGAACGGCACGTGGACCATGCGGATGCCGGTGGCGGCCTTGAGCATCTCCGCGCCGAAATGCACCGACGAGCCGGCGCCGAACGAGCCGTAGGAGAACTTGTCCGGGTTGGCCTTGGCCTGTGTCACCAGGTCCTTGAGCGAGGCGATCTGCGTGTCGGGGTTGGCCACCAGCACCAGGCTCATGTCGGCGATCAGGCCCAGCGGGGTGAAGCTCTTGATCGGGTCGTAGCCCAGGTTCTGGCGGATCGCCGGATTCAGCGTCAGCGTGGTGCTGGCCGCCAGCAGCAGCGTGTAGCCGTCGGGCGCGGCCTTGGCCACCTGGGTGGCGCCGATCACGGTGCTGGCGCCGGGCTTGTTCTCGACCACCACCGGCTGGCCGAGTCTTTCGCCGAGGCCGACCGCCAGCAGGCGGCCGAGCACGTCGGTAGCGCCGCCTGCAGCGAACGGCACCACCAGCCGCAGCGGGCGCTCCGGCCACGTTTGCGCGTGGGCGGCGGGCGCGGCGGACAGCGTCGCCAGGGCGGTGGCGCAGGCGAGAAACAGCTTCGGGGGCAATGCAGTCATCGTGGCACTCCAGCGGCAGTTATGGGAATGGGAGGCAAGCGGAATCGATGGGCAGCGGGGCTCAGCCCAGCCAGGGGCTGCGCACGCGCGAGAAGCCGCCGGCCTGGTCGTAGGCATGGCCCAGTTGCAGCACCGCGGCGTCGGCCTGCGCCGGGCCGATGATCTGGATACCGGCGGGCAGCCCCTGCGGGCCGAAGCCGGCGGGCGCGGCCAGCGCCGGCAGCCCGGCCATGGTGGCCGGCACCACCGCCTGCATCCAGCGGTGGTAGGTGTCCATGTCGCGGCCGTCGATGGCGTGCGGCCAGTCCCAGCTGGCGTCGAACGGGAACACCTGCGCGGCCGGCAGCACCAGGTAATCGAAGCGCTCGAACAGCGCGCGCAGCGCCTGGTACCACGCGCTGCGTTCGGCCATGGCCTCGTACAGGCGCGTGCCGGGCAGCGCCAGCCCGCGTTCGATTTCCCAGACCGCCTCGGGCTTTAGCTGTGCGCGCTTGGCGGGGTCGCGGTACAGGGCCGCGTTGGCGCCAGCTACCGAGAAGCTGCGCAAATCGATCCATGCGCGCCACAGGCGTTCCAGGTCGAAGTCGGGCAGCGCCGCGTCGACGACGCAACCGAGCGCACGCAGGTGGGAGAGGGCCTGCACGCAGGTGTCGAGCAGGCCCGCTTCGGTGGGCAGGTGCCCGCCCAGGTCGCCGAGCCAGCCGATGCGCACGCCGGTCCAGTCGCGCTCGGGCGGCAGCGCGAAGCTGCCGGGCGCCTCGGTGCGGCGCGTCAGCGGCAGGCGCGCATCGAAGCCGGCCTGCACCGACAGCAGCAAGGCCAGGTCCGGCACGTTGCGGGCCATTGGTCCGGCCACGCTGAACTGCTGGAAGAACACTTCGTCGCCCGGGCCGTGCGGCACGCAGCCGACCGAGGTGCGCAGCCCATAGACATGGTTGAACGCCGCGGGCGTGCGCAGCGACCCCATCATGTCCGAGCCGTCGGCGACCGGCAGCATGCGCAGCGCCACCGCCACCGCGGCGCCGCCACTGCTGCCGCCGGCGGAGCGGGTGGGGTCGAAGGCATTGCGGGTGGTGCCGTAGACCGGGTTGTAGGTGTGGCCGCCGAGGCCGAATTCCGGTGAGTTGGTGCGCCCGACAAAGATCGCGCCACCGGCACGCATGCGCTCGAAGATCACGGCATCGGCGTCGCTGACCTGGCCGGCGAAAATCGGCGAGCCCTTGGTGGTGACCATGCCAGCGGCCGGGCTGATGTCCTTGGGCGCCTGCGGGAACCCGTGCAGCGGGCCGCGGCTGGTGCCGCGCGCCAGATCGTCGTCCAGCGCGCGAGCCTGCCGGCGCAGCGTGTCGCGGTCCACCATGGCGACGATGGCGTTGACGCGGGGGTTGTGGCGGTCGATCTGGCCGAGGAAGGCATCGAGCACTTCCATGCAGGAGACGTCGCGCGCATGGATGGCGCGCGACAGCGCGACGGCATCGAGGTCGGTGATCGGGTCGGCAGCGGTAGCGGGGGTTTGGGCAGGCGCCATGGCGCGGGGTCTCCGGTGATGTGTGGGGAAAGCATACGAGCGACCCGTGCTTTCCCGCAATCGACGAATTTTTCAAATATCCTTGCGTAAAACGCAAACCGGCCGGAGCCCGCCCCATGTTGTCGCATCGCCTGCAGGACACCTCGCTGCGCTATTTCCTGGAAGTGGTCCGCAGCGGCTCGCTGACCGAGGCCGCGCAACGGCTCAACGTGACCGTGTCGGCGGTGAGCCGGCAGGTCGCCGCGCTCGAGGCCCTGCTCGGCGTGCCGCTGTTCGATCGCCGCCCGCGCGGCATGGTGGCCAGCGCCGCCGGCGAACTGCTGGCGGCCTACGCACTGCGCGGCGCGCTGGAAGCCGACCGCGTGGTGTCGGAGATCGCCGCGCTGCAGGGCCTGCGCCGCGGCCGGGTGCGGCTGGCCAGTTCCGCCGGGTTTGCGATCGAGTTCCTGCCGCGCATCATCGCCGAGTTCCGCCAGCGCTATCCGGGCCTGCAGTTCCACGTGCGCGTGGCGCCTCCCGCCGATGTCACGGGCATCGTGCTGCACGGCGACGCGGATATCGGCATCACGTACAGCCGCGCCGCCGAGCAGGGCATCCGCATCGCGCACCGGCAGGCCGCGCCGGTGATCGCCATCATGCGTCCCGATCATCCGCTGGCGCGCTTTCGCAGCGTCACGCTGGCGCAGATGCAGCCGTACCCGCTGGCGCTGCCCGAAGGCGACAACACCGTGCGCCAGCTGTTCGACCTGGCTTGCGGCGAGCGCGGCATGGTGTTCGAGCCGGTGCTGGTGACCAACCACTTCGAGACCCTGACCAGCTTCGTGCTGCACGGCGGCGGCCTGTCGATCTCGGGCAGCGTGACCGTGGGCGACCGCTTGCGCCGCGGCGAGCTGCATGCGGCGTCGATCCGCGAACGCGGCATGCGCAGCCGGGCGATCGAACTGCAGACGCTGGCGGGCCGCACGCTGCCCGAGGGCGTGCGCGCCTTCCTGGGCTTTATCCGCGACAAGCTGGTGGCCGAGGCCACGGGCTAGCCCGCGCGCTTGCGCCGCGCCGCCGGGCCCAGCACCACCCACGCCGGCGCATGGTCGCTGGGGTGGTCTTCGCCGCGCACCCAGCGGTCGACGCCGGCGTCGCGCAGCCGCGGCGCCAGTTCGGCGCTCAGCAGCAGGTGGTCGATGCGCAGGCCGGAGTTGGTCTGCCAGTGCCGGCGGAAGTAATCCCAGAAGGTGTAGATCGGCGCGTCGGGATGGTGCTGGCGCAGCGCATCGGTCCAGCCCTGCGCCAGCAGGCGCGCGTAGGCCTCGCGGCTTTCCGGCTGCAGCAGGGCATCCTTGCGCCAGGAGCGCGGGTTGTAGATGTCCTGGTCGGTCGGCACCACGTTGTAGTCACCGGCCAGCACCACCGGGTGGCCGCTGTCGAAGAGTTCCTGCGCATGCGCGATCAGCCGTTCGAACCAGGCGAGCTTGTAGTCGAACTTCGGCCCCGGCTGCGGGTTGCCGTTCGGCAGGTAAAGGCAGCCGATCAGCATGCCTGCGACCGCCGCCTCCAGGTAGCGGCTGTGGCTGTCGTCGGGGTCGCCGGGCAGGCCGCGGCGCACTTCGACCGGCTCCGCGCCGCGCGCCAGGATGGCGACGCCGTTCCAGGACTTCTGGCCGTGCCAGATCGCGCCATAGCCGGCGTCGCGGATCTCGCGCGCCGGAAAGCTCTCGTCGGCGGTCTTCAGTTCCTGCAGGCAGACGATGTCCGGCGCTTCGCGCGCGAGCCAGTCGCACAGCGCCCCCACCCGGCTGCGGATGCCGTTGATGTTGAAGGTGGCGATCTTCAGCGTGGACGCGGGCATGCGGGATGGGCGATGAGGGGATGCAAAAAAAAGCCGGCGGAAGGCTCCGCCGGCTGCTCGCCTTATGCGCGCCAGGTGCTGCCGCTCGGACTGGTGGTGCTGCCGCCGGTGGTGGTGCTGCCGGTGGTGCCGGCCGCACTACCGGCGCTGCTCGTGCTGGCCGCGCTGGCTGCGCTGGTCGCGCTCCTGGCGCCGCCGGACGACTCGCCCGGGCGGTCGCTGTCGCGGCGCACGCGGATATCGTTGTTGACTTCCTTGACGCCGTAGGTGCCGTCGGCCATGTCCTCGATGTAGTACTTCTGGCCGCGGTCACGCACGCTGCCGGTCAGCGACACCACGCCGTCGTTGACGTCGACGCTGACATCGCTCACGTCGACGCCGCGCGCGTAGCTGAGCCGCTCGCAGATCTGGTCGCGGATGCGTTCGTCGCTGCGCTGGTAGCCGCGCGGGCCGGAGCGGCGTTCGCGCTCGTCGGGCGTGCCGAACAAGTCGCCCACCACTTCACCGATGCGGCGGCCCAGGTTGTAGAGCATGCCGTGCTCGCGGTCGTCGTCGCGATCTTCGTCGGTCTCCCAGCCGCGCCGCTGTGCGTACTGGCGATAGCCCGGACTGTGGCTTTGCACCGTGTAGCGGTGTTCTTCCTCTTCGTCGTCGTCCGGGTCGGTCCAGTAGCGGCGGTCGCTGCGCAGATCGCTGAAGTAGCGCTCGCGGCCCTCGTCGCGTGACGATCCGCGGCCCTCATAGCGTTCGCGCGCCTGATAACGCTCGCGCGGCTCGCGGGCGCGTTCGGCGCTTTGGCGCCATTGCTGTTCCGCGTATTCGTCGTCGCGTTCCCAGGCCTGCGGGTCGCGCCATTCGCCGGCACGTTCCCAGCCGTAGCCGCCGTTCAGGCCGTAGCGCAGGTCGCTGCCGTAGCGCCCCTCGCGGGGATAGTCGGGGTAGCGGCTGGCGCCGTACTGCTCATTGAATTCCCGGGCCGGGCGGGCGGGGCCGCCGTAGCTGGTCTGGCCCGGAGTCATTTGCTGGCGTCGGCGCTGCGCTTGCCAGCGGTCGCGTTCCGATTCCGGCTGCCAGTCATCGTCGTCCCATGCCTGGCGGCGCTCGCGCTGGTCGCGCGCTTCACGCTCATCGTAGTAGTAGCCCATGCTGATTTCCTGACAAGTAAAACGCCATGTGCAGAAACCGGCGCAAAATCGCACCGGCACCGCGGGCGGATATCAGCTTAGGGGCAAGATTCGTACCGTGCGGCCGAATGGCCTCGGAGCCCCGGCAGACGGGAAGCGGGCAGACGGACCTCCGTGCAACGGTTTCAGAGCGTGTAAGGGATGCAGCCTTGGCGGCGGCATGTGGCGTGGCGCGCACGCAGCGGGGCAGGCACAGGGGGCATGGAGCGCGGCGGCCGGTTCATGCCGGCCGCCGGCGCGCGTCCCGCGCGGGGCTGCTTACTTCTTGCTGGTCTTGGTCGATTTCGACTTGGCGCCGGTGGCGGCCTTCGACGGGGCCGCCGTGCTGGCGGCTGCCGTACTTGCCGGCGCCGCTTCGATCTTCGACTTGGCGAAGGCGAAATAGCATTCCTTGTTGCTGCTGTTGTACGACTCGGAATCGCTGGTCGCCAGCACGCCGGTCACGTTGATCTTGTCCCCGGTCTGAAGGTTGCTGATCTTCTTCTGGTTGACCAGCATCGCATCGCGCATCAGCGCCTTGCCGGTGCACTGCGGATTGACCGAATCCTTGAAGTAGACCGCGATGGTGTCGTTGGTGATGCTCAGGCCGTCGACCTTGGTGATGCGCGAGACCGTGCCCGACACCAGGATCGCCTGCGCGTCCCACTTCTTCTTCGCCGTGATTTCGTTCTTCTTCCAGTCGGCCCAGATGTCGCCCAGCGAAGCCGGCTTGGGGTCGGCCAGCATGCGGAAGTCGCCGCTGAGCACGTCGCCGGTGCCGTCGAGCACGCCGTTGATGGAGGACATTGCGCCATCCATTGACTCACAACCGGCCAGCAACCCGGCCAGGACCAGCCCTGCCATCAGTTTTCCCGTCTGCATTTTGCTTCTTCTCCAGGTCCGCCAGCTCTATCGGCTGACGCCGGGGCATTGTATGCGTACATCTTGCAAAATCCAACAGAACTGCCAAAAGCGCCGCAACGGTCGAGAAACTGAGGCCGGCATCCCCCGAACGGGTCTGGAATGTTACGGCCCGAACGGCAGCACCAGCAGCTCGTTGCGCAGCACGGCGTTGGCGCGTTCGCGCCCGGACTCGACCGGTTCGGCCGGCCACGGCGCAGGGTTGGCCACGCCGCCGTGCTCGCCATCGAAGGCGGAATGCTCGCGGCCCCAGGCCAGCGAGCAGTCGCCCTGGCGGCCCTGCAGCAGCGCCGCGCGCGGCTTGCCGCCGGCGGCGAAGCTGAACTGCACCGCCGGCTGGGCCAGCGGGGCGGCCAGCGCCTCGATATAGATGGTCTTGGGCAAGGACGCCCAGTAACGGGTATCGGCCTCGGCATTGGCCGCGCCGGAAAGTGCCCCGGCGGCGAGGCTGAGCAGCGAGCCGGCCGCCCCGGCGGCGCCCAGGCCCTGTGCCAGGCTGGCGTTGCCGCTGCTGGCTCCTGACACCGCCGCCTGCGCCAGGCCCGACGACAACGCCCCGGCGGCGTCCGCCAGCGTGGCGGTGTTTTCCTTGAACACCGCCTTGCCGTCCAGGATGCCCTGGATTGGCCGCCCACCACGGGTCAGCGCGACCCGGTCCAGGCTGGCGGCGGTGCCCGCGGCCAGCGGCTTCACCTGCGCGCCGTAGCCGATCCTTGGCGCGCCCGGGGCCGCGCCTTGCGGCAGGAAGCCGAGCAGGCTCCTGGTCTCGCCGAGCGTGACCTTCTCCGGCCCGAGGCCGGCCTCGAACAGGCTCAGGTGCCGCGGCAGCGCGCCACGGGTTTGCGCGTAGAACGGCTCGGCCGCACCGGCCGCACGGGCTGCCAGTTCGGCCGCGCGCGCGGGGTCGCCGGCGCATTGCGAGGCCCATGCCGCCAGCCATGCCATCAGCGCAAAGCTGCCGTGGCCGCCGTCAGGCTGTTCGTATTGCCCGAAGGCGTTCTGGATATCGGCCTGCAGGAAGGCGGCGCGGGCGTTCTGGTAGTCGCCGGCGTGCGCGTAGAGCAGGCCGCGGTAGTAGAACGTCATGGCGCGTTCGTACGGCTCGCCCTTCCAGTCCTTGACGCTCTCGGCGGACCACAGCGAGCGCGCCTGCCGGGCATGGGGGTCGTCGGCATAGACGCGCAGGATGCGTGCCGCGGCCATGTCGAAGGCGCGCTCGGCCAGGCGCGGCCGGCCGGCCTCGATCGCGGCCAGGCCGAGCAGGTCGAGGTTGAGCACCGCATTCCATTCGCCCTCCATGTACAGCGTATGCAGGATGCGCTGGAGCTCGGCGGGCTTGTCGGCGACAAAGCGGTCCGCCTCGGCCGCGAGGCGCTTCTCGTCGCTGCCGAACCAGGCCGCCGCGCCGGACAGTGGCGCGGCCAGCGCCAGCGCCAACAGCGCCGCGCCGGCGCGCCGCCATGCCGCGGCCGTGTCGCGAAACCGCACCGGTGCTCCTTACTGCTGCCGCGCCAGCGGCGCCGCGGTTTCGCGCAGGTCGGCCAGTTCCGCTTCGCCCGGCAACTGGTAGCGCACGTGCATGGTGAAGCCGACGGCCTGGCCGGGCTCCAGCACCAGCCGCTGGAAGCTGAACTTCTGCACCTGGTCCAGGCGTTCATGGCGCATCGGCACCGCTTCGTCGGAGCGCGAATAGTTGTCCATGGCCAGCGTCACCAGCGACAGGAACGGCAGTCCGCCCAGCACGCCCTTGACCATGGTCTGGTCGGTGTACTTGTTGGCGCTGCCGAGCTTCACCAGGTCCAGCTCGGCGGGCAGCAGGTCATAGACCGTCAGGTCGCCGCGGAAGGCCTTGTCGCCGCGGTTGAAGGCGAGGAAGTGGATGGTGCGGTTGAACTCGTCCGGGTCCTTGCTGTGCAGGTCCAGCAGGATCTCGCGGCGGATGAAGTCGCCGCGGTGCAGTTCGCCCTTGATGAATTCGATGCGCGGCGCGTCCTTGCGGTTGACCGTGAGCTGCTGGCGCCTGACCTCGGCCTGCGTCACCATGCCGTCTTCATACAGGGTGTAGACCAGCGGGGTCGAGGCCACCACGACCTTGTTGTTGCCCGGCGAAACGGCGACGGTATCGCCCACGTTCAAGCCCGCCAGGTCAGCCTTGCCGGCCACGTCGGCGCGCACCACGGGCGCGCTGTCGCCGCCGGTGCGGGTGGATTTGAGCGCCATCGGCGGCGCGGCGCAGCCGGCGGCCAGGAGGGTGGCAAGGAGGGCGGCCAGCGGCGTGGCGAGCGAAGCAAAGCGTGGCATGAAGTGGGCAACGGTCATGGCTCGGGCATGAAAAAGGCGTTAGAGAATGTCTGTGCTGCTGGCCCGGCGGCGGCCAGGGGCGGTCACGGCCGCGCGGGCCCGGGCAGGACCGGATAGTGCTGTCCCGGCCGGTAGGGCTGCTGCGCGCGCTGGGCGTCGAGGATTTCCAGTGCGGCCGGCACCGAACCGGCCATGACGGCATGCTCGGCGTAGTCGACCTGCGTGCGGGGCGGCAGCACCAGCGTGTGCCAGGCGCTGGGCGGCTCAGCCGCTGTGGCCGGCTGCGTCGCGCGAAAGCGCGTGCGCACCAGCAACGCGACGTCGAATTCGGTGCAGTTGTGCAGGGCGGCGTGGACCGCGCGCAGCCCGCTGGCGTTAGGCGCGGTGCCGGCTTCAGGCACCGCCACCATGGCGGCAAGCTCCGGCGACAGGAACGAGACCGGCAGGGCCGGGCGCGCGCGCTGCTGCTGCCACGGCGTGCAGCCGGTATGGGCGGGCGGCGTGGCGGCGCAGGCGGTCAGCAGCGATGCCGCGGCGAGCGCGCCGCAGCGGCTAGCGATAGACCACATCGTCTGCCGCGGCGCGCTGGAATGCATAGATGTTGCTCCAGACCAGTTCGCCGGTTTCCACCTCGACCAGCTCGAACGAGATCTGCATATAGCGCTGCACCATGCCGGTGGTGGCGCTGCGGCTGTCGAGCGAACCGATCCGGCCCGACAGGCTGTAGTCGGCGCCCAGGCGCGCGCGGGCCAGCCCCAGCGTGCCGGCGTCGGTGGCGCCGCTGCGCTTGGCCTGGCGTTCGCGCTCGACCAGCGCGGTCTGCGTGCTGACAAACTGGATGCGCGCCTGCGCGGCGCGGTTCAGGCTGACGCGCAGCCGGTCCACGATCAGCTGGCGGTCCAGCGGCTGCGCGCTGTCGTTGACGAAGTTGGCGCCGTCCAGGGCAATGCGCGGGCGCTTGCCGTCGCGGCCGGGCGCGAAGCGCGGCTGCGCCAGGATGTCGCGCATCATCTGGTCGGCCATGGCGACGATGTCGTGGCCCTCCAGGCCCACGCCGGACACCGCGCCCTTGCGGCCGGGGTCCAGTTCCATGGCGGACACGCCGGCGGCGTTCGGCGCGGTGGCAAGGCATCCCGCCAGCAGCGCCACCAGCCCGCATGCCGCCATCCCGCCAGCCAGCCGCAGCGCGGCCGTTGGCGGGATGGCGCGCGCGGCTTTCCCCTCTGCTTCCCCGATTTCCCGTGCCGCCGGTGTGCCGGCTGTCTTGTCTGTCACGGTCATGCTCCCCGTATTCCCGTCATGTCTTTGTTGCCCGCGCTGCCGGCCGTCATCCGGACGGGCGGGGCTGTTTTGCCGCGATCATAGGAGCAGCCCCGGCGCGCCGCCTCCCCTGAATATGGGATGGGCAACACCGTGCGGCCGTGCGATGGGTACGGGCGGCGGCGTTTACCCTGAACGGGCCCGCCGGGCCGTCCGCGCGCGGGCGGGATATGTCAGAATCCGCCGTCGTGCCGGCGCAACTTGCCCAACCAGCGCACCGCGCGGCAACACAGAGGGGCAGGGCTCGCATCGCGGCGTGGCTCGGGAATACAGGCATGGCAAGCACAACAAGAGTCCTCATCGTCGAAGACGACCCCCTGGCGCTGCGCCGGCTGGTGCAGGCCGTCGACCTGCATGCGGCGGATGCCGTGGTGGCGGCCTGCGCCTCCACCGTGGCGGAGGCGCAGGCGTGGCTGGCGCAGCACCAGCCCGACGTGCTGCTGTGCGACCTCGGCCTGCCCGACGGCAGCGGCATCGACGTGATCCGCAACGCGCGCGAGCGCTATCGCGCCTGCGACTGCATGGTCGTGACGGTGTTCGGCGACGACCAGCATGTGCTGGCCAGCATCGAGGCCGGCGCCATCGGCTACCTGCTCAAGGACGAAACCACCGACCGCATCGCCGCCTCGATCGGCGAACTGCGCGCGGGCGGCTCGCCGATGAGCCCGCTGATCGCGCGGCAGGTGGTGAACCGGCTGCGCGGCGCGCCGCCGGAGGCAGTGGCGCGCGATGCCGCGGCCCCTGGCGCGGTAGTGCTGTCGGTGCGCGAGAACGAGATCCTGGACCTGATCTCGCGCGGCTATACCTACGCCGAAACCGCGCGCTACCTGGGGCTGAGCGTGCATACCGTGCAATCGCACATCAAGAACATCTACGGCAAGCTGGCGGTGCGATCGCGCGGCGAGGCCGTGTTCGAGGCGGCCAAGCTCGGCCTGCTCAAGTCCCTGTAAGCGCGCCATGCCGTCCTGGCCGCCATCCGTGCGCACCATGCTTGCCCTGCTGCTGGCGTGGGCCAGCCTGCTGCTGCCCGGCATGGCGGCGGCGCAAACGATGGTGCTGGCCGAGGCCACGCGCGCGGCCACGCTCGCCGACGGCACCGTGCTGCCGGCGCGCGCGCTGACGCTGCCCGACTACTGGGACCGGGTGATGCCGGGCAAGTCCGGCACCGTGGTCTACGAACTGCGCTTCGACCGCAACTGGCCCGCGGCGGCGCCCGGCGGACTGTTCGTGCCGTGGGCCGGCGGCAGCTACGAGGTACGCCTCAACGGCGTGCTGATCGCCGCCGGCGGACGCCTGGACGCGCCGGCGTCGGCGCTGGCCAAGCGCCCGTATTACGTGGCGGTGCCGCCCGAGCTGGCCAACACGCACGGCAACCTGCTGCGCATCACCGTGGCCGCGCGCGCCTATGCGCGCTCGGGCCTGCTGCCGGTGACGGTGGGCCCGGCCGCCGAGGTGCGCGCGCAGTATGAGCGGGCCTTCCTGCTGCGCGTGGTCGGCCCGCTGATCGCGGCGGTGCTCAGCGTCGTGCTGGGCGGGCTGGCGCTGCTGATCTGGTGGCGCCAGCGCGATCCGCTGTTCGGCCTGTACGGGCTGGCCGAAGTTGCCTGGAGCGTGCGCCTGCTCGACTACTTCGTCGATGACCTTGCCATCCCGGCGGAAGTGCGCGGCTATGTCGTCGCTGCCGCGCGCGAGGTGTTCCTGGGCGCCATCGCCAGGTTCTGCCTGCTGGTGATCCGGGTGCCGTGGCGCTGGCTGCATCGCACCCTCAACGCTTACCTGTGGCTGGCGCTGCCGGTGCTTGCGCCGCTGGCCGCCATCTCCAGCCATCCGTTGGTGTTTCCGCTGAGCTGGCTGGTCAAGGTCGGCATCATCCTGACCGTGGCCGGCGCGATGGTGTGGGGCGCGCTGCGCCGGCCCAGCCGCGAGGCGACGCTGCTGGCCGTCACCGTGGGCGTGTCGGCGGTGCTGTTCCTGGCGGACTGGATCAAGGTCTGGCTGACCGGCGACTATTACTGGGTCCATTCGATGACCCGCTATGTTTCGGTGCCGTTCAGCGTGGTGATGGCGTGGATGCTGGTGGAACGCTACACCAGCGCGGTGCAGAGCCTGCAGAACGCCAACCAGGTGCTGACCGAGCGCGTCGCGCAGCGCGAGGCGCAGCTGCGCGCGGCCTTTGCGCGCACGCAGAAGATTGCCGCCGAAGAAACCGCGCTGCGCGAACGCGGCCGCATCCTGCGCGACATGCACGACGGCCTGGGCAGCCAGCTGGTCACGACCTTGTCGATGCTGGAGTCGGGCAAGGCCAGCGGCCCGGAGGTGGCGACGCAGGTGCGGCATGCGCTGGATTCGCTGAAGCTCTCGATCGATGCGATGCAGGACACCGGCGGCGACCTGGCGGCGGTGCTGGGCAACCTGCGCTACCGGCTGGGGCCGCGCATCGCCGATGCCGGGCTGGAGATCCGCTGGGAGGTCGAACGCCTGCCGGCGCTGCCGCATTTCTCCGCGCGCAAGGTGCAGGAGCTGCAATACCTGCTGCTGGAAGGCATCACCAACGTGCTGCAGCACGCTGCGGCGCGCACGCTGACCGTGACCGCCCAGGCGGACACGCAGGCGATCCGCATCACGCTGGCCGACGACGGCCGCGGTTTCGATGCCGAGGCCACGCGCGGCGGGCGCGGGCTGCGCAATATGCAGGTGCGCGCCGCGGCGATCGGCGGCCGCCTGCAGATCCGCTCGGCGCCCGGCGGCACGGCGCTGACGGTGGAGGTGCCGCTGGCGCCGGCGCAGGGCGATGAGGCGGGCACGCCCGGCGAAGGGGCCGCGCCCGCGGCATAGGGCCGGTTCCGGCTTACTGCGCCGCGCCCTTCGGCAGCAGCCGCACCGCCAGCGCAGCCAGGGCAGCGGCGGTGGCCAGCGCGGCCACGCCGGTCCAGCCGAAGCGCGCCAGCGCCAGGCTGCCGAGCGCCGCGCCGGCGGCCATGCCGGTGAACATGCAGACGAACAGCACCGCATTGAGGCGGCTGCGCGCGCCCGGGTCGATGCCATAGACGATGGTCTGGTGCGCGACCAGCGCCACCTGCACCCCCAGGTCGAAGCCGATGGCGCTGGCGCCGATCAGCCACAGCTGCGCCTGCGGCGGCACCAGCGGGGTCAGCAGCATGGCGGCAAACGACAGCGCCGCCAGCGCCGCGCCCGCGCGGGTCACCCGTTCCGGGCCGCCGCGGTCGGCCAGGCGCCCGGCCAGCGGCGCGCCGAGCGCGCCGGCGGCCCCGGCCAGGCCGAACGCGCCGGCGGCCTCGCTGCCCAGGTGGAAGGGCGCGCCATGCAGCATCACCGCCAGCGTCGACCAGAACGCGCTGAAGCCCACCGCAAGCAGCCCCTGCGCCAGTGCCGCGCGGCGCAGCGCGCCATGCTGCCGCCACAGTGCTGCCAGCGAGGCCAGCAGGGCGCGGTACGGCAGCGTCGTGGCCGGGGCAAAGCGCGGCAGCTGGCGCCGCGCCACCAGCGCGACCGCGGCGATGCTGGCCGCCGCCAGCATGAACATCGTGCGCCAGCCGAAGTGCGCGGCGACGAAGCCACTGACCACCCGCGACAGCAGGATGCCCAGCAGCAGCCCCGTCATCACGGTGCCGACCACCTTGCCGCGCTGCGCGGCCGGCGCCAGCGCGGCGGCCGCCGGCACGATGTCCTGCGCCAGCGTGGCGGACAGGCCCACCACCAGGCTCGACACCAGCAGCATGCCGATGCCCGGCGCCAGGCCCGCCAGCAGCAGCGCGCCGACCAGCGCCACCGCCTTGGCCACGATGATATGGCGGCGGTCATAGCGGTCGCCCAGCGGCGCCAGCAGCAGGATGCCCAGCGCATAGCCGAGCTGCGTCAGGGTGGGGATGGCACCGGCGGTGGCATCCGTGGCGTGCAGGTCGGGGGCCATCACGCCGAGCATGGGCTGGCTGTAGTACAGCGAAGCCACCGCCAGGCCGGCGCCGGTGGCAAGCAGCAGGACCAGGCGGCCAGGCACAGCCGGGCTGGCCAGCGTGGCGGCGGGCGAGGTTGCGGGAACAGGGGACATGGCGGGTTTGCGCGGTTCGCAAAAGGGTTGGGATGGCCCGAAGTGTTGTCCACGCGCGCCGATTCTGGTAGACGTGCGGGATGAACAATGGCTATACGAGACGCGTATGACAGGCCAGCCAGCCACCAACCCGAGCGCCGCCCCTGCCGCCGCCATCCGCGGTGCGCCCGGCGCTGACCGCATCGACCTGATGCAGACCTTCGTGCGCATCGTCGAAGCCGGCAGCCTGTCGCTGGCCGCCGCGCAGCTGCAGACCACCCAGCCCACCATCAGCCGGCGCCTGCAGACGCTGGAGCGGCTGCTGGGCGTGCGCCTGCTGCAGCGGTCCACCCATGCGATGAAGCTGACCGAAGACGGCGCGCGCTGCTACGAGCGCGCGCGCGAACTGGTGGCCGACTGGGCCCGCTTCGAAGCCGACGTGCGCGGCGTCGGCCACGCCCCCAGCGGCACGCTGCGCGTGGTGGTGCCGCACGCGTTCGGGCAGGAGGTGCTGGTGGGCCCCCTGGCGGACTACCTGCGGCAATATCCGCAGGTCGCGGTCGAATGGCTGCTGCACGACCGGACTCCGGATTTCATCGCCGAGGCCATCGATTGCGCGATCCACGTGGGCGAGGTGCATGAACCCGGCCTGGTCGCCGTGCGCCTGGCGGAAGTGCCGCGCGCGGTCATCGCCGCGCCGTCGCTGTTCGACGGCAAGCCGCTGCCGCGCCGGCCGCAGGACCTGGAAGGCCTGCCCTGGCTGGCGCTGCGCACGTTCTACCGCAACGAGATCGTGCTGCAGAACCTGCAGACCGAGGCGCGCCAGGGCCTGTCGTTCGCGCCGCGCATGAGCACGGACAGCCTGTACGCGCTGCATGCGGCAGCCCGGCTGGGACTGGGCGTTGCCGTGGGCTCGTCGTGGATCTTTGCCGACGACATCGCCAGCGGCCGGCTGTTGCACCTGCTGCCGCAATGGCAGGCCGATCCTCTGCCGATCTACCTGGTCTATCCGCATGCGCGCTTCTATCCGGCCAAGCTGCGCCTGTTCGCCGACGCCATGCGGCAGGCCATCCCGACCGCCGGCATGGTCGAACGCAGGCGCGTGCCACGCGGGCGCGGCGCGGGCCGGATGCCACAAGCGCGCCGATAACGCCTATCCTGTATCGGCCACTACATCCGCCGCGGGCAACCCCGCGCCCCACATCATGGTGCCTGCGTGATCCGCCGCGTTTTTCCCAGGTTTCGGACAAGGGGCCGCATGTTCGCGTTTGCCGCCGCCATCGTGTTGCTTGCCCTGGCGGGCATCGTCGCCTACAACCTGGTCGGCGGCGAGAAGCGCATCGAGCGCCGCCTCGACCGCCTCTACAGCCTGGAAGACCCGCAGTTCGCGCGCGAGCTGGGCGTGTTGCTGGGCCCGCCCGTGGTCGACGGCAACCGCTACCGCGTGCTCAGGAACGGCGACGAGATCTTCCCGGCGATGCTGGGCGCGATCCGCGCCGCGCAGAAGACCATCAACTTCGAGTCGTATATCTACTGGTCGGGCGATATCGGCCATGATTTCGCACAGGCACTGGCCGAGCGCGCCAGGGCCGGCGTCAGCGTCAAGGTGCTGCTGGACGCGGTCGGCAGTTCCAAGATCGACAAGGGCGCGCTCGACCTGATGACCCGTGCCGGCGTGGATGTGCGGCGCTACCATCCGGTGCGCTGGTACACCATCGGCAAGCTCAACAACCGCACCCACCGCAAGGTGCTGGTGGTCGACGGCCGCATCGGCTTTACCGGCGGCGTCGGCATCGCGCCGGAGTGGACCGGCCATGCGCAGGACCCCGGGCACTGGCGCGATACGCATTTCGAGGTGGAAGGCCCGGTGGTCGGCCAGATGCAGTCAGTGTTCCTGGACAACTGGATCAAGGTCAGCGGCGCGGTGCCGCACGGCCCCGACTACTTTCCCGAGCTGGCGCCGGTCGGCAATGGGCGGGCGCAGATGTTCAGCAGCTCGCCGACGGGCGGCAGCGAGAGCATGGCGCTGATGTACCACCTGGCGATCACCGCCGCGGCGCGCACCATCGATTTGTCCGCGGCATATTTCGTTCCCGACGCGCTCACCGAGAAGGCATTGCTGGCGGCGCTGGCAAGAGGTGTCCGGGTGCGGGTGATCGTGCCGGGCGAGCATATCGACTCGGAAACCGTGCGCTCCGCGTCGCGGGCGCGCTGGGGCGAACTGCTGAAGGCCGGCGCGCTGATCGCCGAGTACGCGCCGACCATGTACCACTGCAAGGTGCTGATCGTCGACGACCTGCTGGTCTCGGTGGGGTCCACCAACTTCGACAACCGTTCGTTCCGCCTCAATGACGAGGCCACGCTCAACATCCTCGACGCGGCGTTTGCCGCGCAGCAGACGCGGATCTTCGAGGAAGACCTGAAGCTGTCGCGGGCGATGACCTATGAGGCGTGGCGCAACCGTCCATGGCGGGAACGGCTGCGCGACCGCCTGGCCTCGCTGATCGGCGCACAGCTGTAATCCGACCGGCGATGCCCGAAAAAAACCGCCCGCCAACAGGGCGGCATGCCCCGGTTCGGCGCGCGTTCTGCCCAACTTCAGCGCTTTGGTCGCACCGCATTTGCGCATGGTCAAAAACCCGGACATCTGCGCTTCAGCACCGCCAAACCGGGCCGATAGCAGGGGAAACCCAGCCCCTCCGAGACCATCGATGCCCCCCTTCTTCCTTCCCGCCGAACGCCTGATGGCGCGCCTGAATATCCGCCGCAAGCTGGCCTTGATTGCCGTGCTGTTCCTGGTGCCCCTGGTCGGCGCGATGTCCGTGGCGCTGCGCGATGCGGCGCAAGCGCGCCGCACCACCAGCCAGGAAATCCGCGGGCTGGCAGTGGTCGCGCACGCGCTCGACTTCATGCGCGAGGTCCAGGTCCGGCGTGGCGCCGCGCATGCGGTGCTGTCCGGCAATGCCGCCTTCCGCGCCACCTTCGACAAGGCCGATCGGCAGGCAGCGGCCAGCCTTGCCGCACTGGCGCGCAGCATTGCACAGAATCCCGGCTTTGCGCTCGCCCCAGGCTTGGGCCAGCTGGAGCAGGACTGGCAGCAATTGCGCGGCCCTGGGCTGGACACCGCGGCGAAGCCGCTGTTCGAGCGCCACAGCGCGCTGGTGCGGCAGACGCAGGCGTATATCGCCGACGTGGCCGAGCGCTCGCAACTGGCGCTGGACAGCGAGACCGGCTCGTACTACCTGGTCAGCCTGCTGACGGGACCGCTGCCGCAACTGGCAGAACAGAGCGCGCTGGCACGCGGCCGCGGCGCCGGCATCATCGCGCAGGGTGGCTATGCCGATGCCGTGCAGCAGGCGGGACTGGGTGCGCTGGCCGAACAGATCCGCGCAGGGCTGGACACGATACGGCGCGATATCGCTCGCGTCGGCAAGGCCGCGCCCGCTTACCGTACGCGCATCGATGCCGCGCTGGCACGGCTGGAGGCGATGGACCGCTTCCATCGCACGCTGCAGGTGCGCATGCTGGGCGCGGCCGGCATCGACATCGAGGCCAGGGCCTATTTCGACGAAGCCACCGCCGCCATCGAAGGCGTGGCGGAAGCCAGCCGCGAATTCGCCGCAATCGCCAGCGAGATGCTGGCACAGCGTGCCGCGGCGCAGGCCCGGCAGACCGCGTGGCTGGCCGGCATTGCGCTGGTAACGGTGGCCGCCGCGTTCTACCTGTTCATCGGCTTCAGCCGCGGCATGCGTGCCGACGTAAGCGAGGTCGCCGCGATGGTCGCGCGCATCAATGCGGGCGACCTGACCGCGCGCCTCGCGGTGAACGGGCGCGACGAGCTGAGCGAGATCAAGCGGCACCTGCTTTCGTTGGCGGCTGGCTGGCGCACGCTGATCGGCGACACCAAGGCCGGCGCGCACAACGTGCTGGCCGCGGCGGCCGATATCGCGCAGGGCAATATCGACCTGTCGCAGCGCACCGAGCAGCAGGCGTCGTCGCTGGAGCAGACCGCGGCCAGCATGGAGCAGCTGACCGCCACCGTCCAGCAGAACGCCGGCAATGCCGGGCAGGCCAGCGCGCTGGCGCGCGAGGCGTCTGCCGCGGCGCGCGCCGGCGGCGACGCGGTCGGCCGCATGCAGCAGACCATGCAGGCGATCGACGCCGACTCGAGGCGCATCGCCGACATCATCGCGGTGATCGACGGCATTGCCTTCCAGACCAATATCCTGGCGCTGAACGCGGCGGTGGAAGCGGCGCGCGCCGGCGAGGCCGGCCGCGGCTTTGCGGTGGTGGCCAGCGAAGTGCGCGGGCTGGCGCAGCGCACCGGCGCCTCGGCCAAGGAGATCCGCATGCTGATCTCGCAATCCGGCGAGCGCGTGGCCGCGGGCAACACGCTGGCGCTGGACGTTGCCGGGACCATGGCCGGCACCGTCGCCGCTATCGGCCGGGTCACGGCGATGATGGATGAGATCAGCCAGGCCTCGCGCGAGCAGAGCAGTGGCATCGGCCAGGTCAACCAGGCGGTGGCGCAGATGGACCAGGTCACGCAGCAGAACGCGGCGCTGGTGGAGCAGGCCGCGGCCGCGGCGCAGTCATTGCAGGAGCAGGCGCTGCAGATGCAGCGGGCGGTGGCGGTGTTCCGCACCGAGGCGCAGGCGGACTGATGCCGTTGGCGCGGGCTTAGCGCCGCAGCAGCCAGATCACCACCGAAACCACCACCGACACCAGGATGCAGGTCGTGATCGGCAGGTAGAAGCTGAAGCCGTCGCGGACGATGTGGATATCGCCGGGCAGGCGGCCCAGGCGGTCGAACGGCAATTTGGCGAGCCAGGGCCAGGCGGCGCCGGCGGCAAGCAGCACGGCGCCCAGGATGAGTAACAGGCGTTGCATCGGGATGGGAGATGGTGAGGCCAACTTGAGCATTTGACCGGCGGATGGACGCGTTGATTCCGGCCTGCTGGGGGCGCCAGGTTCCTGACTTCACGGATTCCCGGAATGTAAATTGAAGGCTGGCGCTTTCGATATGAAATTTCCTTATTCATCAGTCGGGGTCAGGTGGAAAATTTCTCGACCATAGGAATCTATGGAAGAAAACATCTTCTGATTGTTCTGAGAGTTGATTTAGGGCTGGATAAGGCGGGAACTACTGGTGAATCCTTGCGCCCCAATCCGACTGCTTTTGCCGGGTTAACGCCAATTCTTGGCCCCGATCCCCGTTGCCTAAGATGCGTTCAGTTAGAGAACGTTAGTTCGCTATTAGAACAAGTTCCTGGCGTTGGTCGTGCCTGCTTGCAGGCGCACTGCGCGATTTCCAAGGCAGACGGAGACAACAGTGCCTCAATCCCTCCCATCCAAGGCTGGCGTCGCGGACGTCCAGGCCCTGATCGACGGACAGCGATTCACTGGCTACCAGTGGCTCATTCTTGTGCTGTGCTTCCTGGTGGTTGCTGTCGACGGTTTCGATACCGCCGCCATCGGGTATATCGCGCCGGCGCTGGTGCAGGACTGGGGGATCGAGAAATCGGCCCTCGGGCCCGTCATGAGCGCGGCGCTGTTCGGCCTGGCTTTCGGCGCGATCTTTGCCGGTCCGCTGGCCGACCGCATCGGCCGCAAGAAGGTGCTGGTGCTGTCGGTTTTCTTCTTTGGCGCCTGCAGCCTGGCCACGGCCTACGCGCCCACGCTGGGCTGGCTGACGGTGCTGCGCTTCCTGACCGGCCTGGGCCTGGGTGCCGCCATGCCCAATGCCGTGACGCTCACCGCCGAGTTCGCGCCGCAACGCCGCCGGGCGGTGCTGGTCAACACCATGTTCTGCGGCTTTCCGCTCGGCTCCGCCGCCGGCGGCTTTGTCGCCGCCGCGATGATCCCGCACTTCGGCTGGCACAGCGTGCTGCTGCTCGGCGGCATCGTGCCGCTTGCGCTCGCGCTGCTGCTGGTGGTGCTGCTGCCTGAGTCGGTGCGCTACATGGTGGTGCGCAACTATCCCGCCGACCAGATCCGCCAGCTGCTGCGGCGCGTGACCGGCGCGGACCTGGGGGCAGCGAATGCCTTCATCGTCGGCGAGCAGGCGCCCGCGACCCGGTCCGCCATTGGCACGGTGCTGGCGCCGGGCTATCGCCTGGGTTCGGCGATGCTGTGGTGCACCTACTTCATGGGCCTGGTCATCTTCTACCTGCTGACGAGCTGGATGCCCACGCTGATGAAGGACGCCGGCTTCTCGATCCAGCACGCGTCATTCCTGACGGCGCTGTTCCCGCTCGGCGGCGGCATCGGCACCATCGCGGCCGGCTGGTTCATGGACCGTTTCAATCCGAACAAGGTGATCGCCATCACCTACGCCGCCACCGGCGTGCTGATCTACGCCGTGGGCCAGGGCACCGGCAGCCAGGTGCTGCTAGGCGTGCTGATCTTCCTCGCCGGCACCGCGATGAACGGGGCGCAGTCGTCGATGCCGTCGCTGGCGGCGGCGTTCTACCCGACGCAGGGCCGGGCCACCGGGGTGGCGTGGATGCTGGGCATCGGCCGCTTCGGTGGCATCACCGGGGCGTTGCTCGGTGCCGAACTGCTGCGCCTGCATCTGGGCTTCGACACCATCTTTACGCTGCTCGCCGTGCCGGCATTCCTGGCCGCCGGTGCGCTCGTGATCAAGCATGTCAGCGGCAGCCGTGCGACAAGTGCGGATGCCGCCGGCAGCGCAGGCGTGGCCGCTCACTGAGACCTCACTGACCTCTCACTCAGCGGCAAGCGGCCTGGCCGCGGCGCGGATGCAGTCGGCCAGCGCTTCGGCCATCGGGCTGAGCGTGCGGTCGCCGTGCCGCAGCAGGCCGATCGGTTCCTCGGTGCCCTGCGTATCGAGCGGCAGCAAAACCAGCTCATCCTCGGCCACCGCGCGCCGCGCGGCGGACAGGGGCGCCGCCCACACGCAGTCGCTGTGGCGGGCCAGCAGCCGTCCGAGGTAGGCATCCGACGTTTCCACGCATCCGCCTGGCAGGGGCAGGCCGTGGCGGGCCAGCAGGCTTTCGGTGTTGTGGCGGGGGATCGAGCCCGCGGCGGGGATCACCAGCGGCCATGCCAGCACGTCGAGCAAGGTCGGCCGCGAGACGGCGGCAAGCGGATGCGCGGGGCGTACCGCCAGGGCCAGCGAGTCGGGCCCCAGCGATTCGAACCACAGGCTTTCCATGGCAACCGGGTCATCCATGCGGCCAATGACCAGGTCCAGCACATCGGCCTTGAGCTGGTCGATCAGGCTGCGGTTCATGCCGGTCTGGACGGCAAGCCCGACCTCGGGGTGCGCGGCACGGAAGCGCAGCAAGGCATCGGTCAGCACTGCCGGCACCACGCTGGGCAGCGCCCCCAGCCGGATGCGCTCCCGGGGCTGCGCCTGCTCGCCGGCCATGCTGTCGGCCGCCGCATCGATATCCGCAAGGATGCGCAGCGCGTGACGCAGGAAGCGCGTGCCGGCGGTGGTCAGTTCCGTGCCCGCACGCTGGCGCACCAGCAGGCGGGTGCCGGTCAGCTCTTCCAGTTCGCTCAGGGTCTTGGACACGGCTGGCTGTGTCAGCCCGAGGCGGTCGGCGGCGCGGCCCAGGTGCTGCGTCTGCGACACCGCCACGAAGCAGTAGAGATGCCGCAGCCGAACGCGGTTGCGGAAGATTTCAAGCGCGGGCCGGGCGGTGGCTTTCATGCGGGAAAGTTATCGTAATTCTCAGAAAACTTAATTTACATGACTTTATGTGTTGCCTAAAGTCCTGTCACGCCAACCACAAGGAGACTGCGCAATGACCCGTCTTGCCCAATATCGCCGTCCCTACTGGGACACCCAGCCCGAATACCGCTTCGACCCCTACGCTTCCACGCAGAAGCGCTCGCCCGGCCAGCCGCTGATTGCGCTGCCGCAGTCGCTGTCCGAAGTGACCGGTCCCACCTTCGGCGCCGAATTCGTCCGCGAAGGCGATAACGACCTCACCGCCGGCAACGGTGGGGAGGCTATCGGCGAGCGCATCCTGGTGACCGGCCGCGTGCTGGACGAGAATGGCCGGCCGGTGCCGAACGCGCTGATCGAGGTGTGGCAGGCCAACGCAGCCGGCCGCTACGTGCACAAGCGCGACCAGCATGACGCGCCGCTGGACCCGCATTTCTCCGGCGAGGGCCGCACCGTCACCGACGCCAACGGGCACTACCGGTTCAAGACCATCAGGCCCGGCGCCTATCCCTGGCGCAACCACCACAACGCCTGGCGGCCGCAGCATATCCACTTCTCGCTGTTCGGCAATGCCTATGCCACGCGGCTGGTGACGCAGATGTACTTCCCCGGCGATCCGCTGTTGCCGTTCGACCCGATCTTCAACTGCGTGCCGGACGAGAAGGCACGCGACCGGCTCATCGCCAGTCTCGACTGGGAGACTACCCAGCCCGAATACGCGCTCGGCTACCGTTTCGATATCGTGCTGCGTGGCCGCGATGCCACGCCGATGGAGTAAGACCATGCTTTACGCCACCGCATCCCAGACCGTCGGCCCCTACCTCCATATCGGCCTGAGCGGACTGAACTGCGCCGACCTGACCGCCAGCGCCCCGGCACTGGCCGGCCAGCGCATCGTGATCGAAGGCCGCGTCACCGACGGCAACGGCGAGCCCGTGCCCGACGGCATGGTCGAGATCTGGCAGGCCAATCCCGCCGGTCGCTACCGCCACGCCGAAGACACGCGCGAACTGCCGCTGGTGCCCGGCTTTACCGGCTTCGGCCGCGTGCCGACCGAGGCCGACGGGTCGTTCCGCTTCGTCACCGTCAAGCCGGGCGCCGTGCCCGGGGCCGACGGCCGGCCGCAGGCGCCGCACATCATGGTGTCGGTGTTCATGCGCGGGCTGGTCAAGCACGTTGCCACGCGCATGTACTTCCCGGACGAGACCGCGGCCAATGCGGCGGATCCAGTGCTGGCGCTGGTGCCGGCCGAGCGGCGCGGCACGCTCGTTGGCCTCGATTCCGGCAACGATGCCGGCAACGGCACGCTGCGCTGGAACATCGTGCTGCAAGGTCCGGACGAGACGGTGTTCTTCGATATCTGACACGCCGCGCCGGCGGGCAGGCATCTCCCGGCCGCCGGCGACAGACGCATAATCAGGTGGTCGTCATCGCCACGACCCCCTACCGATCGCCCCCATGCCAACCGTCACGCGTCTTACCGATCCCATGTTCGGCAGCCCCGCGGTGCTGGACATCTTCTCCGACGCCGGCACCGTGCAGCGCATGCTTGCCGTCGAGGCCGCGCTCGCGCGTGCCGAAGCGCAATGCGGCGTGATCCCGGCCGCTGCCGCGACCGTCATCACCGAAGTCTGCAGCCACGTCGGCGCCATCGACCGCGAAGCGCTGGCGCAGGCCGCGGTCGCTGCCGGCAATCTGGCCATTCCGTTTGTCAAACAGCTGACCGCCGCCGTGGCCGAGCGCGATGCCGATGCAGCGCGCTTCGTGCACTGGGGCGCCACCAGCCAGGACATCATCGACACCGCGCTGGTCCTCCAGGTCGCGGACGCGCTGCGCGCGCTCGATGCCGACCTGGTACGCCTGGGCGAAGCCTGCGCCGTGCTGGCCAGCGCGCATCGCGCCACGCCGATGGTGGCGCGCACCTGGCTGCAGCATGCACTGCCAACCACCTTTGGCTGCAAGGCCGCCGGCTGGCTCGACGCGCTGCGCCGCGACCTCGCCCGCCTTGGTGCAGCGCGCGCGCAGGCCCGCGCGCTGCAGTTCGGCGGCGCCGCGGGCACGCTCGCGAGCCTGGGCGACGCCGCGCCCGGCGTGACCGCCGCACTGGCCCGCGAACTCGGCCTGGTCGCGCCCGTGCTGCCGTGGCATGCGCATCGCGACCGCATGGTCGAAGTTGCCACCACGCTCGGCATGCTGACCGGCACGCTCGGCAAGATGGCTCGCGACATCTCGCTGCTGATGCAGACCGAGGTGGCGGAAGTGGCCGAGCCCGCCGGGCCCGGCCGTGGCGGCTCCAGCACCATGCCGCACAAGCGCAATCCGGTGGGTTGCGCGGCGGTGCTGACGGCGTCGGTGCGCGTGCCGCCGCTGGTGGCCACCATGCTGTCAGGCATGGTGCAGGAACACGAGCGTGCGCTGGGCGGCTGGCAGGCGGAATGGGACACGCTGCCGCAGATCGTCGCGCTGGCCGCGGGCGCGCTGCGCCAGATGGGCGAGGTGGTGGCGGGGCTGCAGGTCGATGCGGCGCGCATGCGCAGCAATCTCGATCTCACGCATGGGTTGATACTCGGCGAGGCCGCGATGCTGGAGCTCGGTGGCAGGATCGGCCGGCTGCAAGCGCACCACGTGGTGGAGCGCGCCTCGCGCCGCGCCGTGGCCGATGGCACCAGCCTGCGCGATGCGCTGGCCCGCACGCTGCAGGAAGAACCGGCCCATGCGGGCTTGCTCGACGACACCACGCTTGACCGACTTGCCAATCCTGGCAACTATGCGGGCCAGTCATCGGCTTTCGCGGATGCGGCGGTGCAGGCGTGGCAATCCGCGCTTGCCGAACGTGCCGCACGGTAACTCGCCAAGGATTCTCAGGAGACTGCATTGCCCTATCTCGATCACGCCGGTGCCCGGCTCTTCTACACCGTCGACGGCCCCGAGGCCGCGCCGGCCATCATCTTCTCCAACTCGCTCGGCACCGACCACACCATGTGGGAGCCACAGGCCGCCGCGCTGGCCGGGCGCTGTCGCGTGGTGCGCTACGACACGCGCGGCCACGGCCGCTCGACCGCGCCGGGCGATGCCTTCACGGTTGAACAGCTCGGTCAGGACGTAATCGCCATCCTGGACGCATTGCGGATTGACCAAGCGGTGTTCTGCGGCCTGTCATTGGGCGGCCTGACCGGGATGTGGCTCGGCATCCATGCGCCCGAGCGCTTCTGCCGCATCGTGCTGGCCAATACCGCGGCAAAGATCGGCAACGCCGAGGGATGGAACACGCGCATCGACACCGTGCTGCGCGACGGCATGGCCGGGATGGTCGCGCCATCGATCGAACGTTGGTTCACGCCGGGGTTTGCCGCCACCTCGGACCGCGCGCTGGATAGCCTGCGCGGCGTGCTGGCAGGACTCGATCCGCGCGGCTATGCGGCCAGCTGCGCGGCGGTGCGCGACGCCGACTTCCGCGAGACGGTGTCGTCGATCACGGTGCCGGTGCTGGTCATCGCCGGCAGCCAGGACCCGTCGACCACCGCGCAAGAGGGCCGCGCGCTGGCCGATGCGATTCCCGGTGCGCGCTTCGTCGAACTGCCTGCCGCGCATATTTCCAGCTTCGAGCAGCCAGGCCGCTTCACCGCTGCACTGGTGGACTTCGTGCAAGGCCGCCTGCCCGTGACCGACGATCACGCGCGCTACGAAGCCGGACTCTCGGTGCGGCGCGAGGTACTCGGCAGCGCGCACGTCGATCGCTCGCTGGCGCGGCTGTCGCCGCTCAACGAAGAATTCCAGCACCTCATCACGCGCTACGCCTGGGGCGAGATCTGGACGCGCGAGGGCCTGCCGCGCCACACCCGCAGCCTGCTGACCATCGCCATGATGGTGGCGCTGAACCGCACGGATGAACTGAAGCTGCATCTGCGCGCTGCCGCCAACAATGGCGTCACGCGCGACCAGATCAAGGAAGTGCTGCTGCAGACCGCGATCTATTGCGGTGTGCCGGCGGCGAATTCGGCCTTCCACCTGGCCGAGGAAATCTTCGCCGCGATGGACCAGCCGGACTGATCGGATCGATCAGCGCACCGCGAACGCCGGCAGCCGCGCCCGTCCCGACTGCCGGAACTCCGTGGGCGCCTGCCCCACCAGCCGCGCGAAGAAGCGCGAGAAGTACGCCGCGTCGGAGAACCCGAGCGACAGCGCGATGTGCTTGATCTCCAGGTCGCTGAAGAGCAGGTCGCGCTGCGCTTCGGCGAGCACGCGCGCGTGGATCATCTGCAGCGCGGACTGCCCCGAGGCGTGGCGGCACACGCGGTTGAGCTGCGTGGACGTGATCCCGATCGCGCCGGCGTAGTGGCCAATCTCCTTCTGCTCGCGATAGTCCGATTCCAGCAGTTGCTGGAAGTGCTGGAAATGCCGCGCCGGACGACTGCCGCTGCGCGCGGCTGCCGGCTGATCGGCATTGGCCAGCCGCGCGATACCGATCAGCACCAAAGTCAGTAGCGCCGACAGCGACGCCCCGCGCCAGGCGGACACGGCTTCCATCTCCCCACGAAACAGCGCCAGCGAACTCGCCAGCACGTGGCCGCGCCGCACGCGGTCATGGCGCGGGTGTTCGAACAGCGGCAGCGCATCCGGCACACCCGCCAGCAGCGTGCGCAGGTGGCTGTCGGTCATGGTGACGACCATGCCGTCAGTGTCCGGCGTAAACACGAAGCCGTGGATATGCCGCGGCGGCATCGTCACCAGTGAGCCGCTGCGCAGCGGCTCGCGGCGCTCTTCGAGCAGGGCTTCGCCGCCACCCGCATGGATGTACAGAATTTGCAGGAAGCGCTCATGCCGGTGAGGCTTGATCTCCCACCCGTGCAGGCGGCTGCGCGCGGCGATGGATTCGAAATGCAGCTGGTCGGACAGCGGCTCGGTTGAATTCACGCCGTACAGGGAGTAGGTCGGGACAGGTTTCACGGGGGCGTCAGTGTTTACCAGCAATGTTCCGATTGTCCTGTCGTTGGTTCCGTCTGTCCATTCCGTAGCCGGTGCGCGGCCACTATCGTTAGCGCCATCAGATCGATATGCACAAGGAGACAAGACATGCGCACCCAGGTCGCCATCATCGGCGCCGGCCCCGCCGGCCTGTTGCTCGGGCAGCTGCTCGCCAGGGCGGGCATCGACAACGTGATCGTCGAGCAACGCAGTCCGGAATACGTGCTGGGGCGCATCCGCGCCGGCATCCTCGAGAGCGTGACCGTCGATGCGCTGAAGCGCGCGGGCGTGGCGGCGCGGCTGCAGGAGGAAGGGCTGGTGCACGACGGCATCGAGCTGTCGTTCGATGGCCAGCGGCATCGCATCGACCTGCACGCGCTGGTCGGCCGCAGCGTGACCGTCTACGGCCAGACCGAGGTCACGCGCGACCTGATGGCGGCACGGCAGGAAGCGGGCATCACCACGGTCTATGACGCGCAGGATGTCAGCCTGCATGACTTCGACAGCGCAAGGCCGGTGGTCCGTTACCGCAAGGACGGCGTGACGCACGAGATCCACTGTGACTACATCGCCGGCTGCGACGGCTTTCATGGCGTCAGCCGGCAGAGCGTGCCGCAGACCGCTACGCAGTTGTTCGAGCGCGTCTACCCGTTCGGCTGGCTTGGCGTCCTCTCGGATACACCGCCGGTGGCGGACGAGCTGATCTACGCCAGCCACGAACGCGGCTTTGCGCTGTGCAGCATGCGCTCGCGCACGCGCAGCCGCTACTACGTACAGGTGCCGTCGAGCGAGCGTGTGGAGGACTGGTCCGATGAGCGCTTCTGGGACGAACTGCGCCGCCGCCTCGATCCGCAGTCGGCGCAGTCGCTGGTGACGGGCCCGAGCATCGAGAAAAGCATCGCGCCGCTGCGCAGCTTTGTGTGCGAGCCGATGCGCTTCGGCAACCTGTTCCTGGCCGGCGATGCCGCGCATATCGTGCCGCCCACCGGCGCCAAGGGGCTGAACCTGGCCGCCAGCGACGTGCTGACCCTGGCCGACGGACTGATCGCCGCCTGCCGGCATGACGACAAGCGCGAGCTGGATGCCTATTCGGCGCGTTGCCTGCGCCGCATCTGGAAGGCCGAGCGCTTTTCATGGTGGCTGACTTCGCTGATGCATCGCTTCCCGGATGCGGATCCGTTCTCGTTGCGCATGCAGCGGGCCGAGCTCGATTACCTGGTGGGGTCGGACGCGGCGTGCCGGGCGTTGGCGGAGAACTATGTGGGGTTGCCTTACTGACAGTGAGGAACGCAAACCGGCGGCGCGCGCGCGTTGTCGAAAGCAAAAAAGCGCGGCATTTGCCGCGCCTTTCAACCCTGCATCCGGCAGGTATTACCTGACCTCCGCCGCAACCGCCACCGCACGCTCAGCCTGCGCCTGCAGCCGCAGACCCTCGGTGGTCTCTCCCGAGCCATCCGGCGTCCAACCGGGAGGCATCACCAGATAGCCAATCGCATTCCGCACGCTGCCAGCGTTGGCCATGTCCTTGCCCAGGCCGACCCAGTGTTCGAACTGGTTGACCAGCGGGTTGTGCGTGGTGGTCGGGTGGACCAGGCCGTAGCGGCACGGCTCTTCCGCGCGCTCTTCCACATAGGTGCCGAACAGGCGGTCGAAGATGATCAGCACGCCGCCGAAGTTGGCATCGAGGTAGTCGATGTTCGAAGCATGGTGCACGCGGTGCGCCGAGGGGGTGTTGAACACGTATTCGAGCCAGCCCAGCTTCGGGATCCAGGTGGTATGCAGCCAGAACTGATACAGCAGGTTCAGGCTCACCGTGGCCAGCACCACTTCAGGACGAACACCCAGCAAGACCAGCGGCGCGAAGAAGATGGCGGTGCCGGTGACCTTGCCGGTCCAGCCAAGGCGATAGGCGGTGCCCAGCGTCAGTTCGTTCGGCGAGTGGTGCACCGCGTGCGTCGCCCAGAAGAAGCGGATACGGTGCGAGGCGCGGTGGTACCAGTAGTAGCAGAACTCTTGTCCGAGGAAGAGCAGCAGCACGGCCAGCGCGCTGTTGATCTCGACCGTGAAGAGGCGATGTTGCCAGGCCAACGCAAACACGGGAGCGGCCAGCGACAGGGGCAGCAGCGCCAGCAGTTTGCGACCAGCCAGGTCGGCCAGCGACAGCGTGACTTCATGCCAGGGATAGGCCTTGCCCTGGCGATTCGCCTTGCGTGCCAGGAAGAAGGCTTCGACCAGAGAGATCGTCACAACAAACGCCGTGACATAGAGCGTGAATTTTCCGAGGTTGTGCATGTCGGGGTCCAGTGTGGTGAGGTGGGACGCCTGCTTGCGGGGGCTGCTTGCTGCGTCGGTGAGGCAAAGGTAGTGGCTGGACCCGAGCGGCGCCATCCGGCAATTATTTCGCCGTATGTCATGCCCGCTGGCGGTGTAACACCGCGACATTCTTTCCACCGCGAAATGCCGCGGTCGCTTTCCTATAGTTCGGCCGTCGCCGCGACATGTTGCGCGGCATGAACCGAACCAGAAGGACCTGCCATGACGAAATGCCTCAGCAGTCTCGCCGCCTCCCTGCGCCTGCCCCGGCGGCACGTTCAACAGCGGACATAGCGGCGCCTGCGGTGGCGGCAGCTGCACCTTTACCAATTGCCGGCAAGGCCGGCCGTCCCAGCGGAGTCCATCATGAAGAAGATGATTGCAGTGCTTATGTTGTGTATTGTTTCTGCAGGCGCGCATGCACAAAGTGCCGAGATGCCGGCGGCGGGTGCCGGTGGAGCGCGGGCCGAGCGGGCGCTGCAGCAGCTGCAGAAGCGTTTCGCCAGCGCGAACACCACGCGGGATGGCAAGCTGACCCGCGAGCAGGCGCAGGCCGGCATGCCGATGGTCGCGAGCCACTTCGACCAGATCGACACGCAGCGGCTGGGCTACGTGACGCTGCCGCAGATCGAGGCGTTCATGCAGCAGATGATGATGTCGCGCTGAAGCCGGAGTTCGGACTGCACGCCGGCATCGCCGGGAGACCCGTGATGGAACAGGTGAACAGGATTGTCGTGCTCGACGACGAAGCCGAGCTGCGCAACATGCTGCAGCGCTTCCTGACCGGGCACGGCTTCCGCGTGCGCGCGGTGGCCGATGGCAAGCAGCTCGACAAGTACCTGCAGCGCGAGCCGCACGACCTGCTGGTGCTCGACCTGATGATGGAGCCCGAGGACGGCCTCACCATCTGCAAGCGCCTGCGGGCGGAGGGCCATACGCTGCCGATCCTGATGCTGACGGCCAGGGGCGACCCGATGGACCGCGTGGCGGGGCTGGAAACGGGTGCCGACGACTACCTCGCCAAGCCCTTCGTGCCGGACGAGCTGGTGGCGCGCATCCGCGCGCTGCTGCGCCGGCAGAAGATGTCGGCCGGCGACCCTACCGTGACCACGCAGCGGCTGCGCTTTGGCGATTTCACCTTCGATGTCGGCAAGCAGACGCTGCTGCGCGGCGGCGAGCCGGTCGAAGTGCATTCGGCGCAAATGCTGCTGCTGCACGCGCTGGGCTCGTCGCCGAACCGCGCGGTCAGCCGCGAGAACCTGCTGGCGCGGGCGCGCGGGCGCGACCATGACGCGCTCGACCGCAGCATCGACGTGCAGATCCTGCGGCTGCGCCAGATCGTCGAAGACGACCCGTCCAAGCCGCGCTTTATCAAGACCGTGTGGGGCGTCGGCTACATGCTGGTCGCCGGCGTGGATTCGTGACGCGGTCGTCGCCCATGCTCAGGCGCCTGCTGCCGCGCTCGCTGCTGGCGCGCAATATCCTGCTGTTGGTGGCGTTGGTGGCCATCACCCAGGCCTGTTCGCTGACGGTGCTGATGCATTACGTGCAGCGCCCGCGCATCGAGCGCGCCGCCATCGTCTTTGCCGACTACGTGCGCACGCTCGACCGCGTGGTGGCGGCAATGCCGCTTGACCCCAGCGGCGTTGCGGCAACGCGCATGGGGGCGCAGGCGCAAGAGCCCGAGCACGCCGCCGCGAAACCCGCGACCGACCTGCGGCACCTGCTGCGCACCTGGCAACGCGATGTCTTCATGGAGGCGCTGCGGCGCCACCTGCCCGCCGACATGCCGGTGCGATGGCAGGCCGGCGAGGCCGAGCAACTCTGGATCCGCATGCATGTGGGGGGCGAGCCGCGCTGGATCGGCCTGCCGATCAGCGAGGACGTGCGCGCCGGCGGCATCGCCACGGCGCTGGCGCTGTCGACCGCGCTGGCGCTGCTGGCGGCGTTGACGGGCTACCTGATCCAGCGCCACCTGAACCGCCCCCTGCAGGACCTCGCGCGGGCCGCGGGGGAGATCTGCGCGGGCTCGACACCGCGGCCGCTGCCGACCGACGGCCCGACCGAGATCGCCCAGGTCAGCGGTGCCTTCAACCAGATGACGCAAGCCTTGCAGCAGGCCGAGCAGACCCGGGCGCTGATGCTGGCCGGTGTCTCGCACGACATCCGCACGCCACTGACCAAGCTGCGCCTGGCGATGGCCATGTCGATCCCGCGCGGCGCCGACGACGCCTTCGTGGCCTCGGCCGAGGGCTACCTGGACCACATCGAGACCATCCTGCAGCAGTTCATGGACTACGCCGGCAGCGGCGAGAAAGAGCAGCCGCAGCCCGGCGACGTCAACGCGCTGGTGTCGCAGCTCGCCGCCGATTTCGCCGGCCTGGGCCATGAATTCGAGTTGTCGCTGGCGGAACTGCCGCCGGTTCCCTATCGCCCGGTCAGCCTGATGCGGTTGCTGATGAACCTGATGCAGAACGCTGTCGTCTATGGAAAGTCGGGCTTCAGCGTGCGCACGTGGTGCGATGCGGCGTGTGCCTACGTGGCGGTCGGCGATCGCGGCACCGGCATCGCCGCGCATGAGCTGGAGCAGCTCAAGGCGCCCTTCAGCCGTGGCGCCAACGCGCGCGGCCATGCTGGCGGCACGGGGCTCGGGCTGGCCATCGTCGAACGCATTGCGCGGCTGCACGGCGGCTCGCTGCAGTTCCGCCCGCGCGATGGCGGCGGGCTTGAAGCGGTGCTGGCGCTGCCGCTGCACGCCCCGGTGGCGTAGCGCCGCACGCCTCGTGTCCCAGGGCCGTGACATGGCGCGAAATAATTCCCGCGTGGCGCTGCGCGTGGGTTTTTCCCATACTTCCGTCACCGCGCTGCCGAACGGCAACACACTCGGCAACACCGAAGCAGGCAGCGCGGCAAGAAGCGCCCGATGGTTTGCGATCCGCTGATGCAACGATGTCGGTGACAGCTTTTACAGACCACTGACGGCACCACTCGCCAACCCAAAGGAACCGATATGCGCAACGCTCTCCAGACCATCGCCAGGCAAACCAGGCGCCTGACCATCGCTGCACTCGCCGCCACCACCGTGCTGGGCGCCGGCTGCGCCAACGCCGGTGTCACCGGCATCAACCAGATGGGCCTGATGCAGGCCGTGCACGCCGACGTGATCTACGTCCACGCGTTCGATGCCGATGCCGGGCAGGTGAAGCTTGACGGCGGCCTGGCGCAGCAGGTCAGGAGGATGGCCACCGGCGGTTCGCCGGCGAGCGCGCAAGGCCAGGCCGCCGCCGAAGCGCGCGAGCAGGTCGCCAACGAGATCGTGCGCGAACTGCGCGGCATGGGCCTGAACGCGGTGCGTTCCGATGCGCCGGCGCCGGCGGGTGCGAACGCGCTGGTGGTCGAGGGCGACTTCCGCAAGATCGATGAAGGCAGCGGCCGCCGCCGCCTGCTGATCGGCCTGGGTGCGGGCAAGAGCGAAGTCGGCGCCCACGTGCGCATCTCGTACAAGCCCGCCAACGGCGCCCCGGTCCCGCTGCAGAGCTTTGCAGCCAGCGCGGATTCTGGCCATGTCCCGGGCGTGGCGGAAACCGCCGGCATCGGTGCCGCAGCCGGGCATGTGGCGATGGCGGCAGCCGCCGGCGCCGGCGTGCACGGCGCCACGGAAATGACGCAAGACTCGGTCTGTGCCGATGCGACCCGGCTGGGCCACACGATTGCCAGCCAGGTCGCAGCCGCGAGCACCGAAGAAGGCTGGCTGGCTGCCGCGGCGGCCCGCTAAAGCCCAGGTTTGCTCCCCTTTTCCACTAATGGGAGAGGGAAGCAAACACCGGCGCGGCGCCATGGTGGAACGGCGATTGCCGTTGTCCGATTTCGGATCAAGCCCCGTCGGCTGCCGGTTTGGCCGCTGGATGCGCCATCCCTAGACTCAAGCCGTTCGAGTCCAGGAGAACGCGCCATGGCAACCCTGCCACCTTTCCTTCCCAATCTATCCGCCTGCCTGCTCGGGGTGCTTTGTCTGGCCCCGGCCGGCGCTGCCTTCGCACAGGACTGGCCCGCCAAGCCGGTCACGCTGGTGGTACCGTTTCCGGCCGGCGGCGGCACCGACCTGCTGGTCCGCACCATCCAGCCCCGGCTGCAGGCGGCGCTCGGCCAGCCCGTGGTGATCGACAACCGCAGCGGCGCGGGCGGCACCATCGGCGCTACGTTCGTGGCGCGTGCCGCGCCGGACGGCTACGTGGTGGGCGTGGCGACCACCAGCACGCATGCGGTCAGCGCCAGCGTCTATCCCAGGTTGCCGTACAAGCCGGTCGCCGACTTTGCCTACGCTGGCTTTATCGGCACCTCGCCCTATGTGCTCGCGGTCAATCGCGCACTGCAGGCACCTGACGTGAAGACGCTGCTCGACCGGCTGCGCCACGACAAGCCTGCGCAGCACAGCTTTGCCTCGGTCGGAGTGGGCACGGTATCGCACCTGATCGGTGTGCAGTTCCAGGCGTTGTCCAGGGTGCCGCTGACGCATGTGCCGTATCGCGGCGCGGCGCCCGCTTATACCGACCTCATCGGTGGCCAGGTACAGCTGATGTTCGACAACCCCGCGGGACTCGTGCCGTACCTCCGCGCCGGCAAGCTGGTTGCCGTCGCGACGACCGCGCCGACACCGCTGCTGCCCAACGTGCCGAGCTTCGCCAGCCAGGGCGTGCCGGGCTTTGCGCAACAGCTCTGGTATGGACTGGCGTTTCCGCGCGGGACGCCGGCGCCGATCGTTGCGCGCATGAACCAGGCGCTCAACCAGGTGCTGGCGGACAAGGACATCATCCGCGAACTCGCCGACAAGGGCGTGACGGTGCGCCCGGGCACGCCTGCAGAGATGCTCGCCGCCGTGCAGCACGACTTGTCTTACTGGGGCGGAATTGCCCGGTCCGTGGGAGCGACGCTTGAATAAGCCACAGCTACAGACCCTGCCCGCGCGCGGCCGCGCGGCGCTGATCGACGTGTTCGTGCGGGGCCCCGGCGGCGGCAACCCGGTACCGCTGGTGGCCGATGCGCAAGGCATGTCCGAGACGGACATGCAGCAGGTCGCGGCGCGGCATGGCCATGAGTCCGCCTTTGTGCTGCCGCCTTCGTCCGATGGCGCGAACCTGCGCCTGCGCTTCTTCGTGCCGCGGCACGAGATGGAGATGTGCGGCCATGCCACGGTGGGCGCGTTGTGGGCGCTGCGCCAATGGGGCCGCTGGACCACGCCGGCCGCGCGCGTCGAGACGCTGAGCGGCATCGTGACGGCGCGCTGGGACGACGCGGCGCAGCGGGTGTGGATTTCGCAGCCGCCGGTGCAGGCAAGCACGCTGGATGCGGCCCGGCGCAGGGCGGTCGCCGCGGTGCTGGGCCTGCCTGGCGATGGCGCCGGCCATGCCATGACCAATGCCTGCACCAGCCGCGTCAAGACGCTGGTGGCGATGCCGGATGTGGCCACGCTGTCCGCGCTGCGGCCGGACTTCGCACGGATGGCGGAGTTGTGCGATGCGATCGGGTCCACCGGCTTGTACCCGTATGCGGATGCGGCACCAGAAGAACCGGCGCCGCCGCCGGCCACGCGGGCGGTGCATGCACGGCAGTTTCCGCGCGCTTCCGGCTACCCGGAAGACGCCGCCACCGGAATTGCCGCCGCCGCGCTGTGGGGACACCTTGCCGGCAATTCCCGCGGTGTCGCGCCGGTGCTCGCGGTATGGCAGGGCGAAACCATGGGCCGCCCGTCGGAAATCCTGGTGGCACCGCGCGTCGCGGCCGACGGCACGGCGCAGGGCTGCTGGCTCACCGGCGCGGTCCAATGGAGCCAGCCATGAGCGCCACGACGCCGGAAGCCCGGCTCGCCGCCGCGGGCTTTGCGCTGCCGAACGCGCCCGTACCGCGCGGCAGCTACGCGCCCGCCTGCGTGAGCGACGGCCGCGTCAGCATCAGCGGCCAGACCCCGCGGCGTGACGGCATTGCGATGGCGGGGTGCTGCACCACCGACGCCGATATCCCGGCTGCTCGCCTTGCCGCCGAGGTGGCGATGCTGAATGCGCTGGCCGCGCTGCGCGCAGCCGCCGGTGGCCAGCTGGCGGCAGTGCGGCAGGTCACGCGGTTGCGCGGGTTCGTGCGTGCGCATGGCGATTTCACCCGGCATTCGCTGGTGGTGGACAGTGCCTCGGCGCTGCTGGCACTGGCTTTCCCCGATCAGGCGCTGCCGGCCCGCACCGCGGTGGGGGTGGCAAGCCTGCCCGACCGTGCCTGGATCGAGATCGAACTGGAAGCCTGCCTGGCGTGAATGGCAGGCAATGCCCCCGGCCAGTGTGCTCAGTCCGCCGGCGGCACCTCGCGCAGCAGGCGCGCCAGGTGGCCGCTGCTGGCAAAGCCAAGGCGCTCGCTGACGCGCGACAGCGGCAATCCTGCGGCCAGCAGATTGCGCGCATGTGCCGCGAGCACGCGCCGGCGGACCGCGACCGGGCTGGCGCCAAACTCGAGGTGGCAGGCGCGCTGCAGCTGCCGCGCGGAGACGCCAAGGGTACAGGCCGCGGCATCGATCGACGGCAGCGCCTGGTCGCGCTCCAGCGCCGCGCTGAAGCATCGCACCAGCCTGAGCGCGAGCGAGGCCGGCTCCTGCGGCAGCGCCAGCGGCGGGCTGGCCATGACCTGGCCGACGATGGCGCGCACCAGCAGGTCCGCGCTGGCAGGCGCAAGCCCGGGCGTCAGCAGCGCTTCGAGCATCGCCAGCGCAGCGCCGTCGAGCCGCAGCGCGCCGTAGGGGGCGGCGCCGCGCAGCCTGTCAGGGGGCAGGTAGAGTTCGCCGTGATGCTGGCGGCCGGCTTCCGCGGCGGTGAAATGGCGCGTCGACGCCGGCAGCAGCACCGCGCCGCCGCGGACCAGCGTGGCCGCGACCGGGCCGGGCTGCAGCGTGTCGGGCTGGGTTTCCCACACGCTGCGCAACCGGCCGGCGCGGGTCCACAGCAACATGCTGCAGTCGTGCGTATGCCATTCGCGCCGGAATCCCGCGTGGCGGCTTTCATGCAAGGCGAAGCCACGCTCGGCGGTCAGGTGCAGCTTGGGGGAGTGATGTGTCAGGGTAGCCACTTCGGGGCGCGTGCGTGTTGGTCGGCGCGTGCCGACGATAGTGCCATATCCCGGGGCTGGACGGGAAAGTCCCCGCCAGCGAGAGCTACGGCGCGGCGGACGAGGCCGACAAGGCCGAGGAGATAGCCATCTGACGCGGCATCGCCTCTGCCACCACGCCGCCCACCAGCACCACCGCCGGGCTGGCCATCCCGGCGGCCAATGCATCGGCCAGCGTTTGGACCGTGCCGGCCCAGCAGCGCTCGTCCGCGCCGCCCGCATGCATCACCACCGCGGCCGGCATGTCGGCGCGCATGCCGGCCGCCAGCAGCCCGTCGCGGATCGCCCCGAGCCGGCTCATGCCCATGTAGATGACCAGCGTGGTGCCGCCGCGCACCAGCGCGTCCCAGTCCGGCGAGCCGTGTTCGCTGGTGTGCCCGGTGACGAAGGTCACGCCGTGGCAGTGGGCGCGGTGGGTCAGCGCGATGCCCAGCGCCTGCGCCGCCGCCACGCCGCTGCTGATGCCGTTGACCACTTCCACCGGCACGCCGTGCGCGCGCAGGAAGGCGGCTTCTTCGCCGCCGCGGCCGAACAGCAGCGGATCGCCGCCCTTGACGCGCGCCACGGTGCGGCCGGCCAGCGCATGCTGCAACGTCAGCTGCTGGATGCGCGCCTGGGTGACGGAGCAGCGGCCGCCACGCTTGCCGACCCACTCGACATGCGTGCCGGGCCGGGCATAGCAGGACATCTCCGGCGAGACCAGGTCGTCGACCAGCCATACGTCGGCGCAGGCGAGCGCGCGGGCCGCGCGCACCGTGACCAGGTCCGGGCTGCCGGGGCCGGCGCCGACCAGCCAGACCTTGCCGGGCTTGAGGGGAAAGTTCATGCGAGGGACTCCTGCATGCGCGGCGGCATGGCCTCAATGACTGGTGCCGGCCGAACGCGTGGTCTTGTTGAAGACGTTGTACTTGCCGATGGGCTTGTCCATCGGGATGCGCTTCACTTCCTGCAGCGTGGCGGCGTCGTAGACCACGATCGCGCCGTCGCGCTCCATCAGGCTGACCAGCGCGTAGCGGCCGTCGCGCGTGAATTCCACATGCGCGGCGGTGCGGCCCGGGCTGGGCGTGACGCTGCCGGCGACCTGCAGGGTCTGCTTGTCGATCACCTGCAGCGTGTCGCGCCGCGGGCTCATCATGGCGTCGGCCCACGCGTAGCGGCTGTTCTCGTGACTGCGCAGGAAGAAGCCGGGGCCGTGGGTCGGAATGGTGGCGACAGTGTGCCAGTCCTGCATGTCGATCACCGGGATGCGGCCCTGCCCGAGGTCGGGCGACGCCATCACTTGATCGCCGCCCCGTTCCCACGTAATGCCGCTGCCGAGGTGAGGCATGCCGCCGAGCGCCAGCGAGGCCACCTTGCGACCCCGGTCCAGGTCGATCACCTGGCCGCCGCCGTTGCGCGACGCGCCGAGGATGTGGCGGTAAGGCTGGTCGAAGAAGAAGTCGTCGAGCACATCGTCCAGCACGATCGCACGCGGCGCCAGCGACGCCAGTGGCTTGCCGGCGGCGTCGGCATACGGGATTTCCCAGACCTCGGCGATGTCCTTCAGCGCCGCGATAAAGCTGTGGCGCGGCGCCGCGTCGTAGACCGCAGATACCCGCGAGGCGTCGCCACCGCGGCCCTTGACGTCGATTACCCGCGCCAGCGACAGGTCGTCGGCGCGCAGCAGCACCAGCGTGCGCGGCAGCGTATTGCCGGCCAGCACCCAGCGCCCGTCGTCGCTGACGGCAACGTTGCGCGTATTGATGCCGACGCGGATCTCGGCGACATAGGCCAGGTTCCACAGGTCGTACTTGCTGACCCAGCCGTCGCGGCTTGCCATGTAGACATAGCGGCCATCGCGGCTGAACTTCGGGCCGCCGTGCAAGGCGAAGCGCGTGGCAAAGCGATGGATCGGTGCCAGCCGGTCGCCGTCGAGCACGGTCATGTGATGGCTGCCTGCCTCGACCACCACGAACAGGTTCTGCGGATCGGCGCTGTACACGGGACGCGCCGGCAGGGTGCCGGGTGCATGCATGACCGCGTGGCTGGCGCGGATCGCGTCGGCGCTCCATTGCGGCGCGGCAGCGGGCGCCGTGCGCAGCCAGCGCGCCAGCGCCTGCAGTTCCGAAGCAGCCAGCGTGGCGCCGAAGGCCGGCATCTGCGTCGCGGTGCGGCCGTCGCGCAGCACGGCGTCGAGTTCGCTGGCGCGCAGCCGCTCCAGGCTTTCCGGCAGCAGCGCGGGGCCCATGCCGCCGAGGCGGTCCGCGCCGTGGCAGGCGGCGCAGTGCTGGCCATAGAGCGCGGCGGGGTCGAGCGCAAATGCGGATTGCATCCCGCAAGCCAGCGCCACGGACAGTATCCATCGGGCAATGCGTGTCATGCCGTCACCTCCGCGTGGGGCAAGGTGGCGATTTCCGTGTCGCTGAGGTAACAGCCCGGATCTTCCGCCCACGCGTTGCCGGTCAGCGCGAGCGCGCGCACGCGCGTATTGCCGTTGCAGATGGCACGGTGCGAGCAGTCCGCGCAGCGTCCCTGCAGCGGACGCGGCCGGCTGGCCAGTCCCGCCATCAGCGGATCGGCGCGGCTTGCCCAGATCTCGCCAAAAGGCCGTTCGCGCACGTTGCCCAGCGTGACGTGCCACCACATCGTGTCGGGATGCACGTTGCCGAGGTTGTCGATATTGGCGACACCCACGCCGGTCGCATTGCCACCCCACTGTTGCAGCCGCTGGCGCATGTCGGCGACGCGGTGCGGGTAGCGCTGCGCGATCCAGTGCAGCAGGTAGACCCCGTCGGCGTCGTTGTTGCCGGTCACGAAGTCGCCGGCATGGCCCGTGCGCGTGCGCTGCCAGACATGGTCGAACAGCCAGTCCAGCGCGGCGCGCGTGCGCGCATGCCGCGCGTCCTCGGCGCGATGGCTGCGCGCGCGGCCCGCATAGTTGAAGTGAGAAAGGTAAAACTTGTCGATGCCTTCGCGTTCGGCCAGTGCGACCATGTCGGGCAGCTGCGCGGCGTTGGCTTCGGTCAGCGTCATGCGCACGCCCACGCGCAGGCCGGCGGCGCGCGCCACGCGCAGGCCCGCCAGCGCCTGCGCGAAGCCGCCGTCGCAGCGGCGGAAGCGGTCGTGCGTGGCGGGCAGGCCGTCCAGGCTGACGCCGACATAGTCGAACCCCGCCGCAGCCAGCCGCGCGGCGTGGCCGGCATCGAGCAGCGTGCCGTTGGACGACAGCGACAGGTGGAAGCCGAGCGCGCGCGCATGCGCGGCGATGTCATACAGGTCCGGCCGCAGCAGCGGCTCGCCGCCGGACAGGATCAGTGCGGGCACGCGTGCGTCGTGCAATTGCTGCAGCACGCGCAGCGCCTCGGCGGTACCCAGCTCGCCCTTGAAGTCGGTATCGGCCGAGGTGGCATAGCAATGCCGGCAGTTGAGGTTGCAGCGGCGGATCAGGTTCCAGATCACCACCGGCCCGGCGGCCTTGCGGGCAGGCGGGACCGGCCCGGCATCGCGCAGGGCTTCCATGAAACGGGACAGGCGGAACATCAGCGTAGCTCCTGTGGGGCAGCGCCGGCCGGCGGCAGGCGCAGGCCGGTTTTCTTCAGGATGCGGGTGGACCACAGCACGTCATGCGCGCGGCAGGCGTCGCGCAGCAGTGCCGCGATGCGGTCGATCAGTGGCGCCGCGTCGGCGCGCGTGTGCGCGTGGACCATCGCGAACAGGTTGTAGGGCCAGTGCGGCAGGCGGCGCGGGCGCAGGTAGCAGTGGCTGACGAAGGGCAGCGCGCCCACGCGTTCGCCGAGCGCATGCGCGCGGGCATCGTCCACGTCCCACACCGTCATGCCATTGGCGCGCCAGCCCAGCCGGTAGTGGTTGGGCACCGCGCCGATGCGGCGCAGCATGCCGCGCGTCTGCATCGCCGCCAGCCGGGCGATGACTTCGGCTTCTTCGAGGCCCAGCATGGCGGCGACCGCTGCGAACGGCGCCGGCTCCAGCGGCAGGCCGGCCTGGGTGGCGCGGATCAGGGCAAGGTCGATGGCATCGTAGGCGTCGGCGGACATCATGCGGCAAGGTAGAGGTTGACGAAAAACTCGCGCTCCTTGGGAAACGGCAGGATCTCGACGCCCGCCGCGGCGGCGATGCGCGCGAGCGCCGGGGCCACGTCGTCGGCCCGCGCGACCGCCAGCACGAACCACAGGTTCAGGTGGTGGGTGCGCTGGTAGTGGTGCGCGACCTCGGGGAACGCATTGATCGCGGCGGCCACCGCGTCGAGCCGCTGTTCCGGCGCGTGGCAGGCGCACAGCACGAAGCGGCCGCCCGCGCGCTCGATCTGGTAGAGCGGGCCGAAGCGCGTCAGCACGCCGTGGTCGAGCAGCCGGCGCAGCCGCGCCAGCAGTTCATCCTCCGCGATGCCAAGCGAGGCGGCGGCTTCGGCATAGGGTCGCGGCACCAGCGGCAGGCCCCGCTGCAGCGCGTTGATGATGCGGCGGTCGGTGGCGTCGATGGTGTCGGGAAGCAACGCAGCAGAGGCATCGGCTGGCATGCTCACGCCGCCTCCTGCGTGGCGTAGCGCGTGCCGCGCTGCTTGTAGCAATGCGTGCCGACCAGGACCGTGCCGGGCACCTGCTCCAGGCCGGCGGCGGCCCGGACCTGGGCCAGCGCGGTCTGCAGGTCCGGCGCGCTGCGGGCGTGGATCATGGCAAACAGGTTGTAGGGCCAGTCCGGCAGCCGCCGCGCGCGGCGGTAGCACAGGGTCACGCGCGGCTGCCGCGCCAGCCGCATGCCGACGGCGTCGACGCGGCCGTCGGGCACGTCCCACACGCACATGGCGTTGTGGCGGTAGCCAAAGCGCCCGTGGCGCAGCACCACCCCCAGGCGCCGGATCACGCCTTGCGCCGACCATTGCGCCAGCCGCTCGAGCACCTGCGGCACGGCCAGGCGCGCCTGCCTGGCCAGCGCATTAAAGGGGCGCGGTGTCAGCGGCAGGCCCGCTTCCAGCGCGGCGACCAGGCGCCAGTCATCGTCGTCCAGCGCCACCGCGGCTGCGGGCACCGCCAGCGCGGACCGGCGCGGGCGGGCGCCGTGCTGGCGTGCCAGCGGAAAACCCAGGTCGATGTGGTACTCGCGCGCCATCGGCAGGTCCAGCGGCGGCAGGCCGGTGAGGTTGCCGATCGACGCCAGCGTGGCATCGAGCATGCCGCGCTCGCGCGCGCCCGCGACAAACCACAGGTTGTACCGATGGCCGCTGCGCGCGTAGTTGTGGCTGACCGCCGCGCAGGCGCTGACGCGCGCCGCCACGCGGTCCAGCTGCGCCGGCGGCACCGACAAGGCGCCCAGCGTGCTGACGCCGATCACGTTCGGCGCGAACACCGCGCCGACGCGGCTGATGCGCCCGCTGCCGAGATCGCGCGCCAGCAAGCTCAGCAGTGCGTGCTCGCACAGCCCCGCTTTCGCCGCCAGCGCCTGGTAGGGGCGCGGCTGCAGCGGGAAGCCGCGCTGCAGCTGGTCATAGAGGGTTTGCTCGTTGAACATGGCGGGCCCTACATGCCAAAGCGCTGGGCGCGCGCGGTGAAGAAGATGCCGCTGGGATTGTCGGCCGGCAGCGTCGCCAGGCGTTCCAGGGTGGCGGTGTCGTAGACCTCGACGCGGTTGTCGTCGCGGCAGGACAGCCACAGCGCCTCGCCCTTGGGCGTGAATTCCATGTGCAGCACGCCGCGGCAGGGGCGCAGCGTGCGCAGCACCTGGCGCGTGGCGGCGTCGATCACCTGCACGGTGTCGTTGTGCGGGAAGGCGAAATTGACCCAGACCTGGCGCCCGTCGGGCCGCGCCATGGCGAACACCGGCTGGCCCGCCAGCGCCACGCGCGCCGCCTCGCGCCAGCCGTTGGCGGGATCGGCCACCAGCACTTCATGGCGCCCGACCGCCGGCAGCCACGCCATGCCCTGCGCCATGGCCCAGCCGCGCAGGTGCGGCATCTTGTAGACCGGCAGCGGCGCATTGCCCCGGCCATAGCCGGACAGGATGCGGCGCGCCTGCGGCGGCGCCTGCCACAGGTCGACCAGCGCCAGGCCGTCGTCGCCGAACAGGCCGGCCAGGTACCAGCGGCCGTCCGGCGTGACCAGCCCGTCGTAAGGCTCGCGCCCCGCGGGCAGACGCGTTACCTGCGGCCGGCGCGGATCGCTGGCGTCGATGATCCAGATTTCGCCGGATTCGAACAGGCTCGCGGCGAAGCGGCGGCCGGGCAGGTCGGCCAGCCCGACCACCTTGGCGCGGCGCCCGTCGCTGCCGATCGCCGGCAGCTCTGCCAGCGGCGCCAGCGTCTGCGCGTCGAACAGCCGGATGCCGCCCGGCGCATAGTTTTGCGCGGCGACCACGCGGCCGTCCTGCGAGATCGCGCCGCCGATGCTGTTGCCGGCCTGCAGCACGCGGTGGGTGATGCGCGCGCCAAGCAGGTCCACACGCGTCAGCCCGCCGTCGCGGCCGAACACATAGGCGTAGCGCGCATCGCGCGAGAACACCACGCTGGCATGGGACAGGTCGCCCAGCCCTTCGACCGTGGCGAGGCGCGTCATGCCGGTGGTCTCGACGATCTGCAGCCGGCCCGCCGCGCGCTCCACCACCACGCCCAGGTCGCCGGTGCCGCGCACGGTGCCGGCGCAACCGGCAGCGAGCAGGGCGACGAGCGCAGCGCATGCCGCCGCGGCCAGCCCGCGCATCAGTTGTCTTGCGGCGTGACGGCCGGCGGCTGGCCGGCCTGCAGTCGATCGATCAGCCATCGGGCTTCATCCTGCGTCATGAAAGGTAACCAGGGCGGCATCGCCGTGCCGGGCCGGCCGTACAGCACCGTGGCAACGAGGCCGTCAGGCGGCTTGCCTGCAAGGCTGGCGGGCGTCAGCGGCGGACCCAGCCCGCCGCGCAGGGTCATGCCGTGGCAGGCGCCGCAGTCATCGCGCAGCCAGTGCGCCAGTTGCGCCTGCCGCGCCGGGGCGGGCGGGTCCGCCGCGGCGAGTGCGCCGGCGCAGCCTGTGACGACCAGCGCCGCGGCCGCGGCGCGGCGCCACGCCATGCGGTTCAGAGGGAAAGGATCCATTTCGCCAGCGTGTTGGCGTCGGCCGCGCTGACGGCGTTGGCCGGCATCGGCACCGGGCCCCAGCGGCCGCTGCTGCCTTTCAGGATGGACTGGACCATCTGCGCCTGCGCGTCCTTCCTGCCGGTGTACTTGCCCTTGATGTCCTGGAAGGCGGGGCCGACCATCTTCTTGTCGATGGCATGGCACGCCAGGCAGGCCTTGCTCGATGCCAGGGCCTGGCTGGCGTGGGCCGGCATGGCTGTGCCGAATGCCAGCGCGCAGCCGAACGATGCCAGCAGCGCAGGTAGCGCGGATGTTGTTCGCATGATGCATTGCTCCATGGAAGTCACGCGGAGGACTGGCAACCCTCGCCGCGCCGGGGCGCAGCGAGGGTGCCGGCTCAGTAGACGTCGTGCTGCGTGTTGTAGGCGTTGAACTTGCCGGTCGGCGTGATCAGTCGCTTGTCCTTGATCACGGTCTTGAGCGTGCGGGTCTTGTCGTCGACCACCACCAGCGCCGACTCACCGTCCTTGGTGCCCCACACCGAGAACCAGACCTCGTCGCCGGCCTTGTTGTATTCGGCCTGCACCACGCGCCTGGCGCCGCTGCCCTTCAGGTCGGCCCACTCGGCGATGGGAAGCACCTTGAAGCCGGCGTCGAGATTGCGCGTGTCGAACACGGCGACCGACTGGTTGAGCTTGGCATCCGGGTTCAGCGGCGTATCGACCCACAGGTTGGACGACTTGGGATGGGTCTTGATGAAGAGCGAGCCGCCGCCCTGGCCCTTGACCGTCTGCACCACCTTCCACGCCTGCGCCGGATGGCCGGCGGGGTCGGTGCCGATCAGGCTGATGGTCTCGTCGCCGAGGTGGCTGGTGGCCCAGACCGGGCCGAACTGCGGATGCGTGAAATTGGCGCCGCGGCCAGGGTGCGGGGTCTTGCCGACGTTGACCAGCGCCGCCAGCTTGTCTTCCTTGGTATCGACCACGGCGATCTTGTCGGAGGCGTTGGCGGCGACCAGGAAGTAGCGTCCGGTCGAGTCGAAGCCGCCGTCATGCAGGAACTTGGCCGAGTCGATGGTGGTGGTCTTCAGGTTGGCCAGGTCCGAGTAGTTGACCATCAGGATCTTGCCGGTCTCCTTGGCGTTGATCACGAACTCCGGATGGAAATGGCTGGCCACGATCGACGCCACGCGCGGCTCGGGGTGGTATTCGTTGTCGACGGTCATGCCGCGCGTGGACACTACCTTGAGCGGCTTGAGCGTGTCGCCCTCCATGATCACGTACTGCGGCGGCCAGTAGGACCCGGCCACGGCGTACTTGTCCTCGTAGCCCTTGTACTTGGAGGTCTCGACCGAGCGCGCCTCCATGCCGATCTTCACTTCGGCGACGATATCGGGCTTGGGCAGCCACAGGTCGATCAGGTCCAGCCGCGCGTCGCGGCCGATCACGTAGAGGTAGCGTCCCGACGCCGACATGCGCGAGATATGCACCGCATAGCCGGTCTTGACGATATTGATGATCTGCTTGCTGTCGCCGTCGATCAGCGCGACTTCGCCGGCGTCGCGCAGCGTGACCGAGAACAGGTTGTCCAGGTTGTACTGGTTCATCTTCTGCGTCGGGCGCTTGGCCACCGGTACGATGTCCTTGCGGCTTTTCTCGATATCGGCGAGCGAGAACTCGGGCGGCGTCGGCGGGTCGAGCTGGATGTAGCGCGCCATCAGGTCGACTTCCTTGTCGGTGAGGTCGCCCGAGGTGCCCCAGTTGGGCATGCCGGCGGGGCTGCCGTACTTGATGAAGGTCTTCAGGTACTCGGTGCCGCGCGCGCGGGTGATGTCCGGCGTCAGCGCCTTGCCGGTGGCGCCCTTGCGCAGCACGCCGTGGCAGCCGGCGCAGCGTTCGAAGTAGATCTGCCGTGCGTGGTCGAATTCAGCCGCGGTGAGCGTGGGGATTGCCGCCTTCTGTACAGCCTTCTGTTCGGCCTTTGCCTCAGGCTTCGTTGCTGCCCTGGCGGTGTTGGTGGCTGCCTGGGGAAGACCCAGCCAGAGCGAGAGCGGCAGTGCCGCGCATGCGGGGTAAAGCCATTTTCTTGCTTTCATGGTGCCGTGTTTCAGCGGGTTGTGGAAAGCTGTTGTCGCGGTGCTGTGGGGCGCGAACTGGCACCAGGCGCTTGCAGAGATGATGCGGACACACTGCGAGAAGGGGATTGACTGGCATCAAACCGGGCAGGATGTCATGCAGCGGTTCTTTGCCTGTCGAGAAGACGGGGTTGCGTGTGCGGCAGGCGCGCGTGTTCCCGGGGCGGCGCCATCTCGCGGGATCGCGCGCCGCCCTGAAGGCAAGGGCCCCTGCGTAGTGGGAGCGACGCGCTGCTAATCCTTGATCAGCAGCACGGGACAGTGCGCATGGGCGAGGACCCGCCTGGCCACCGACCCGACGATGGCATCCAGGAAGCCGTCGCGGCCGTGCGAGCCCATCACGATCAGGCCGGCGCCGATCTGGCTCGCGTACTCGACGATGCGGGCCGGCGCGAAGCCTGTGAAGCCATGGCGCTCGAACGGAATCCCGGCATCGCCGAGGATGCTCGCCACCGAGCCCATCGCCTTCTCGTTCTGTTCGCGATGCCAGTCGTCGAGCGTGCCGCGGTCGATGAACGACTTGATGTCGCCGGGCACATCCGGCTCGCAATGCACCACGTGCACGACGAAGTCGCGGGTCAGCAACGGGCTTTGCGCCAGGTAGCGCGCAGCCGCGTCGCTATAGGACGACCCGTCGGTCGCCAGCAGGATCTTGTTCATGGCTTGCTCCTCATGTGCGCCGGTTACCGGTCTCGCGTTCGCGCGGTGTGCCGCTGCGGCCCGGCTGATCGCGCGCCGCGGCGGCTCGCCTGGTCCTGGCCTGGCTGAGCAGGACGGAAACGAACAGCGTCATCGCGACCGCGCCCAGGGACCAGTGCACCGGTACGTGGAACCACGGCTCGACCAGCATCTTGGCGCCGATGAAGGCGAGCACGATGGCGAGGCCGTACTTCAGGTAATGGAAATGCGCCGCCAGGTTGGCGAGCAGGAAGTACAGCGCGCGCAGTCCCATGATCGCGAAGATGTTCGAAGTGAAGACGATGAAGGGATCGGTGGTCACGGCGAAGATCGCGGGGATGCTGTCGACCGCGAACACCAGGTCGGTGGCCTCGACCATCAGCACCACCACGAACATCGGGGTGGCATAACGCAGGCCGTCGATGCGCACGAAGAAGCGTTCGCCCTGATACTCCGGGGTGATCCGCATATGCGCGCACAGGAAGCGCACGATGGGATTGCGCGAGAGGTTCGGCGCACGCCTGGACATGAACAGCATCTTGATGCCGGTGATGACGAGGAACACGCCGAACACGTAGAGGACCCAGGCGAACTGGCTGATCAGCCACACCCCCACCAGGATCATCGCGGCGCGCATCAGGATCGCGCCGAGCACGCCGAGCAGCAACACCCGGCGCTGCAGTTCCGGTGGCACGGCGAAATAGCTGAAGATCATCGCAAACACGAACATGTTGTCGACCGACAGCGACAGCTCGATCAGGTAGCCGGTGTAGAACTCCAGCACCTTGCCATAGGCGGCGTCGTGGCCGGCCTCCTCGGCCACCACCCACCAGAGCGCGATGCCGAACAGCGCGGCCAGGGTCATCCAGGTCAGGGTCCATCCCAGCGCCTCGCGCGAGGAGACGCGGTGTGCATGCCGGCCGCCGAGGACAAAGATGTCCACGAACAGTGTGCCCAGCACCAGGACAAAGAATCCGGCCCACATCGGGGCGGTGGCAAAGGTGTCCATTGCCTTATGGTGAGACGGCCGGTGAGACGGCAGGTGTGACGGCCGGCGGCTCGCGCCCGGTCCGGCCAGCAGCGATCATGGCAGTTGCCGCGCGAGGTGGGGCCGCGCAGGCTGCGCCTTGATACGCAGGGCATCGGGTTCGCCGCAGTAGTGCAGGATCTCGGCGCGGGCGGCGTTGCGCAGCCGCATTGCCGCCGGCCAGTCCTGCCCGTCGGGCGGCAGAGGCCGGCCGATGACGACGCCGATCGGGCCCCGGCGCGGCAGCCACTGGCCGTCGCGCAACACCGAGCGGGTGCCCCGCAGCGCAATGGGAACTACCGGGGCGCCGGCGCGGGCGGCGGCGACGAAGGCGCCCGAGCGGAAACGTTGCAGCCCCGGCTCGCGGCCGAAGGTGCCTTCCGGGAACAGCAGGGCAGAGCGCCCGGCGCGCACGGTTGTGACCAGTCGCTCGATGGCCTCGGATTCGCGCACGTTGTCGAAGCGGTCGATGAAGTCGGCCCCGATGCTGGACAGGTAGGCCCCCGGGATGCGCTGTCCTTGCAGCTCGCGCTTGGCCACCACGCACACCGGCATGGGCAGTGCGGCGATCAGCACCATGCCGTCCAGGTAGCTGGCATGGTTCGATACCAGCACGCAGGCGCGATTGCGCGGCAGTTGCTCCAGCCCCTGCACGAACCATGGCACCCCCGCCAGCCGCAGCAGCAGCCGGGCGGTGTGGTGGCTGAGCGTCCAGCCCATGGCAGGCCGGTGCATCGCCACCGATGCCAGGCACGTCACCGGCGCCATTGCGGCGAACAGAAGCCACGCATACAGCGAATAGGACAGCCCGGCGGTGGCATGCCGGCTACGGCGCAGCTGCGGCAGCAGCGCCTGCCAGCCGAAGCGCGCGATCTGCAGCCATGGCGCGGCGTCGCCCAGGCCGGCGCCGCCATGCTCGAATCGCTCGCGGCAAGCGGCGCGGCGGATCTTGCCGCTCGACGTCTTCAGGATGGTGTGCGGCGGCACCAGCACGACATGGTCCGGCGGCATGCCAAGCACATCGAGCGCGGTCTTCAGCGCCTGCCGTTGCAGCGCCCGGCGCGCCGCTTCGTCCGTTGCCGCGGTTTCCGCCATCACCACGATGTGCTCGGTGCCGCTGTCCGGATCGGGGCTGCCGAACACCGCGACGCAGCCCTTGCGGATGCCGGGAATGGCGCCGATGGCCTGCTCCACCTCGTAGGGATAGAGATTGCGGCCGCCGCGAACGATGGTTTCCTTGGCGCGTCCGGTGATGAAGAGCTCGCCGTCGGCGATATAGGCGTAGTCGCCGGTATTGAGCCAACTATGCTCGAAGAGCTGGCGCGTCTGTGCCGCGTTGCGGAAATAGCCGCTGGTGGCCGAAGGCCCGCGGAACTGCAGCAGGCCCTCCCGCCGCTCGGGCAGTTCGCAGCCGCTGGCGTCGACGATGCGGATTTCGTGGCCTGGCAGCGGCCGGCCGCACGAAGGAATCTCCATGGCGTCCCGCTCACCTGCCACGCCAGATCCGTCCGCCGCGGCGGGAATGGCCCGCGAAGTGTGTACGAATGCGGCGCGGTCGATGAGGTCGGCAGCCAGCTCGCGACCCGGCGGCGGAAAGGTCAGGCCCACCGATGCTTCCGCCAGCCCGTAGACCGGCGCTGCCGCCTGCGCGCGCAGTCCATGGCGGGCGAAGCGCGCCATGAATTGGCGCATGGTCTGCAGGCTGACCGGCTCGGCGCCGTTGAAGGCGAAACGCCAGCTCGACAAATCCAGCCCCGCAAGCGCCGCCTGGGCCAGCCTGTGCAGGCACAGCTCATAGGCGAAATTGGGCCCGCCCGACAGCGTGCCCCGGTACTTGTGGATCGCCCAAAGCCAGCGCTCGGGACGCGCCAGGAACGTGAGCGGCGACATCACCACCAGCGGGAAGGCGAAGTACAAGCTGCCCATCCAGGCGCCGATCAGGCCCATGTCGTGATACAGCGGCAGCCAGCTGACAAAGACGTCGCGCGAGTCGACCGACAGCGCCATGCCCATCGCGCGCAGGTTGGCCAGCAGGTTGGCATGCGTCAATACCACGCCCTTGGGCGAGCCGGTGCTGCCGGAGGTGTATTGCAGCAGCGCGATGTCGTGCGCGCGCAGCATCGCATCGACCGGCGTCGCACCGGTGTCCTCCGCTTCTTGCGGCGTCAGCACGCTTTGCAGCGTGCCGGTGCTGGCCTTGAGCAGGGTGGCAAGCGGCCGCGCCTCGGCCACCGTGATCAGGATCGGCGCCTGCGCGTTGGCCAGGATGCCGGCGTGGCGCTGCAAGTGGTCACCGATCTGCGCCAGCCGCGCCGGCGGGTAGAGCGGCACGGGGATCCCGCCCGCCATCAGGATGCCGGTGAAACAGTAGAAGTACTCCGCGCTGGTTGGCAGCATCAGCGCCACGGTCGTACCGGCGCGCACGCCGCGTGCGGCCAGGCCGGCTGCGACGTTGCAGGCGCGGCGGTGCAGTTGCGCAAAGGTGATCGGCGTATCCGCGCCTTCGCCGCCGAGCAGGATGATGTGGGTACGGTCAGGGTGGCGGTGCAGGTGCCAGCGCAGCACGTCAGTCATGGTCGCGGCGCCTTCCGGCGCCTGCGCCGCGGCCTCTGCCGGTGCCGGGCTGGCGAGTCGTGCGGGCGCATCTTCAGCACCCGGGGGCAGATCCCTGGCGGCGAGCACGGCGCGCAGCAAAGCGCGCGGCGTGTCGGCCTGGGCGAGTACCTGTTCCGGCAGGCTGACGCCGAAGCGCTGCTCGATGCGGGTCAGCAGTTCGGCGCGCGTCAGGCTGTCGAAGCCCAGCTCGGCTTCGAGCGCGCTGTCCATCGAGGGGGCGGCGGCTGCACCGGCTTCGGTTTGCGGCCGCATAGCGGTAGACATCTCCCCCACGATGCCGAGCAAGGCATCCTCATAGTTCTGCCGCGGGGGTGAGTCCTCGTTCATTCGCTTGGTGCCTGCGCCCGGCAAATCGGCAACCGCCGCCGCGGACGGGCAGCCGGCAGCACCGACGCGCCGGTACTGACACCCTTAAGATAGGCGGCGTGCGGAAATTGTCGAGACGGGTGGCGGGGCGGGCACTGGCGCGCGCGTTCCGGCTATGCGCGGACGCTGCATTCCGCACATGCCGCCGGGGCTGCCGGAGGCTGCCCTCAGGCGGCCACCATGTCCATCGCTGTGGGGAAAGCGCCGGGATCGAGCGCATCCAGATGGTTCCGGCCACGCATCGCGAGGATGAGCCGCCCGACCTGCGCGGTATCGTCCAGCGGCAGGCACGGCAGCAATGTGTCGAGCCGCGCATCGGTAGCCACCGCGACGATCGAGGGATCGCAGGGATAGTAGGGCGCACGCCCATGCGCCGGGCGGTACACCTCGATGCGCGGAATGTCCTCCCGGCGGAAGCCTTCGACCAGCGTGATGTCCGCGGGCCGCAGCCGTGCCACCTGCTCGGCAAGCGTCGGCTCGGCTTCATTGGCCAGCTCGCGCACGATGGCGTAGCGATAGGGCGAGGCCACCATCACTTCGGTGGCACCGGCTGCGCGAAAGCGCGCGCTGTCCTTGCCGGGAGGCTCGAGTTCCAGCGGATGGTGGCTGTGCTTGATCACGTTGACGGTCAGGCCTTGCGTGCGAAACCACGGCAGCAGTGCGGTGATCAGCGTGGTCTTGCCGCTGCCCGAGGTGCCGGTGATGCCGAAGATAAAGGGTTTCATGTCGTGACGGATTCGGTTGGTGCGGTGGTAATGGGCAAAGGGCATACCAGCGGCAGGAAGGCATCGGCGCGTTGCGAGTAGGCCAGCAGCGCACCGGCCTGCAGGTCGAAGTACCAGCCGTGCAGCGTCAGCCTTCCGGCTTCGAGCGCGCGCCGCACGAACGGGAAGGTCTGCAGGTTGCGCAGCGAGACCAGGATCGCCGCCTGTTCGCAGGCGCGCTGGCGCTGCGCCGGGCTGGCGTCGGCAAGCGTTTGTTCTACCTGCCGGCGCGCCGGTGCGGCGATGCGCACCCAGGCGCCGAGGTAGTCGCCTTCGTCGGGGGGATGGTCGCCGGCGTCGGCCGGCTGCGCCAGCAGCGCGCGGATGCCGCCGCAGCCGCCATGGCCCATCACGATGATGCGGTCGACCTGCAGCTGCTCGACCGCGAACTGAATCGCGGCGGACACGCCGTGCAGGCTGCCTTCATGACGCCCGGTGCAGGGCGGCACCAGGTTGCCGATATTGCGCACGGTGAAGAGATCGCCCGGGTCGCAGCCCAGCAGCAGGGCCGGGTCCACGCGCGAGTCGCAGCAGCCGATCAGCAGCGTGGGCGGTTGCTGCCCGGTGCGCAGTGCATCGAACAGGCTCGGCGCATCGTCGAAATAGCGTTGCTGGAACCGCTCGAAGCCCTTCAGTAGATGTTCGATCTGATGCATGGCGGTTTCCGTTGGTCAGGATGGCGGCGCTACTGCACCAGCGGGCTGTCGGCGCCTTCCAGCTCGATGCCCTCGATGCGGGCGCGCCCGATCAGCAGGCTGGCGTATTGCTTCCAGGCGCGGTCGCGTGCCGCCGTGGCCAGCGCACAGGCGATGTCGCCACGCACGGCGTCGAAAGGCAGGCGGGTGCCGGTGCAGCGCTCCAGGATGCGCACGATATGCAGCCCGAAGCGGGTCTCGACCAGTTGCGGCAATACCCCGTCATGCTGCGCGGCAAACAACGCGCGCTCGAACTCCGGCGCGGTTTCGCCGCGGAACACGCGGCCCAGGCGGCCGCCGTTGTTGCCGCTCGGGCAATTGGACAGCGCGCGGGCATGCTGCGCGAAGTTCGACGGATCGCCGCGCACCAGCGCCAGCGTCTGCGCCGCGATCTCGCGCAGCGCGTCCAGCGGCACGCGTGGCGTCACCTGGAACAGGATGTGGTCGGCCTCGACCCATTCGCCGTCGCGGAAGCGCTCCGGACGGCTGTCGTAGTGGCGGCGGCAGCTGGCTTCGTCAGGCTCGGGGATGCCGGCCTCGCGTTCCAGCAGCGCCATGGCGAGCGCGTCGTCGTCCTGGCCGGGAACGGCCAGGCCGATGCGGCCAGCCTCTTCGCGTACCAGCAGGCGCAGGATGGCAGAGATCGTCGCCATCCTGGCGGGATTGGCAGCGTCGTGATGATGGTCCAGCTCGCGTTCGATATCGGCGTCGCGCAGTTCCACGCCGTTGACGGTGACAGGCATCGGATTCTCCTTGTGCGGTGATGGCGTTCAGCGGCTGCGCACCAGCTGCCAGGCGCGGCCCAGGTAGCCGAGCGAGGCAAAGCCGCTCCACACATGCACCAGCCGCGTGAACGGGAAGATCACGAACAGGGTCATGCCCATGAACAGGTGCGCCTTGAACAGCAGCGGGGCGTCGGCGATAAAGCCGGCGGCGTCGCCGCGCAGCGTGACGATGTGCTGGGCCCAGTTCATCAGCTGCACCATCATGTGGCCGTCCATATGGCCGGCCGATTCGAAGATGGTGGACAGGCCCAGCAGCAGCGTCGCCAGCAGCCACAGCAGCAGCACCTTGTCGCCGGTGCGGGTCACCGCGGACACGCGCGCGTTGGTCAGGCGGCGGTGCAGCAGGATCAGCAGGCCGGCCAGGCACATGGTGCCCATCACGCCGCCGGCGGCCATGGCCACGCCCTGCTTGAAGCCGTGCGAGACGCCCAGCGCGTCCCACACCGCCACCGGGGTCAGCAGGCCCACCAGGTGGCCGAAGAACAGGCCCAGGATGCCGACATGGAACAGGATGTTGCCGGTGCGCAGGTTGCCGCGGTACAGCACCTGCGAGCTGTCGCTCTTCCAGGTGTATTGCTCGCGCTCGAAACGGGCCAGGCTGCCGAACAGGAAGATGGCAAGCGCGATGTACGGGTAGATGCCGAAGAGGAATTGGTGGAGGGTTGCCATGGTGTGTTAGCTCGGTAAGTGGGGCTGCAAGGGCGTGCGTGTGCGTCTTTGCCGATTGTGTTCCCCTCTCCCCTCAGGGGAGAGGGCAGGGTGAGGGGTGGTTTAAGCACCGGCGCTCCGTTGAAGCTCCCGCCCTCACCCCCGCCCCTCTCCCGCACGCGGGAGAGGGGAGAAAACAAGCGACTCGCGAAAGCATGTCAGCAGGCTGCGGGCGCCGGCGCGGTGCCGCGCGGATAGAACTTCACCGCCTGCGGCCCGGCCTGAGGTGCCAGCAGCGGCTCCACGCCATCGGCGCCCGGACCGAAGGTCTCCAGCGCCTCGTCCATGTCGCGCACCGGCGGCTCCTGCTGCGGTTGCGGCTGCACGTCGGTCAGCGTGCGCAACACGGCGAACACGCCGGCGTACGGACTCTGGTTGCGCGCGAGGCGGTCGCCGATCGCGGCCAGCACGTGGATGGCTTCGCCGAGCAACTGTTCGGCGCGGGCGTCATTGCCGTCGGCCGCAAGCGCGCCGAGGAACTCCAGGAACAACGGCACGTAGTCGGGCAGCTCCGACGCCGCGGGCTCGAAGCCGTCGCGCCGGTACTCGTCGATCAGGTCGACCATGGCCTGGCCGCGGTCGCGGCTTTCGCCGTGCACATGCTCGAACAGGTGCAGCGAGTGCGCCGGGTTGCGGTCGAAGGTGGCGACATAGTTCTCCTGCAGCGCGATCAGCGCTTCGCCGCGCAGCATGCCGGTCACCGGGGCCAGCAGGTGTCGCGCCTGCGGCCACTCGGCCAGCGCGGCGTCGATCTCGGGCAGCGCGTCGACCAGGTCCTGCTCGGGATAGCCGAGCAGCGCGCTGAGGATGGGATAGAGGGGCATGTTGTTCTCCGGTTCGTTCGCGGTCGCTCAGCTCATCACTGCCTTCTTGCGCGACCTGGGCATGTCGACGAAATGCACGCTGCCCTGCGGCTTCTTGCCGAACAGCGCGCCATCCGAGGTGCCGCCCGAGCAGCCGTTGCCGAAGGTGAAGCCGCAGCTGGCCTTGTCGTTGAAGCTGTCCTCGACCATTTCCTTGTGCGAGGACGGGATCACGAAGCGGTCTTCGTAGTTGGCGATGGCCATGGTCTTGTACATGTCCTCGACTTGCGCGGGCGTCAGGCCCACCTGCCTGAGCACGTCCAGGTCCTGCACGCCGTCCACGACCTGCGAGCGCTTGTACGCGCGCATTGCCAGCATGCGGTCCAGCGCCGACAGCACCGGCATCACGTCGCCCGCGGTCAGCAGGTTGGCCAGGTACTTGACCGGGATGCGCAGGCTCTTGACGTCGGGGATGATGCCGTTCATGCCCATGTGGCCGGCCTCGGCCGCCGACTGGATCGGCGACAGCGGCGGGATGTACCAGACCATCGGCAGCGTGCGGTACTCCGGGTGCAGCGGGAAGGCGACCTTCCACTCGCACGCCATCTTGTAGACCGGCGACTTGCGCGCGGCGTCGAGCCAGCCTTGCGGAATCCCCTGGCGCAGCGCCTCGGCCTGCACCGCCGGGTCGTGCGGATCGAGGAAGACGTCGAGCTGCGACTGGTACAGGTCGCGCTCATCGGCCACCGACGCGGCCTGCTCGATGCGGTCGGCGTCGTACAGCATCACGCCGAGGTAGCGGATGCGGCCGACACAGGTCTCTGAGCAGACCGTGGGCTGGCCAGCCTCGATGCGCGGATAGCAGAACAGGCATTTCTCGGCCTTGCCGCTCTGCCAGTTGAAATAGATCTTCTTGTACGGGCAGCCCGAGATGCACATGCGCCAGCCGCGGCACTTGTCCTGGTCGACCAGCACGATGCCGTCGTCCTCGCGCTTGTAGATCGAGCCCGACGGGCACGAGGCCACGCACGCCGGGTTCAGGCAGTGCTCGCACAGGCGCGGCAGGTACATCATGAAGGTGTTCTCGAAGGTCGAGTACATCTCCTTCTGCACGTCGTCGAAGAGCTTGTCGCGGCCGCGCGAGCTGAACTCGCCGCCGAGGTCGTCTTCCCAGTTCGGGCCCCACTCGATCTTTTCCATCTTGCGGCCGGTCAGCACCGAGACCGGACGCGCGGTGGGCGGGGTCTGCGACAGCGGCGCCTTCTGCAGGTGCTCGTAGTCGTAGGTGAAGGGCTCGTAGTACTCGTCGATCGCCGGCAGGTTGGGATTGGCGAACAGGTTCGCCAGGATCTTCAGCTTGCCGCCCTGGCGCGGCTCCAGCGTGCCGTCGGCATTGCGCTTCCAGCCGCCCTGCCACTTGTCCTGGTTCTCCCATTCCTTGGGATAGCCGATGCCGGGCTTGGTCTCGACGTTGTTGAACCACGCGTACTCGACGCCGTCGCGGCTGGTCCAGACGTTCTTGCAGGTCACGGAGCAGGTATGGCAGCCGATGCACTTGTCGAGGTTCAGCACCATGGCCACCTGGGCGCGGATCTTCATTGCGTTGCTCCTTCCTTCTCAGTCTTTTCCACGAGCGGGCCTTCCAGCCAGTCGACCCTCTTCATCTTGCGCAGGATCACGAACTCATCGCGGTTGCTCCCCACGGTGCCGTAGTAGTTGAAGCCGTAGGCCAGCTGCGCGTAGCCGCCGATCATGTGCGTGGGCTTGGTCACGGCGCGCGTGACCGAGTTATGGATGCCGCCGCGCATGCCGCTGGTCTCGGCACCCGGCACGTTCACGATCTTTTCCTGGGCGTGGTACATCAGGCACATGCCCTTGGGCACGCGCTGCGACACCACCACGCGCGCGGTCAGCGTGCCGTTGACGTTGAACACCTCGACCCAGTCGTTGTCGCGAATGCCGTTGGCCTTGGCCTCGGCTTCCGAGATCCACACGTGCGGGCCGCCGCGCGACAGCGTCAGCATGCGCAGGTTGTCCGAATACGTGGAGTGGATGCCCCACTTCTGGTGCGGCGTGATCCAGTTCAGCACCAGCTCCGGGTTGCCGTTGGGCTTCCTGCCCAGCATCGGCGCCACGGTCTTGGTGTCGATGGCCGGCTTGTACACGCACGCGCCTTCGCCGAAGTCCAGCATCCAGCGATGGTCCTGGTAGAACTGCTGGCGGCCGGTCAGCGTGCGCCAGGGGATCAGTTCGTGCACGTTGGTGTAGCCGGCGTTGTAGCTGACTTCCTCCGATTCCAGGCCCGACCACGTCGGCGCGGAAATGATCTTGCGCGGCTGCGCCTGCACGTCGCGGAAGCGGATCTTGTCGTGCTCGCGCCCTTCGGCCAGGTGGGTGTGGTCGCGGCCGGTGATCTTCGACAGCGCTTCCCACGCCTTGACGGCGACGTGGCCGTTGGTTTCGGGCGCGAAGGTCAGGATCATCTCGGCGGCGTCGATCGCCGTTTCGAGCTTCGGTCGGCCCTGGCTCACGCCGGGTTCCGTCACCGTGTGGCTCAGGTCGCCGATTTCCTTGACCTCATGCTGGGTGTTCCAGTTGATGCCCTTGCCGCCATTGCCGAGCTTGTCGAGCAGCGGGCCGATCGAGGTGAATTTCTTGTAGATGTCCGCGTAGTTGCGCTCGACCACCGTCATCGACGGCGCGGTCTTGCCGGGGATCAGGTCGCACTCGCCGGCCTTCCAGTCCTTCGGCTCGAAGGGCTGGCCCAGTTCGCCCGGGGTGTCGTGCAGCAGCGGCGTGCATACCAGGTCCTTGCGCGTGCCCAGGTACGGGCCGGCGATCTCGCTGAACTTCTTTGCGATGGCCTTGTAGATTTCCCAGTCGGTCTTGCTTTCCCACAGCGGCTGCACGGCCTCGGACAGCGGGTGGATAAAGGGGTGCATGTCGGACGTGTTGAGGTCGTCCTTCTCGTACCAGGTTGCCGTCGGCAGCACGATGTCGCCGTACAGGCAGGTGGTGCTCATGCGGAAGTCCAGCACGGTCAGCAGGTCGAGCTTGCCTTCGGCGGCCGGGCGCACCTTGACTTCGCTCGGCGTGATCGCGTCGTTTTCGTCGCCGAATACGGCGTTCTGCGTGCCGAGCAGGTACTTCAGGAAATACTCATGCCCCTTGCCCGAGCTGCCCAGGATATTGGAGCGCCACACGAACATGTTGCGCGGGAAGTTGGCCGGGTTGTCGGGATCGTCGCAGGCAAACTGCAGCGCGCCCGACTTCAGTTGCTCGACGGTGTAGGCCACCGGGTCCTTGCCGGCCTGCTCGGCCGCATCGACCACGTCGAGCGGATTGGCGCCCAGCTGCGGCGCCGACGGCAGCCAGCCCATGCGCTCGGATTTCGCGTTCAGGTCCAGCAGCGACATTCCGTCGTAGCGCTTGCGATCGGCGGTCGGCGACAGGATCTCGTCGACGCCCAGTTTCTCGTGGCGCCACTGGCTGGTGTGGTTGTAGAAGAACGAGGTGCCGTTCATCTGGCGCGGCGGGCGCGACCAGTCCAGGCCGAACGCGAGCGGGGCCCAGCCGAACTGCGGGCGCAGCTTTTCCTGGCCGACATAGTGGGCCCAGCCGCCGCCGCTCTTGCCGATGCAGCCGCACATCATCAGCAGGTTGATGATGCCGCGGTAGATCATGTCGTTGTGGTACCAGTGGTTCAGCGCGGCACCGACGATCACCATGCTCTTGCCTTGCGTGCGGTCGGCGTTGTCGGCGAATTCGCGCGCTACCTGGGTCACCAGGCGGGCCGGGACGGTGGTGTGCTTCTCCTGCCAGGCCGGGGTGTAGGGCACGTCGTCCTCATACGACGACGCCACGTTGGGGCCGCCCAGACCCTGGTCGACACCGTAATTGGCCATCTGCAGGTCGTACACGGTGGCCACCAGTGCGGTGCTGCCATCGGCCAGCGTCAGCCGGCGTGCCGGCACGCGGCGGCGCAGCAGTTCATCGTGTTCGCCGCCGAAGTAGGGGAAGCCCACTTCCACCACCTCGTCTTCCTTGCCGAGCAGCGACAGGCGCGGCTCGACCGCGCGGCCGCTGCCGCCGTCCTTCATTTCCAGGTTCCAGCGCCCCACCTTCTCGCCGCCGTTGTGGGCGCCTTCGCCCCAGCGGAAGCCGATCGAGCCGTTGGGCGCGACGATCTCGCCGGTGGCGTCGTCAATCTGCAGGGTTTTCCATTCGGGATGGTTGGCTTCGCCGAGGTTGTCGGCCAGGTGCGACGCGCGCAGGAAATGGTCGGGCACCAGCGTGCCCTGGTTGTCACGCAGCAGCACCAGCATCGGCATGTCGGTGTACTGCTTCACGTAGTCGCGGAAGTAGGCGGACTTGCCGCTGACGTGGAATTCCTTCAGCACCACATGGCCCATGGCCATCGCCAGCGCGGCATCGGTGCCTTGCTTCGGCGCCAGCCAGATATCGCCGAACTTGACCATTTCGCCGAAGTCGGACGAGACCGCGACGGTCTTGGTGCCCTTGTAGCGGACCTCGGTGTAGAAGTGCGCGTCGGGCGTGCGCGTCTGCGGCACGTTGGAGCCCCACACCATCAGGTAGGTGGAGTTGTACCAGTCGGCCGATTCGGGCACGTCGGTCTGTTCGCCCCAGATCTGCGGGCTGGCCGGCGGCAGGTCGCAGTACCAGTCGTAGAACGACAGGCAGGCGCCGCCGAGCAGGCTCAGGTAGCGCGCACCGGCGGCGTACGAAACCATCGACATCGCCGGGATCGGCGAGAAGCCGATCACGCGGTCCGGGCCGAACTTCTTCACGGTAAGGGCGTTGGCCGCGGCGATCATCTCGGTGGCGGTGTTCCAGTCGGCACGGACGAAGCCGCCCTGGCCGCGCACGCTCTTGTAGCGCGCCGCTTTTTTCGGATCCTGGCTGATCGATTCCCAGGCGGCGATGGGATCCATGGTCTTGCGGGCCTCGCGCCACATCTCCATCAGGCGGCCGCGGATCATCGGGTATTTGACGCGCTGCGCGGAGTAGACGTACCAGCTGTACGAGGCGCCGCGCGGGCAGCCGCGCGGCTCGTGGTTGGGCAGGTCCGGCCGCGTGCGCGGATAGTCGGTCTGCTGCGTTTCCCAGGTGATCAGGCCGTTCTTGACGTAGACCTTCCAGGAGCACGAACCGGTGCAGTTCACGCCGTGGGTGGAGCGCACGATCTTGTCGTGCTGCCAGCGGCTGCGGTAGCCGTCTTCCCACTTGCGGTCTTCGTTCACCACCGCGCCGTGGCCGTCCGCATAGGTGGACTTGACGCGCGACATGAACTTCAGTCGATCCAGGAAATGACTCATTTGCTTGTTCTCCGCGAGGCTATTCTGCGGGGCTCCGGCGGTTGCCCGGGAGCATTTGCAGGGACACCTCGAGCTTATGGGGGAGCGGGGCGGCGGCCAATTCGCTGGTGGAACAGCCGCCGGATGGCGATCGGGGGAGATGCCCGGCGCGGACCTAGTTCCGAAGAACTAGTCCGGCCGGCAAGGGAATCAGCAGGGCATGGGGGCGTTGCGGCGCGCGTAGTACCACCACGTCACCAGCACGCAGCTGAGGTAGAAGGCGATAAAGCAATACAGCGCGGCGTCGGGGGCACCGGTCAGCTCGAGCGAGGTGCCGAAGCTCTTGGGGATGAAGAAGCCGCCGTAGGCGCCGATCGCGCCGGAAAAGCCCAGCACCGCCGCGGATTCCTTGCCGGCTTCCTGCAGCGCCTGGCGCTGCGCGGCGTCGCCCTTGCCCTTCGCGGCGCGCTGGCGCTCGGTCAGGAAGATCACCGGGATCATGCGGAAGGTCGAGCCGTTGCCGATGCCGGTCAGCGCGAACAGCGCGATGAAGGCCGCGAGGAAGTACGTGAAGTTGCCGCCGGCGCCGTCGTGCGGCAGCGCCGCCAGCACGGCGAACACCGCCACGATCATGCCGACGAAGGTCCACAGCGTGACGCGCGCACCGCCGAGCTTGTCGGAGATCCACCCGCCCACGGGACGCGTCAGCGCGCCGACCAGGGGCCCGAGGAAGGCATAGGCGGTGGGGTTCACGCCCGGGAACTGCGACTTGGTCAGCAGCGCCAGCCCGGCCGAGAAGCCGATGAACGAGCCGAAGGTGCCCACGTACAGCCAGCACATCAGCCAGTTGTGCTTGCGCTTGAAGATCACGGCCTGCTCGGCGAACGACGCCTTCGCATCGGCGATGTCATGCATGCCGAACCACGCGGCCAGCGCCGACACCACGATGAACGGCACCCAGATAAAGCCCGCGTTCTGCAGCCACAGGTCCTGCGTGGCGCCGTTGGCCTGGTACTGCTGCGGCTCGCCGCCGAGCGCGCCGAACACCGCCAGCGACACCACCAGCGGCGTGACGAACTGCACCACCGACACGCCCAGGTTGCCGATGCCGGCATTCAGCCCGGTGGCCAGCCCCTTCTTCGCCTTGGGGAAGAAGAAGCTGATATTGGCCATCGACGAACTGAAGTTGGCGCCGCCCAGCCCGCACAGCAGCGCCAGCACCAGCAGCGTGGGATAGCCGGTGGACGGGTCGCGCAATGCGAAGCCCATGCCCAGCGCGGGGATCAGCAGCAGCGCGGTGGAGATCGCGGTGAAGCGGCGCCCGCCGAACATCGGCACCAGGAAGGAATAGAAGATGCGCAGCGTGGCGCCGGACAGCGCCGGCAGCGCGGTCAGCCAGAACAGCTGGTTCTTGGTGAACTGGAAGCCGGCGCGGTCGAGGTTGACCGCGACCACGCTCCACAGCATCCAGACCACGAACGCCAGCATCAGCGCCGGGATCGAGATCCACAGGTTGCGATAGGCGATGCGCTCGCCCTCGCTTTGCCAGAATGCCGCGTTCTCGGGCTCCCAGCGGGTGAGTACGGATGAGGTCATGATTGGTATGCCTTGGTTGAGAGAGCGCGGAGGCGCGCTTGTGAGGTGAGCAATCAGGCTGCCTGCGTGAGGCCGACGGCCTGCGCCTTGCGCTGGCGTTCAGCGCGGTGGCTGTAGTGCATCCACACCAGGCTCACGCACACCGTGCCGTACATCAGCATGAAGCAGCTGCTGCGGATGCCGGTCAGGTCGGCCAGCATGCCGAACAGGATCGGCAGGATGAAGCCGCCCAGGCCGCCGGCCAGGCCGACCACGCCGGAAACCGCGCCGATGTTGTGGGTGAAATCGTTGGAGATGAACTTGAACACCGAGGCCTTGCCGATGGCGAAGGCAATGCCGACCACGAACAGCAGGACAGTGAATACCGTGGGCGTCAGCGCGATGCGGAAGCCTTGCGGACCGCTGGTGGTCTGGATGATGAAATCGGTCTGCGGATAGCTCAGCAGGAAGAAGCCGACCCAGCTCACCCACATCACCCACCAGGTGGTGCGATGGGCGCCGTAGCGGTCCGAGATCCAGCCGCCGATGGCGCGCAGCACGCCGCCGGGCAGCGAGAAGCAGGCGGCCAGGAAGGCGGCGGTCTTGATGTCGAAGCCGTATTCGCCGATGTAGTACTTGGTCATCCACAGCGACAGGCCGACATAGCCGCCGAACACCACCGAGTAGTACTGCGAGTAGCGCCACACGCGCGGATCGCGCATCACCGCCAGCTGCTCGCGCCAGCCCACGCTGGACTTGACCATGTGCGCCGGGTTGCTGCGCGAGAACACCCAGAACAGCAGCGCGGTGGCGAGCATCGCCACCGAATAGACGCGCGGCACGACGGTCCAGGTGCCTGCCGCCAGGATCAGCGCTGGCGCGACGAACTTGGTCAGCGCGGCGCCTGAGTTGCCGGCGCCGAAGATGCCCATCGCCAGCCCCTGGCGCGAGCGCGGGAACCAGCGCGCCACGTAGGGCGTGCCGACCGAGAACGAGCCGCCCGCCAGGCCGACGAACAGCCCCAGCACCAGCAGCTGCCACAACGTGGTCGCATACGAGATCAGCCAGATCGGGATCACGGTGGCCAGCATCAGCACGAAGAACACGATGCGGCCGCCGAAGCGGTCGGTCCACAGCCCCAGCGGCACGCGGATCAGCGAGCCGCTCAGCACCGGGGTGGCGGCGAGCAGGCCGAATTCGGTGTCGTTCAGGCCGAGCTGTTGCTTGAGGGGAATGCCGAGGACCGCGAACAGCATCCACACGGCAAAACAGATGGTGAAGGCAAAAGTACTGGACGCCAGTGTCATTGCGGCGCCGGGCGGGATCGGCTCCGGCGCGCGGGGTTGGGTGGCCATGGCCATGCTCCTGTGTCAACTTTGGCGGGGGTGATGCCAGAGTAGGGGCGGGCGCTGGTGCTGCCTATTCGCCGGCCGCACAGCGCAGGCGCGGCGCTGACTGCCTTTGGAAGTAGTTCTACCGGGGGAGGTCGCCGGCGCGGTGGCGGTGCTATCGTGGCGACGACATGCGGCGCAGTGTTGGCGCCGCCGCGGCCGACCGCGCGCCGCACCTCCGTTGCCTTCCAGACATGGACACCATTCCCATCCTTCCCGCGCGGCGCATGCCGCCTTCCGGCAACGCCCCCGCGGGCCCGCCGCCACGTGGCTTTGCCCTGTTTGCGCTGGGATTCCGGCCGTTCTATCTGGGCGGTGCGGTGTTTGCCGCGCTGGCAATCGCGGCCTGGTCGGCAATGCTGGCGGGCATGCAATCGGTCGGTCCGGCACCAGTGCTGCCCGGGATGTTCTGGCATGCGCACGAGATGGTGTTCGGCTTTGCCGCCGCGATCGTGGTGGGATTCCTGTTCACGGCGGGACGTGCCTGGACCGGGCAGCCCACGCCGACCGGCGCGGCGCTGGCCGTGCTGTTCGGGCTGTGGCTGGCCGGACGCGTGGGCCTGTGGGTGGCGCCGGGCACCGTGGCCTTCGCCATCGAAGCCGCGTTCCTGCCGCTGGCGGCGCTGGCCTTCACGCGCACGCTGGTGCGCGGCGGCAATCGCCGCAACTATCCGCTCGCGCTCGCGCTATGGCTGCTGGCGCTGGCCGATATCGCCAGCCTGTGGCTGCAGGCGCGCGGCCATGACGCCGGCGCGATGCTGGCGTGCCGCGCCGGCGTGGCGCTGGTGACGCTGTTCGTGGTGGTGATCGGCGGGCGCGTGATTCCGATGTTCACCACCAATGCGATTCCCGGCTTCCGGTTGCGCCAGTACCGGCGGGTGGATCGGCTGGTGATTCCTGCTGCGGTGCTCGGCCTGGCGGCCGGGCTGCTGCCCGTGCCGGCATGGCTGGCGGCGGCGCTGTCATTGCTGGCGGCGCTGGTGCTGGGCGCGCGCGTGGCGGGGTGGCGCGGTTACGCGGTCGGCAACCGGCCGATCCTGTGGGTGCTGCACCTGGCCTACGCGTGGCTGCCGCTGGCGCTGCTGCTGCAGGCGCTCGGCGCGCTCGGACTGGTGATGGCCGGGCTGGCGACGCACGCGTTCACGGTGGGCGTGCTCGGTGTGGCGATCATTGCCATGATTACCCGCACCGCGCTGGGCCACACCGGCCGCATGCTGGTGGCCGGCCGCGCCGAGACCGCGGCGTACTGGCTGGTGGCCGCGGCGGCGGTGTTGCGCGTGTTCGGGCCGATGGCCTGGCCCGCCGGCTACCTGCATTGGGTGTGGGGCGCGGGGGCGTGCTGGGTGGCGGGCTTTGGCCTTTATGCGCTGACGTATGCGCCGCGGCTGGCGCGCCCGCGCGTGGACGGCAAGCCGGGCTGACGAGACCGCGCTGGCGCTCAGGGGCAGGCCTGCGCCATTGGCGCGCGGTTGCGCGCGCCTTGGTCCAGCTTCACGCTCAGCCAGGCCACCGCCAGCGCCGCCATCGGCGCCAGTGCCGCCACCCAGGGCAGTGCCGTCAGCCCCGGGCCGTGATCGACCACCACCCCGCCCATCCACGCACCCAGGCCGTTGCCCAGGTTGAATGCGGCGATATTGAAGCTCGATGCCAGGTTCTCGCCGGCGCCGTGGGCGTGGCGCAGCACGCGCAGCTGCAGCGGTGACACCGTGGCAAAGGCCGCGACGCCGAGGATGCCGACGAAGGCCACCACCAGCACCTGGCTGTGGATGGCCAGCGTCATCGCCGCCAGCACCACCGTCAGCGCCGCCAGCGTGGCCAGCACCGCGCGCGCCGGGGCGCGGTCGGCAAAGCGGCCGCCCAGCACGTTGCCGACGATCATGCCGGCGCCGAACAGCAGCAGGATCGGCGATACCGCCACCTCGCCAAAGCCGGACACCCGTGTCAGCAACGGCTGCACATAGGTGATCACGGCGAAGATGCCCATCGACTGCAGCACCGTCATCAACAGCCCCAGCAGCACCTGCGGGCGGCCGATGGTGGCCAGCTCGTCGCGCAGTGCGACGCGTGCGCCGTGGTCCTGGCTCTTCTGCACCAGCAGCGCGATCACCGCCAGCGACAGCAGCCCGACCAGCGTCATGGCCCAGAAGGTCGAGCGCCAGCCCAGGTGCAGGCCCAGCCAGGCGCCGGCGGGCATGCCCAGCAGCGTGGCCAGGGTCAGGCCCGAGAACATCACCGAAATCGCCGAGGCACGGCGGTCCTCCGGCACCAGCCCGGTCGCGACCACCGCGCCGACGCCGAAGAAGGTGCCATGCGTGAGCGAGGTCAGCACGCGCGCGATCATCAGCGTGGTGTAGTCGGGCGCCAGCGCGCAGGCGGCGTTGCCGACGGTATAGATCACCATCAGCGCCAGCAGCACCGCCTTGCGCGGCATGCGGCGCGTCAGCAGCGTCAGTACCGGCGCGCCGGCGAACACGCCCAGCGCGTAGCCGGACACCAGCATGCCGGCCGCGGCGATGGTCACCTGCAGGTCGGCGGCGACCTGCAGCAGCAGGCCCATGATCACGAATTCGGCGCAGCCGATGCCGAACGAGCCGGCCGTCAGCGCGTACAACGCCAGCGGCAGCCGGGCCCGGGTGGGAGCGGCGAAGGTGGAAGGGGAGGAAGCCATGGTCGGAGAGGGGCGCAAGGGAGGACGAAGCCCGCAGTCTGGCCCTTTGCGGCTTCAGCAAAAACCGGCATGATCCATAATCAGTTTCAATAAATCATTGAAAATCATGGACCGGATCGGCGATATCGGCCTGTTTCTGCGCGTGCTCGACCTGGGCTCGATCAGTGCCGCGGCGCGCAGCCTGGACCTGTCGGTGGCGGTGGCCAGCCAGCGCCTGCAACGGCTGGAGCGCGAGCTTGGGGTGCGCCTGCTGCATCGCACCACGCGGCGGCTGCACGCCACCCCGGAGGGCGCGGTGCTGGCCGAGCAGGGGCGCGCGCTGGTGGACGACCTGGAGGCGCTGGGGGCGTCGTTGCGGCAGGCCGGCACCGGCATCACCGGCACCTTGCGGGTCACGACGTCGTCGTCGTTCGGGCGGCTTTACGTCTCGCCGCTGCTGCCGGAATTCCTGGGGCGCCATCCCGGGGTATCGCTCAGCGTCAACCTGAGCGACCACGTGCTGGACCTGGTCAGCGCCGGCTTCGACCTGGCGATCCGGATCGGTGCGCTCGACGACTCGGCGCTGGTCGCGCGCCGCTTGGCCAACAACCGGCGGCTGCTGTGCGCGTCGCCCGACTACCTGCGCCGGCGCGGCACGCCGCGCACGCCGCAGGACCTGGCGCGGCACGATTGCCTGCTGCTGGTGGGCAGCCAGGGACGGCAGGATGTGTGGCGGCTGGGCGATGGCGCCGGCGGCGAGATTGCCGTGCGCGTGCGCGGCCGGATCGAGGCCAATACCGGCGAGCTGCTGTCCGACGCGGCGCTGGCGGGCTTCGGCATCGCGCTGCATTCGGCCTGGCATGTGTGCGCCGACCTGCAGGCCGGCCGGCTGGTGCAGGTGCTGCCCGATTACCCGGTGGCCGACACCGGCATCTACGCGGTGATGCCGCAGCGGCGCCTGGTGCCGCCGCGCGTGCGCGCCTTCGTCGATTTCCTGGCTGAACGCTTTGGCGAACACCCGCCGTGGGAACGGCTCCACGGCGGGTGAGCGGGGCCCGCGCTACGCCGCCGGCTGCGGCGCGGCCGTGGCGTGGCGCCGGTAGTCGCCCGGCGTCATGCCGGTCCAGCGGCGGAACGCGCGGAAGAACGAGTTGGCATCGTCGAAGCCGAGCCGGAACGCGATCTCGCCGAGCGACATCGCGCCTTCGCTCAGGTAGTGGCCGGCCAGGTCGCGCCGCGCGTCTTCGCACAGCGTGCGGAAGCTGGTGCCGGCGGCCATCAGCCGGCGCTGCAAGGTGCGCTCGCTGATGTCGAGGTGGCGCGCCACCGCGGCCAGGCTCAGGGCGCGATCGCCGGCCAGCTGCTGCAGGGCGCTGCGCACATCGCCCAGCGATGCCGCGGCGGGCCGCAGGTCGCGGCTGGCGGCGGGCGCCGCCGGGCTGGAGCGGTCGCGCGCCATCAGCCGCAGCGCCAGGTCGCGGCGGCCGAACACGATCGCGTCTTCGGGCTCGCCAAAGCGCACCGGGCAGTCGAAGGCCTCGGTATAGCGCAGGTGCCAGGCCGGCTGGCCAATGCGCAGCGACACCCGCAGCGGATGCAGCGGCTTGCGCGTGAAGCGCCGGCCGAAGGCCAGCAGCGAGCACAGCTCCATGTCGATGCGCGGCCGGCTGTCGGGCGCCTCGGGATCGCTCGGGCGGATGCAGACCCAGGCTTCGTCGCCCTGGCGGCGCAGCTCGACACGATCGCCGGCCAGCAGCTTCTGGTAGCGCGCGATGCGCCGCAGGGCGGTGCCCAATGACGGGCCGGCCATCGCGGGCAGGCCGGCCAGGCCGAGCAGGTCGGGCGGCATCCGGCTGCCCAGCCACAGTCCGATGGCGGGGTCGCCGGTGGCGTGATAGACGGCCAGCAGCAGGTGGATGGCCTGTTGCGGGTCGGCCGCATGCGCGGCGGGTTGGTGGTCGCAGGAGTCGGAGTCGGAGTCGGATTCCGGGGCAGGCGCGAGTGCCGATACGTCGTAACCGCCTTCACGCAGCGCGTGCAGCAGGTCACGAGGCAACGGCCCGGCCTGGATAGGCTCTTGTTGTGGCATCGTCGTTTTCTGGCTGGCAAGGTGGCGCAATTGCGCCCGTGCAGCCCCCGGTACGAAAGAGATTACGCGGTGACGATGGCCCCTTCAAGGGCGCGGGGCGGCCGGAAGTGTGTGCCAGGCAGCTTAACGGACGCTCAGGAAGGCATCCCTGGATGCCAGGCGACAGGGAGGGCCGCGCCGCTGCTGGCCTGGCGGGTCGCTGCAACCCGTTGCTTAAATTTTGGGCAGTCCGGTGCGGTGGCGCACAGACCGGGGTTTTCGGACAGGTCACGGCAGGATATCCACAGATTCTGTGGATATCACGTCGAAGTTTTCAACATGGGTTTGTGCGGCTGCCGGCGGACGTCGGAAGCGGGTATGCTGGGCCGGTTTGACTGCATGGCGGGGCTCCTGCGGCGCCGGCGGCCACCGGCGGTGGGGGTCGGCCTCGGCGCGATCGGGTCGCATCCATGCGCCATTTCGCATCATCGTGCCGCCAACGCTGCACCAGGCCCGGCATCCCCCTTTCGCGAGTCAACCTGCCCGCTGCCATGCGCCATGACCGGTCGTTCGCCTTCCCGCCCCGCCTTGCCGTGTTGCCGCTGCTTGCCGCCGCCGTGACGCTGTCGGGCTGCGTGGCGCAATACCGGGTACCTGCCGGTGCGCCGTCCGCCAGCGTGCGGCTGATGACCAGCACCGATGAAAACACCTCGTTCACCGTCGTCGATCCGGCCAGATGCCCGGATCCGGCCCGGCCGCTGGTGCTGGCGGGGATGGGCAGGCAGTTGTCGGCGATGGGAAGGGAGCGCGGCCTGGACATGGCCGGGCGTTCGCCGGAGCCGGCCGCGCGCACGCGTGAGCGACTGGTCGAGGCGGGCCGGCGCATCTATGTGGCGGTGACGTCGGCGGCTGCGCCGCCGCTGCCCGAGATGCGCTGCGCCGCGGGCGTGTCGTTCGTGCCGGTGGCCGGCGCGCAGTACGAGATCCGCTACCAGCGGGACGAGACCGCCAGCCAGTGTTCGGCGCGAATCCTGCGCCTGCAGCCGCTGGCCGACGGCGGCGCACGCCTGACGGCCGAGCCGACGCAGCAGGGTTTCAGGGCGCTGCGAAAGGATTATGTCTGCCAGGCGTTGTGAAACCCGTCCGGGCCCCCCGGCTGCGGACGGGTTGGCGGGGCAGCGGGCAACCGGCGCGGCCCCTGAGCCCCGACGGCAGGGCTGGCTTACTGCTCGATCAGGAAGCGCTCCGGACGCTTGCCCAGCCAGGCCGGCGCCCGGCCGCGGCCCGACCAGGTCTTGCCGGTCTTGGGGTCCATGTACTTGGGGGGCAGGGCGGCGGCAGTCTTGCGCGCGCTGCTGCCGGCGGGACGGCCGCGCTTGCGCCGCGGCAGGATGTCTTCCGCGGTCAGGCCATATTCGGTCATCAGTTCGCGGATTTTATCGATCACGCCCGCCACTTCGTTCGCGCGCACTTCATTCAGCTTGGCTTCCAGCGCTTCCTTCTCAGCCAGGAGTTGCTTGTATGTCGCCATTTATATCCCCTTTCTGCAATTAGGCCGCTGCATGGTACTAGAAATTCAGGTGTCAGGGCACCTGAAAAAATTTTACAAAAAATAACGCAGATTGCACGGACAGATTGTCGGGGCGCTGGTCGGCATCATTGTCTCGCCGAATGCGGGAACCATTGCCGCTTCCATGGCTGCGACATTGCCCCAGCCAATGGTCGTTTTGCAGTGCGGGTTTCCATTTTCTTGCCCTCATTCCGGGCCAATCGAAATACGCGCGCCGCCCGGCTTTAGCGCCTAGACTGTTTGTCTGCGCCCCGCGCAGTGCCACGCCACGACTACCGGAGCCCCCCATGAGTCAGCAGATCTTTGTCAATTTACCCGTGCGCGACCTGCAAAAGTCGATTGCCTTCTTTACCCAGCTGGGCTTTTCCTTCAATCCGCAATTTACCGACGATACCGCGACCTGCATGATCGTCGGCGAGAACATTTTTGTGATGCTGCTCACTGAAGCCAAGTTCCGCAGCTTCTCGCCCAATGACATCTGCGATGCGCGCAAAGCCACCGAAGTGCTGGTTTGCCTGTCGATGGAAACCCGCGCCCGCGTCGATGAAATGGTCAATGCCGCGGTGCTGGCGGGGGGCAATACCTACAAGCCGCCAATGGATCTGGGCTTTATGTATGGCCACGGCTTCCAGGACCTCGACGGCCATGTCTGGGAGCTGGTGTACATGGATGTGGCGGCAATGCAGGCGTCGCAGTGAACGCGCCATCGCGCCGGGCCCGCGCCAAAAAAAACAGCCCGGGAAAGCAGGAAGCCCGGGCTTGAAATCCACCTGGATCGCGGTGGAGGAGACATCTGGTTGCCAGCGTCCCGGCAACGTCCGGGACGCGCTCATGCGCAGCGTGGTCAGATCGCCCAGCCGCCGGCGTAGAACGCAGCCAGCACCACCGCGATGGCCACGGTGCCGAGATTGAGCTTGCGCCATTCGCCGGCCACGATGCGGCCCACCACCAGGGTGCAGAAGCCGAGCATGATGCCGGTCACGATATTGCAGGTCAGCACGATGAACACGGCGCAGACCAGGCCGGCCAGTGCATCGACCAGGTCATCCATGTGCAGGCGGCTGACGCTCGACAGCATCAGCAGGCCGACGTACATCAGCGCGGGCGCGGTGGCGTAGGACGGCACCAGCGCGGCCAGCGGCGAGAAGAACATCACCGCCACGAACAGCAGGCCCACCACCACCGCGGTCAGGCCGGTCTTGGCGCCGGCGGCGACGCCGACGGTCGACTCGATATAGGCCGCGGCCGGGGCGCCGCCGAACATGCCCGAGAAGATCGAGCTGACCGAGTCCGCGGTCAGCGCGCGCCCGCCGTTGTGGATATGGCCGGCGGCATTGAGCTGCCCGGCCTGCCCGGCGACCGCGCGGATGGTGCCGGTGGCGTCGAACACCGCGGTCATCACCAGTGCCAGCACGCTCGGCAGTACGGCGGCGGTGAGCGCGCCGCGCACGTCCATGGCGCCGATCAGCGACTCGTGGCCCGGTGCGCTCAGCGACGGCAGCGCGAACACGCCGGTGAACTTCACCGCCGGATCGAAGGCCAGGCCCAGCGCCGAGATGGCGATGATGACCAGCAGGATCCCGCCCGGCACCTTGCGGCGCTCGAGCCCGAAAATTGCGGCCAGGCCCAGCACCGACATCACCACCGGGAACGAGGTGATCTTGCCCAGCGCCACCGGCAGGCCGGCATGCGTGTTCTTGACCACCAGCCCGACTTCATTCGAGGCGATCAGCAGCAGGAACAGGCCGATGCCGATGCCGGTGCCGTGCGCGACGCCGGCCGGCAGGTTGCGCAGGATCCAGGAGCGCACGCCGGTGACCGAGATCGCGGTGAAGATCAGGCCCATCAGGAACACCGCGCCGAGCGCCACCGCCGGCGACAGGCCCTGGCCCAGCACCAGGCCAAAGGCCATGAACGCGGTCAGCGAGATGGCGCAGCCGATGGCGATCGGCAGCTTGGCCCACAGGCCCATCAGCAGCGAGCCGAAGGCCGTGGTCAGGCACACCGCGACAAAGACCGCGCTGGTATCGAAGCCGGCCTTGCCCAGCATGCCCGGCACGACGAAGACGGCGTAGACCATCGCCATGAAGGTGGTGACGCCGGCCACCACTTCCTGGCGCTGCGTGCTGCCGCGCGCGGTGATCTCGAAGAAGGCATCGAGCCGGCCTTTGACTTCCGGCACATTGGGGGCGTGGGGGCGTGCGGGATCGGCCTCCGCCGCGGACGACGGATAGGGTTGTTCGATCATGATGGGCTGTCTCCTTGCGGGCGCTGCAACGTCCGTCGTGCGGAACGTCGTCAGACGGTCTCACGTGGTTCTGGTCTGGGCTGGAGGCGGAAATCCTGGCCAACCCCGCTGTTATCGGTGTGCCGCTTGTCGGTGCCTTCTGTGGGCGTGATCCGGGCAAGGCTGAAGGCTAGGTGAGGCGGCGCCGGCCATCATCACCGGCGCTCAATGCGCGGCATGTGCGACGGAGAATATCGAATGTGATGCGTGAGTATCTCTTGGCGGTAAGGGCGCTTCAGGTGGCGTTTTCGGCGGCTGCCGTTATCAGGCGCCGCATATACGGCCTATAGGGAATGACCCGGATGCCCGGCGGTCGACTTCTCTATACTAGGGATAACCCTGAATTGTCTCGAGATCCGGGCCGAATTCCGGCCAGAAGTGCTTCACGAGACACTAAACCTGTTTCCCAACCGGAAAGGAAGAATCGCCATGCAAGCACTCGCCGACACCCTCTATCGCCAGCCCGCCCAGCCGAAGTCCGCGCAGCCTGGCGCCGCGGAGCCGGCGCGCGATGTCGCCTATTACGCCCGCATGGGCGGCGGCCAGTCGCTGGCCGCGCGCGTGCGCGCCTACTTTGCGCAGGGCTGGGCGCTGTACGCCGCCAATGCCCGCGAGGCCGCGCCGATCCGCTGGCTGTAAAGTCCCGCGCGCCGCGTCAGTACATGCCGGTGCGGGCCATGAACGCCTCCAGCGTCCAGCCGCGCCCGAGCAGCAGCATGCGCGTATGCAGGCCGTCGCGCGTGGCGGCATCGACGTCATCGCCGAGCCACGTCAGCGTCTTGCTGCGCAAATCCACATAGCCCATGGCGTAATCGGAGGCCAGTGCCTGCCATAGCGCGTGGGCGCCCGCAGACTGCCGCGCGCCGCTCAGCAGGCATAGCCCGCCGTCCAGCGCCCATCGATAGAGCGCCCGCGCCAGCCCGCGGCGCTGGAAAGCGGGCGCAAACTTGCTATGCGGCGCCCGCACCCACGGATCGGCCCGGCGGCCGACTTCGATCAGCCGGTTGAAGACGGTATAACCGGCCAACCGGCGCTGCATCACGTCTTCCACATACACGTAGTACTCGCCGTCCGCCTCGCGGTAGCGCAGGCGCAGGCCGGGCGCGCCCGCCGGCAGGGCGGGCATCGCATGGAGGCGATCGCCCGGCCGGCCGATGCGGCCATGCAGGGCATCGAGTTCGCGCTCGATCTCGGCGGGGGCCAGTTCAACGTCGATGCGCAGTTCGAGCGCGCGCGGCAGCGCCGGCGCCGGCAGGCGCAGGGCATGGAAATTCGCCATGGCAGTCTCGCCCGCTCAGGAATTGAGGAGCAGGTAGAGCGCGGCGAGCGCCACCATGGCGCAGAAGGTATGGCGGTAGAGCGGTGACATGTCTGGCTTTCTCCTGGCTGCATGATCGAGCGGGTGCCGGATGGCATCCGCGACATGGGCCGTGCGGGAAAGCTCAGGGCTGGAGGGTGGCGCCCCGAACTGCCCGCACGGCCAGGAAAAGCACGGCGCGGCGGACCGGGTTGCAGGCGGGGAAGTGCCTGGCCAGGTCAGGGGCAAGGCCTTGCTGCGCGGCGCGCGCGCGCACGCCTGCCGCCGGCTGGGCCGGGCGGTTCAGGGTGGCGAAACGGGCGAAGCAAGGCATGGAGGGTGGGGGCGCGAGGGTGCGAAGGAACATTGCTTATGCCACACTTCATCGGGAATGTCCAGACAAGTCGCCGGCTTCCACCGTGAACTCCGTTCTACTTCGAACGCCCGCGGGCGGCTGACAGCGCGCGGGGATGGGCTGTCGCCATCGTTCATTGTGAACACTGTCTACATGTACTAGACTCGGAAACATCGTTCACCCGGCCTTCTTGCAGGAGCCAAGATGACGACTTCCCCCACCCCCGAAACGGACACCGGCCCGGTCCGGCTGCTGGTGGCCACCACCAAGGGCGCCTGGTTCCTGACCAGCGACGCCGCGCGCCGCGGCTGGCAGATCGACGGCCCGACCTTCCTTGGCCATACCATCCACCACATCGTGCAGGACCCGCGCGACCCGTCGCGCCTGCTGATGGCGGCCCGCACCGGCCACCTCGGCCCGACCGTGTTCCGCTCCGCCGACGGCGGCCGCAACTGGACCGAGGCGGCCCGCCCGCCCGCGTTCGACAAGGTGCCCGAGGGCGAGAGCGGCCGCGTGGTCGACCACGTGTTCTGGCTCACCCCCGGCCATGCCAGCGAGCCCGGCACCTGGTACGCCGGCACCTCGCCACAGGGGCTGTTCCGCAGTGCCGACCATGGCGCGACCTGGGAGCCGGTGCGCGGCTTCAACGATCATCCGATGTGGCGCGCCTGGACCGGCGGCGAGCAGGACGGCACCCCCGACGGTCCCAAGCTGCATTCCGTGCTGGTCGATCCGCGTGATGCGCGCCACCTGTATATCGGCATGTCCAGCGGCGGCGTGTTCGAGAGCACCGACGCCGGCGCCGACTGGAAGCCGCTGAACCGCGGCAGCATCGCCAATTTCCTGCCGGACCCCAACCCGGAGTACGGCCAGGACCCGCACTGCGTGCTGCAGCATCCCGCCAATCCGGACATCCTGTACCAGCAGAACCATTGCGGCATCTACCGGATGGACCGCCGCGAAGGCGTGTGGAAGCGGATCGGCGAGGCGATGCCGGCGGAGGTCGGCGACATCGGCTTCCCGATCGTGGCGCACCGCCGCGACTCGCGCACGGTGTGGGTGTTCCCGATGGATGGCAGCGACGTGTGGCCGCGCGTGAGCCCGGGCGGCCGGCCCGCCGCCTATGTCACGCGCGATGGCGGCGAGACCTGGCAGCGCCAGGACCGCGGCCTGCCCGCCGAACAGGGCTGGTTCACGGTCAAGCGGCAGGCCATGGCCACCGACGGCCATGCTCCGGTGGGCGTGTACTTCGGCACCACCGGCGGCGAGCTATGGGCCAGCGCGGACGAAGGCGAGGCCTGGCAATGCATCGCCCGCAACCTGCCGCAGATCTACGCGGTCAGCGTGGCGCGTCCGGCCTGAGCGCCGGCCACCGCGCCGGAGGATTCAACATGCAGGTCCGTATCGCGACGCCGCTGTTTTCCTATACCGGACAGCGCGAATATGTCGAGGGCCACGGCGCCAGCATTGCCGAGTTGCTCGACGACCTCGACCGCCAGTTTCCCGGCATGCGTTTTCGCATCGTCGACGAGCAGGGCAAGCTGCGGCCGTATATCCGCGTCTTCGTCAATCGCGCACAGCTGATGCGGCTGGATGCGCCGTTGCAGGAGACCGACGAGGTGCATATCCTGCAGGCGCTGGCAGGCGGGTGAAACCCGGCTATAGCGCCTGCAGGTACTGCCATGGGTAGATGCCGCGGTCGTGCCCGTCGCTGAACACGATCTGCACGCCGTAGCCCATGTCCCCGAGGGCGACGATTTGCAGGTCGCGCATTCCGCCCTGAACCGGCTTGCCGCGGCAGGCGGCGCAACGGCATGCCGCGCGCAACCGGGCCGGGTCCAGCGACTGGCGCTGTCCGTCCGGCCAGCAGATGCGCAGCGCGCCTTCGCTGCGCGACAGCTCCAGGCGCGTGGGGATGACCATGCCGCCGCTCATGCCGGTCCCGGCGGCGAGCCGATCTGCGCCAGCGCGATGCGCGCGGCCTTGCGTACCTCCGGATCGGCATCGTCCGCCGCAACGGTCAGGGCCGGAAGCGCCGCCGTATCCTGCAGGTTGCCCAGCGACAGCGCGGCCTCCTTGCGCAGGTTGCTGATGGCGTGGGTCAGTTGCACTGTCAGCGGCGCCGTCGCGGCGCGATCGCGCAGCTTGCCGAGGGCCCTGGCGGCCTGCAGGCGGACTTGCCAGTAGGGGTCTTCCAGCGCCTCGATCAACGGGCGCACGGCGTCGGGGAATTTCAGTTTTCCCATGGTCCGCGCAGCTTCTTCCCGCACCTGCCAGGCCCTGTCGCGCAGGGCCGCAAGCAAGGCGTCGCGTGCCGACGGGTCGGCTGCCAGGCCAAGGGCCCCGGCGGCGGCGCGCCGCACGTCGGTGTCGGTGTCGCCGGTGGCGGCCCGGGCCAGCGCCGGCAGGGCTTCGTTGCGCTTGAGCCAGCCCAGCACGGCCACGGCTTCGCGCCGCACCGGCGCGGCCGCATCGGACAGCGCGGCCATGGCCGCATCGAAGCCTGGCGCATGGCGCAACTCGCGCAGGCCGCGCCACGCGGCCGCGCGGACAAAGGGGTCTTGGTGCGTGACCCACGGCAGCAGGGCGGCGCCGGAAGCGGGGTCTTTCAGTTCTGACAGCCCTTGCGCCGCGGCGTCCGCCACTTCGCGGCCGGGATCGGCCAGGGCGGCGGCCAGGGCCGGCACGACCTCTGCCTGTTCCCAGCTGGCCAGCGTGCGCGCGGCTTCGGCGCGCACGGTCTCGGCGGGGTCGGATTGCAGCCGCTGCAGCAGCAGCGGCACGCCGTCCTCGTCCTCCAGGTCGGCTAGTTGCAGCACGGCCACGCGGCGCACGGCGGGGTCGGGGTCGGCCAGGCGCAGCGCCAGCGCGCGGATGGCGGGATCGAGGTCAGGCAGGGAGGGGTCAGGCAAAGCGCAATCGTGCGGCATGGATGGCAGTCGGGTCGATATGGCAGTCAGGCGGCAGTCGCGAGCGCGCCGGCCTGGGTGTGGTCATGGAGCAGGTCGCGGCAGCGGCGCTTGAGCCGGATGAAATCGTCATCGGTCATCAGCTCGGCGCGGCGGGGCCGCTCGAAGGGGATGGCGATGTCTTCCAGGATGCGTCCGGGCCGCTGCGACATCACCAGCACCCGGTCTGCGAGAAACAACGCCTCGTCGATGTCATGGGTGACAAAGACCACGGTGGTGCGCACCTGCGTCCAGATGTCGAGCAGCAGCGCCTGCATGTGGGCGCGGGTCTGCGCGTCGAGCGCGCCGAAGGGCTCGTCCATCAGCAGCACGCGCGGCCGGTTGATCAGCACGCGCGCGATCTCCACGCGCTGCTGCATGCCGCCCGAGAGCTCGGCCGGATATCGCCGCGCGAAACTGCCCAGCCCGACCAGGTCCAGCAGGGCCTGCGCCTCGCGCTTGCGCGCGGCGGCGGCAACGCCCTGCATCTTCAGGCCGAAGCCGACGTTGTCGAGCACGCGCTTCCACGGGAACAGCGAGTGCTGCTGGAACACCAGCCCGCGCTCCGGGGCGGGGTCGCGCACGGGCGCCCCGTCGAGCAGGATCTCGCCCGCCGCCGCCGGCAGGTGGCCGGCGATAGCGCCCAGCAGCGTGGATTTGCCGCAGCCCGACGGCCCCAGGATGCAGACGAACTGCCCGGCGGGAATGTCGATGGAAAGCTGGTGCACGGCGGTAAAGCCGGACTCGCCGTGGCCCAGCGCCACGTCCAGGCCGCGCACCTGCAAGCGGCCCGCGCGGATCGGTTGGCTCGTCATGCACGCACCTGCTGCAGGCGGGTCCATGGCATCAGCCACGCGCCGGTTCGCTTGATCAGTGCGCTGCTGCCCATGCCGAAGGCGCCGATCAGCAGCATGCCGACGACGATGTCGGCATAGTTCTGCAGGTTGTAGGCCTCCCACGTGTAGTAGCCAATGCCGTACTGGCCCGCGATCATCTCGGCGGTGACCAGGCAGAACCAGGACGTGCCCATGCCGATCGCAAGGCCCGTGACGATGCTGGGCAGCGCCGCCGGCAGCAGCACTTCGGGGAAGAGCGTCCAGCGGCGCGCGCCCAGGCTGCGCGCCGTGGCGATCAGGCGGGGATCGGTACGCTCCACGCCGTGGATGGTGTTGAGCAGGATCGGAAAGAGCGCCCCGATAAAGGTGATGAAGATCATGCTCAGCTCCGACGAGGGGAACATCAGGATTGCCAGCGGAATCCACGCCACGCCCGGGATCGGGCGCAGCACCTCCAGTGGCGGCAGCAGCAGGTCTTCCAGCCAGCGCGAGCGGCCGATCGCCATGCCGAGCACGATGCCCGCCACGGCCGCCGCGCCGAAGCCGGCAAACACGCGGTAAAGGCTGTTACCCAGGTGCAGCACCAGCTTGGGCGACTGCAGCAACTGCCAGGCCGCGGGCACCACGTCGCTGGGCGCCGGCACGTTGGCGAACGTGACAATGCCAAGATGGGCCCGGTGCGACGAAGCCAGTTGCCACAGCACGATGCAGGCCGCCAGCGCGGCCAGGCGCACCAGCCAGCGCGCCAGCCGCTCGCGTGCCGCGCCCGGTGCGGCCGGCGCCACCGGGGGCGCCCCGGCTTCAAGCGTGATTGCGGTCATCGCTGCGCTCCGCGTCAGTTGCTGGCGACGGCAACGGCTGCGCCGCTGACCGCGGCGAAGTCGCGCACATTGCCACCATTGGCCTTGGCCCAGCCATCGGCGGAGCCCTTGAGCAGGAAGGCGCTGACCTGTCCCTTGCCGTCCTGCACGTACCACGCCTTGTTCGCCAGCAGCTTCAGGCCGGTATTGCGGTCATGCACATACAGCACGCGCGCCTGCCTGCCCTCCTTTGCAGCCTGCCTGAGCGCGGCGAACGCTGCCGCCGGCGAGGCATAGGCGCGCACCCTGGGCTCGCCGCGCAGCCAAAGTTGCGCGGCCAGCTTCGGTTCCGCGATGGGCTTGCCGCTGCCCGCGTCCCTGGCGGCGAGGGGCTGCTTGTCGTAGGCCTTCAGGCGCGCCTCATAGTCCAGGCCCTCGAGCCTGAAGGCTTCGCGGATGTAGCGGTCGTCGATCACGGTGTCGGCGCTCAGGTCGGCATCGGTACGCTTGAGCAGCTTCAGCGTCTCGATCGAGGTCTGCAGCGCCTGGCGGTATTCCGGCTTCCAGGTGTAGTCGCGGTTCTGCAGGCCGAGCGGGCCGTGGAACAGGTAGTCCACCTCGGCGTCGATGCCGGTCACCCTGGCAATCAGTTCGCTGTATTTCTCGGGCTCGGCCGCCATCAGCCGGTCGGCCTCGATGGCGGCGCGCAGGTACGCCACCACGATCTCCGGATACTTCTGCGCATAGTCCGCGCTCACCAGCGCGCCGTGGAAGGTGGGCGCCTCGGCCTGGGAGCCGTCATAGATCTTGCGGGCAAAGCCGCGGAAGGCGAACAACTCGGGGAACGGCACGAAGTTGGCATGGCCGTCGACCTTGTGCGCCTGCAGCGCCGAGCCGCCGACCTCGGGCGACTGCGACACCAGCGTCACGTCCTTGTCCGGGTCCCAGCCCTGGCGCTTGATCGCGCGCAGCAGCATGCCGTGCGCGGTCGAGCCGAACGGTACCGAGATGGTCTTGCCCTTGAGCTCCGCCAGCGACTGGACCGGGGAATCGGTGGGGACCACGATGCCGTTGCCGGTGCCGATCGCATTGCCCGACAGGGGCGCGATAAACAGGCTCTTCTTGCCGGCCTTCTGGAAGGCCGCGGCATTGAGCGAGCCGGGGAAATCCGCCATGGCGCCGAGATCGAGCTTGTCCGCCACCATCTCGTTGGTCAGCGGCGGGCCGGAGGTGAAGTTCTTCCATTGCACGTCGTAGGTGACGTCCTTGTACTTGCCGGTGCGTGGCAGGTATTTGTCGAGCAGCTTCAGTTCGCGAATCAGCAGGCCGCCGGTGGCGCAGTTGATGGTGGTGTCCTGCGTGCCGATGGCGACACGGATGGTTTCGGCGCTGGCTGCGCCGCCCAGGCTGGCGGCGGCCAGCGCCAGGAACAGGTGGAGGCTGGTGGAGGCTTTCATGGGGCTATCTCTGTGGTGCTGTGGTCATGAAGCGGGGCCATCAACGCAGCAGGTACGGGATCTCGACCCGGACCGCGCCCGTCGGGCAATCCTTCTCGCAAGGCATGCAGTACCAGCACTCGTCGAACTGCATATAGGCCTTGCCCTTGGCCAGGTCGATAGCCAGCAGGTCCATCGGGCAGACATCGACGCAGACCGTGCAGCCCTTGTCGGCAATGCATTTGTCTTCGTCGATGGTGACGGGTGCGCTGCTGCGCTGGGTGATTTCATGCGGGGTGTAGGCCATGGCGTGGGTTCCTTCAGGCGGCAGCCAGGGTGGCCGGTCCGGACATTGCGGCCGTGGCGGCCGGGGCGGGAGCGTGGCCGCGGCCGACGCGCAGCCGCTGGTAGGCGGTGGCGTCGTCGCCTTCCACCGGCACGATGTACGGTTCGACCTCGCGCTTGTGGCTGACCATGCGCCCGGCGTGATCCTTGCCGAGGTGCGTATGGCAGAACCATTCGGCGTCATTGCGCTGCGGATAGTCGACGCGATGGTGGTAGAGGCCCCAGCGGCTCTCGGTGCGGAACAGCGAGGCACGTGCCGCCATCTCCGCGCAGTCGCGGATCGCCATCACCTCGACCGCGCGCATCAGCTCGTGCGGATTGGCGGCGCGGATCTGGCCGATGTCCTCGGCGATGGCATCGAAGCGCTGCAGGCCGATTTCCATCTTGCGCGTGACCTTGGGCGGCTGCAGGTAGTCGTTGACCATGCGGCGCAGCTTGTATTCCACCTGCGCGGGCGGCAGGCCGCTCGCGCGGGCCAGCGGTGCGAACACGCGCGCGCGCTCCGCCCCGACCTGGGCCGCATCGGCTTCCGGCAGGGCGCGGCCCGCAACGTAATCGGCGGCGTTCTGCCCGGCAAACCAGCCATAGGTGAAGGCGCCCAGCATGTAGTTGTGAGGCACCGCGGCCATGTCGCCGGCGGCATAGAGGCCCGGCACGGTGGTCTCGGCGCGCTCGTTCACATGCACGCCGGAAGCACTGTGGCCGCTGCAGAAGCCGATCTCGGAGATATGCATCTCGACCATCTGCTTGCGGTAGTCGGTGCCGCGCCCGGCGTGGAACTGTCCGCGGCTGGGGCGTTCGTTGGTGTGCAGGATGGTCTCGATGGTCTGGATGGTTTCTTCGGCCAGGTGGTCCAGCTTCAGGAACACCGGGCCGTTGCCGCCTTGCAACTCCTGGTAGAACTCCCACATCATCTGGCCGCTCCAGTAGTCGCATTCGATAAAGCGCTCGCCCTTGCCGTTGGCGGTATAGCCGCCCAGCGGGCCGGTTACGTAGGCGCAGGCCGGCCCGTTGTAGTCCTTGATCAGCGGATTGATCTGGAAGCACTCCAGGTTGGCCAGCGCCGCGCCGGCGTGATAGGCCATGGCGTAGCCGTCGCCGGCATTGGTGGGGTTCTCGTAGGTGCCCATCAGGTAGCCGGACGCGGGCAGGCCCAGGCGGCCGGCGGCGCCGCAGCACAGGATCACGGCGCGGGCGCGGATCACGTGGAAGTCCGCGGTGCGGCAGTCAAAGCCCATCACGCCGCTGGCGGCGCCGCTGGCGTCGGTCAGCACGCGCGTGGCGACGATGCGGTTGGTGATCTCCACCCGCGCGCGCTTGAGCTGGCGGTACAACACCTTCTTGACGTTATGTCCTTCCGGCATCGGCAGCACGTAAGAGCCCATGTGATGGACCTTTTTCACTGCGTAGTCGCCGGTCTCGTCCTTCTCGAACCGCACGCCCCAGCGGTCCAGTTGCTCGATGGTGGCGAAGCTGTGGCGCGCGTAGGCATAGACGGTGGACTGGTCGACGATGCCGTCGTTGGCCACGGTGATCTCGCGCGTGTACTGCTCGGGGGTGGCGTGGCCGGGGATCACGGCGTTGTTGAGCCCGTCCATGCCCATCGAGATGGCGCCGCTGCGCTTGACGTGCGCCTTGTCGAGCAGCAGCACGCGCAGCGCGGGATTGCGTTCCTTGGCCTTGATCGCGGCCATCGGGCCGGCGGTGCCGCCGCCGACGACAACGATGTCGTATTCGTGAGTCAGGGTGTTCATGCGGAGGGCTTCCCCTTGCTGGCTGGTTTGCGGGGCCGCGCGCGGCCTGCGGTGTGGTTGACGTTGGTGGCGGGCGCCGCCTTGTGCCGGTCTGCACGCAGCCGGTACTGGAACGCGTCGCCGCGGAAGTAGAGGAACTCGTAGTCGATCGGCGTGCCTTGCGCGTCGTGGGTCAGGCGTTCGATGCGCAGCACCGGCGCACCGTCCTGGATGCGCAGCGCCCGGGTCAGGTCGTCGTCGGCGAGGATCGCGTCGACGCTCAGGTCGGCATGGCCGAGCTTTACGCCGCAGTCGTTTTCCAGGATCAGGAAGATGTCGCGCGTGGCGAGGTCGGCATTGAGCAGGCGGCGGCCGACGGCCTCCGGCACCCAGGTCAGCTCCAGCGACACCGGTTCGCGGTTGAGCAGGCGCACGCGCCGGATCTCCACCACCGGGTCGCCTTCGCGCAGACCCAGTTGCGCGGCAACGTGACGGCTGGCGGGCACGCTTTTGCAGCTGCGCACCTGGTTCAGGATCTCATAGCCCATGCTCGACATCGCCTCGGCAAAGCCTTGCAGCGAGGTCACGTTCTGGAAGGCGCGGGGCCTGGAGACGAAGGTGCCCTTGCCATGGATCCTGAAGATCAGGCCCTCTTTCTGCAGGTCGCCCAGCGCCTGGCGCACGGTGATGCGGCTGGCGCGGAAGCTCTCGCCCAGCTCGCTCTCCGACGGCATCTGGTGGTGCGGCGGATAGGTGCCGTCGAGGATGCGGGCGCGCAAGGCATCCTTGATCTGCGTGTAGAGCGGCAGCGGGATCGGCATGGTGGCCGGCAATGCCGTGGCGCCGAGGGTGGGTACCGCGTTGGTCCGGGAGGTCATCGGATCGACATAGCGTGTTATGACAAGTTGGGAATCACTATATGGACGACGCCGTGCCGGAGGAACGAAGCAATCCGGATATGCAAGGATGAAATCCGAACTTGCGCTGGCTGCGCCACTCAACTCCCGATACCGCTCGCCGATATCCAGTCATGAACCCTGCCGTGCGCCATCCGCCGCGGCCGCGGGCAGATGACAACGATGGCGGCAACACACACACGCACGGCACGGGAGCAACGCATGAGCAGTTCCATGAGGGACATCGACGAACGGACTAACCTCACCAACAACAACCAGTTCGAGCTGCTGCTGTTCCGGCTCGGCGAGGCGGAGCATTCCGGCCAGTCGGAGCTGTTCGGCATCAATGTCTTCAAGGTGCGCGAGATCCTGGTGATGCCGCCGGTGACGACCGTGGTCGGTGCCGGCCCGTCGATCCTGGGCATGGCCGATATCCGCGGCCAGGTGATTCCGGTGATCGACCTGCCGCGGCTGGTGGGTTGCAAGCCGCGCGGCGGCCTGGGCATCCTGCTGGTGACGGAATACGCCCGCTCGACCCAGGGCTTCGCGGTCGAGGCCGTCGAGGAAATCGTGCGGCTGGAATGGAACCAGGTGCATTCGGCCGAAGGCAGCGTGCGCACCGGCCATGTGACCAGCATCGCCAAGCTGGAAGGGGGCGCGGATGGAGCCGCGGGCAGTGCGGACGCGGCACGCCTGGTGCAGGTGCTCGACGTCGAGCAGATCCTGCGCGACGTGCTGCCGACGCGCCAGCCAGACGTGGATCCGGGCGAGGTCGGGCCGCAGCTGCAGCTGCGGCCGGGCGCCAGGGTGATCGCCGCCGACGACTCCGCGCTGGCGCGCGGGCTGATCGAGCAGGGCCTTAAGGCCCTGGGCGCGCCGGTGGTGATGACCAAGTCCGGCAAGGAAGCCTGGGAACTGCTGGACCGCATCGCGACCGAAGCCGCCAGCCAGGGCCGCCCGGTCCAGGACGACGTGGCGCTGGTGCTGACCGACCTGGAAATGCCCGAGATGGACGGCTTTACGCTGACCCGCAAGATCAAGGCCGACAGCCGGCTGAAATCGCTGCCCGTGGTGATTCATTCATCACTGTCGGGCGAGGCCAGCGAAGAACATGTGCGCAAGGTGGGGGCCGATGCCTATGTGGCCAAGTTCGTGGCCAAGGAGCTGGCCGACACCATCCGCGCGGTGCTGACCCGATAGGCACGCTGCCGCGGGTATGAGCGGCAGGCACAAAATGCAAGCGCCCGCAACCATTCCCGTACGCCGGTTGGTTGCCTATAAAACGGGCACTCCAGCGCGTTCCAGCACGGGCGCGCCCTTCGCGGTTGTCAAGAGGGGGGATATCCACTGTTCCTGTGGATATTTTCTGTGGACAAGTCGGAGCCGCCGGTGCCCTCCCGGCCGGCATCGCGCGATGCCGGCCGGGAAGCCCCAGCCGCGGCCCGGCGCGGGCTCCGCGCCGCCGCGCTCCCTGGTGCCGCCGCTCCTCGCTCTCCCTGTTCTCGCCTCCCTGCGTCGTTGCGCTACTTGGGCTGGGCCACCGTGCGCAGGTAGGGCTTCAGCGTCTTGAAGCCCTGCGGGTATTTCTTGCTGGCTTCCTCGTCCGAGACCGAGGTCGGGATGATGACGTCCTCGCCCGGCTTCCAGTTGACCGGCGTGGCCACGGTGTGCTTGGCGTTGAGCTGCAGCGAGTCAAGCAGCCGCAGCACCTCGTCGAAATTGCGTCCCGCGCTCATCGGGTACACCAGCATCGCCTTCACCTTCTTGTCGGGGCCGATGATGAACACCGAACGGATGGTGGCGTTGTCCACCGCGGTGCGCGGACCGCTGCCGCTGGCCTCCGGGTGGATCATGTCGTAGAGCTTGGCCACCTTCAGGTCGGCATCGCCGATCATCGGGTAGTTGACGGTACAGCCCTGCGTTTCCTCGATGTCCTTGACCCAGCGCTGGTGATCCCCCACCGGATCGATGCTCAGTCCGATGATCTTGGTATTGCGCTTGTCGAACTCGGGCTTGAGCCGGGCCATGTAGCCCAGCTCGGTGGTGCACACCGGCGTGAAGTCCTTGGGATGCGAGAACAGGATGGCCCAGCCGTCGCCGATCCACTGATGGAAGCTGATCTGGCCTTCCGTGGTGTCGGCGGTGAAATCAGGGGCTTGCTCGCCCAGTCGAATCGCCATGGTTGCGCTCCTTGCAGTTGGCATGGTTTGGAATCGCGCGTTGCCGCGCACTGTTGCCCGCTATCCCCGCTATCCCGCTACCCCCCCTTGGCGCTGTCTCCCGTCAGCGGAACACCAGCACCGGGATCGTGCTGTGGGTCAGCACCTTGTGCGTCTCGCTGCCGATCAGCAGCGCCTGCAGCCCGCGCTTGCCATGCGACGACATCACAATCAGGTCGCACTCGCGCTGCTGCGCGCACGCGATGATGGCCTGCCAGGGATGGTCGTCGGTGGCGGTGATGGTGTCGCAGGGCACGCCGGCCTGTGCCGCGCTGTGGCTGAGCGCGGCCAGGAAGGTGTCGGCGTGGCGCGCGGCTTCGGCGGCGAAGTTGCTCTTGGTGTCTTGCAGGCTGGTGAGCCGGTAGGTCAGCACGTGGTACTCGGGCAGCACATGCAACCCGGTCACGCGGGCGCCGATGCGGCTGGCGAATGCCATCGCGCGGCCCACCATGGCATCGGCGCGCGCGGAGCCGTCGGTCGGTACTAGGAGGTGCCTGTACATGATGAGCCTCCGCTTGCAAAAAGATACCGCGCCAGCCTGGCGCGTCCGCGCACTGGCGGGCGAGCCAATCCAGTATAGGAATTGCGCGGCATAAGGAACAGGACGCCCGGCGCCCCGGAGCGCGGCCGCCAATCCGGCCGGAGCCGGGGCAAGCATTAACATGCTGTTATCATTCGATTCACCTTTGCCCCCGCACCGATGGAAGGGACTGAAGCATGATTGCGCTACGCGAAGCCTGGCTGGCCGGATTGTTCCAACGCGGCAACTGGCTGCCGAACGTGGTGTCGGGCGTGATCGTCGGGGTGGTGGCGCTGCCGCTGGCGATGGCGTTCGCGATCGCCTCGGGCGCCAAGCCGGAGCAGGGCCTGTACACGGCCATCGTCGCCGGGCTGGCGGTGTCGCTGCTGGGCGGCAGCCGGCTGCAGATCGCCGGGCCCACCGGCGCCTTTATCGTGGTGCTGTCCGCGGTGACGGCGCGCCACGGCATCGACGGCCTGCAGATCGCCACGCTGATGGCGGGCCTGATCCTGCTGGCGATGGGGCTGACGCGGCTGGGCAGCGTGATCCGCTACATTCCGGCGCCGGTGATTGTCGGCTTTACCGCGGGCATCGGCGTGATCATCTTCGTTGGCCAGTGGCGCGATTTCTTCGGGCTGCCACCGGTGGCCAGCGCGCATTTCCATGAAAAGCTCTGGCATCTGCTGCAGGCGCTGCCGCAATGGCACCCCGCCACCACCGCGCTGGCGCTGGGCAGCCTGGCGCTGGTGGTGGGCGCGCCGCGCGTGCGCTGGCTGCGGCGCGTGCCGGGGCCGCTGGTGGCGCTGGTGGCGGCCACCGCGGCGCAGGCGCTGTTCGGCTTCGACGGCGTGGCCACCATTGGCACGGCCTTCGGCGGCCTGCCGCGCGGCCTGCCGGTGCCGGCGCTGCCGGAGGTCACGCTGGCGCGCGTGCTGGAGCTGGCGGGGCCTGCCTTCACCATTGCCATGCTGGGCGCGATCGAGTCCCTGCTGTCGGCCGTGGTGGCCGACGGCATGGCGGGCACCCGGCACGACTCCAACCAGGAACTGGTGGGACAGGGCATCGCCAATGTGCTGGCACCGTTGTTCGGCGGGTTTGCCGCCACCGGCGCGATCGCGCGCACCGCCACCAATATCCGCAACGGCGGCAACAGCCCGCTGGCCGGCGTGGTGCATGCGCTCACGCTGGTGCTGGTGCTGCTGTTCCTGGCGCCGCTCGCGGCCAGCGTGCCGCTGGCCGCGCTGGCCGCGATCCTGTTCGTGGTGGCCTACAACATGAGCGAGATGCGCCAGTTCGCCCGCATGGTGCGGCGCGCGCCGCGCGCCGATGTCGCGATCCTGCTGATCACCTTTACGCTGACGGTGCTGACCGACCTGGTGGTGGCGGTCAATATCGGCGTGATCCTGGCCATGCTGCAGTTCCTGCGGCGCATGTCGGCATCGGTGGAAGTGGCACCCCAGGCCGCCGAGGCCGTCGCGCGCGAACTGGGCGATGCAGGCACCGGCGCGGTGGCGCCGATGCCGCCGGGCGTGATGGTCTATGTCATCGACGGTCCGTTCTTCTTCGGTGCCGTCGAAGCGTGCGAGCGTGCCCTGGTGCAGACCCATACCGAGCCGCGCGTGCTGCTGATCCGCCTGGGCCGCGTGCCCTTCATGGACATGACCGGGCTGCAGACGCTGGAGGCGGTGATCGTCACGCTGCAGAAGCGCGGCGTCGCCGTGGTGCTGGCCGAGGCCAACGCGCGGGTCCGGGAAAAGCTGGCGCGCGCCGGCGTGCTGGCGGCGCTGGGCGAGGGCAACTACGCGGATTCGCTGGCGCAGGCGGCGCAGCGCTGCGCCGTGCTGGCGGGAGAGGGGCGCGGCGAGGCCAGCGCCCCACGCTGAACTTACTTCTTCTGGCGCGTGCTGCCCGCCGGTTTGGGCTTGGTGGCGTAATCCACGCCATGCTGCGCCAGGTAATCGCGGATCAGCTGGCGCACCACCTGCGACGGCGTCAGGTCCTGCGCGGCGCACAGCGTTTCAAAGGCCTTCTTCTTGACCGGATCGATCAGGATGGTAAGGCGGGCGGTCTTGGATTCCATGAGGGTGTGCGGCGCTCCGGGCCGGAGATGGCGGCGGCGATTGGATGGGCATTATATACAGCGCTGCCGCGGGGCTTTAGCGGCCGTGTGCATGCTGGTGGCTTGCTCCCTCTCCCGCGTGCGGGAGAGGGAGCACACAGCTGGTGCTGGCAAAACCAGTAGTCTTCCCTATTCCGCCATCTCCAGATCCGCAATCACTGCCGCCAGGAACCGCGCCGCTTCCCCGCCCGTGACCACGCGGTGGTCGAAGGTCAGGCTCAGCGGCATGACCCGGTGCACCGCGGGCACGCCGCCGGCCGCGACCACTTCGTCGCGCACGCGCCCGGCGCCCAGGATCGCCACGGTGGGCGGCACCACGATCGGCGCCGCATAGCGCCCGGCGATCATGCCGAAGTTGGACAGCGTGATGGTGTTGCCGCGCATCTCCTCGGGGGCGATGGTGCGCGCGCGGATATCGGCGCGCATGCGGTCGAGCCCGCGGCGCAGGTCGGCGGCGTCGCGGTTGCCGACATCGCGCAGCACCGGCACGAACAGGCCCTCGGGCAGGTCGGCGGCAATGCCGACGTCGATCTTCTTCAGCACGTGGCGGCGCCCGGTCTGTCCTTCGTACCAGGCGTTGAGCCCGGGCTCGGCGCGGCAGCCAGCCACCAGCGCGCGCACCAGCCGGATGGTGACGTCGGCGCCGGCGTGCCAGGCGTGGATGTCGGCGTCGTCCATCACGGTGGCGGCGGCCACTTCCGCCTGCGCGCGCGCCATGTTCTGCGCCATCGCGCGGCGCACGCCGCGCAGCTCTTCCGGCGCGCCAAGATCCTTCAGCGTGGCGGCGACCCGTTCCACGTCGGCGGCGGTGACGATGCCCTCGGGGCCCGAGGCGGTCGCCATCGCCAGGTCCACGCCCAGTTGGCGCGCCAGCGCTCGTACCGCCGGCGTGGCCTTGACGCGCGCGGCCATGCCCGCCGCGGGCGCGGCCGTGCCGGGCGGCGCGGCTTCGCTGGCCACGTGCGTGCCGACCTGGACCGAGCCCACCACGGTGCCGGCGTCGGCATCCTCGCCGGCGCCCTCGAAGCCCACCAGCGGCGCGCCCAGGTGCACGATGTCGCCCGGCTGCGCAAACAGCTTGCCGATGCTGCCGGCATAAGGCGAGGGGATTTCGACGATCGCCTTGGCGGTCTCCACCGACAGCAGCGGCTGGTCGGCCGCCACCGTGTCGCCGGTCTTGACGTGCCAGGCCACGATCTCGGCCTCCTGCAGGCCTTCGCCCAGGTCGGGCAGCTTGAAGACTCGCATCGGTCCTCCTTGGCTAGCGTGAACGGTCCGGTTGCGGTCGGCGGCCTACGCCGCCAGCGCCCTGCGCGCGGCATCGACGATGCGCGCGACGCCGGGCAGGTAGGTGTACTCCAGCCGCGCCAGCGGCACCACGGTATCGAAGCCGGTCACGCGCTGCACCGGCGCGGCCAGCGAGTACAGCCCCGCATCGGCCAGCTGCGCCGCGATCTCGGCGCCGAAGCCGGCGGTGCGCGGTGCCTCGTGCACGATCACGCAGCGGCCGGTGCGCGAGACCGCCTCCAGGATGGTCTGCATGTCCAGCGGCTTGAGCGTGGCCACGTCGATGACGGTCGCGGTGACGCCTTCGGCGGCCAGCGCGTCGGCGGCGGCCAGCGTCTCCTGGACCATCGCGCCCCAGCTCACCAGCGTGATGTCGCTGCCTTCGCGCAGCGTGAAGCAGGTGTCGAGCGGCAGCGCCGCGCCGTCATCGGCCACCTCCTGGCGGAACAGCCGGTACAGCCGCGTGGGCTCGAGGAAGATGACCGGATCGGGATCGGCGATTGCCGCCAGCAGCAGCCCGTACGCGCGTGCCGGCGATGACGGCACCACCACGCGGATGCCCGGCATGTGCGCGAACATCGCCTCCGGGCTTTCGGAATGATGCTCGGGCGCGTGGATGCCCGCGCCGCACGGCGAGCGCACCACCAGCGGGCAGGCGAGCCGCCCGCGCGTGCGGTGCCGCATGCGCCCGGCGTGGTTGATGATGTGATCGACCGCCGGGTAGATAAAGCCGGTGAACTGGATCTCGGCCACGGGTTTGAGCCCCATCGCCGCCATGCCGATCGCCGCGCCGACGATGCCGCCTTCGGCCAGCGGCGTATCCATGACGCGCGCGGCGCCGAAGCGCGCCTGCAGGCCCACGGTGGCGCGGAACACGCCGCCGTTGACGCCGATGTCCTCGCCCAGCAGCAGCACATCGGGATCGTGGTCCAGCGCATGGGCCAGCGCCAGGTTGACTGCTTCGACCAGATTGATTTCCGCCATGGTTCGCTCGCTGTGGGACCGGGTCGGGGAAGGAGTGCGCGCGCAGCGCCGGCGGCGCCGGCAGCGGCTAGCCGTGCTGCGCCGGGAAGCGCCGCGCGATCTCCAGCTGCGCCTGCAGCTCGGCCGGCATGGCCGCGTACAGGCAGTCGAACATCGCGGCCGGGTCTGGCGGCGGCATGGCCAGATAGGTTTCGACCGCCTGCGCCACTTGCTGCGAACACGCCCTGACCAGCGCTTCTTCGCGCGCCGCGTCCCAGGCATGCAGGGCCAGCAGGTGGGTGCGCAGCCGCAACAGCGGCTCGTGCTGCCAGTGCGCCTTGACGCTGGCTTCGTCGCGGTAGCGCGAGGCATCGTCGGCGGTAGTGTGGTCGCCCAGCCGGTAGGTGATGGCCTCGATCAGCGCGGGGCCGCCGCCATCGCGGGCGCGCGCGATCGCTTCGCCGACGCGGTGGCGCACCGCGACCACGTCGTTGCCGTCGACCTGCTCGCCCGGGATGCCCGCGGCAATGGCCTTCTGCGCCAGCGTCTGGGCCGCGGTCTGGCCGCTGCGCGGCATCGAGATCGCCCACTGGTTGTTGTTGATCACGATCACCAGCGGCGCGCGCCACGCGCCGGCCATGTTCATGCCTTCATAGAAGTCGCCCTTGGAGGTGCCGCCGTCGCCCAGCAGGCAGACCGCGACGCGCGGCTCGCCGCGCAGCTGGAACGCGTAGGCCGCGCCGGCCGCGTGGCACACCTGCGTGCCGATCGGCACGCAGTTGGCAAAGTCATGCGGCGCCGCGGCAAAGCCGCTGCCGCGCTCGTCGCCGCCCCAGTAGAGCAGGCTCTCGGTCATCGTGACGCCGCGCACAAACTGCGCCGCGTGGTCGCGGTACGAGGGCACCAGCACATCTTCCGGTCGCATGGCGTAGGCCACGCCCACGCCGATGGCCTCCTGGCCCAGGGCCGACGCGAACGTGCCGATCTTGCCGGTGCGCTGCAGCGCGATTGCCTTCAGGTCGAACTGGCGCGTCAGCACCATGGCCTGGTACAGCGGTACCAGCGCGTCAGGGTCGCTGCCGAACGGTGGAAGGGGAACAGTGGTGGGAGTGGTGTCGCCCGGTGGGGCAAGGTAGCGGGTATAGCCGATCTCAAAGCGCGCAACCGTGGACATGGCAGGTCTCTCGATGCGGTTGTCTCGACAGGATCCGCGCGGACCGGGGCGAGGATCTTCGCAGCCCTCCGCGGCAATGATCGCGTTGTGATCCCTGCCGTGCTTTTTGGGCGCGGGGGACTTGAGCTTGAGTGTAGGGCATTTGCGCGGCCGGCGCCGCGCGAAATTGTCTTGCTGCGCACAATGCGGCAGTGCGCGCGCGGGGCCGCCGCTCAGCCTTCCAGGTGCGGCTGCATCAGCGCGCGGAACCACTCCAGGAACACCGCGAGCCGTTGCGAACGCTGGCGCCGGTGCGGGTAGAGCAGCGACACCGGCATGGTGGGCGGGCGCCAGTCGGGCATGACTTCCAGCAACTGTCCGCTGTCGAGCAGGTGCTGCACGTCGAAGCGCGGAATCTGGATCAGGCCGATTCCGCCGAGGCAGCAGGCGATATAGCTCTCGGCATTGTTGACCGAGACGCGCGTTGCCACTTCGGCCTCGTGCACGCTGCCCTCGGCATCCAGGAATTCCCACGGCAGGTCCCGGCCGGTGCGGGGGCTGGCGTAGCCCACCGCGAGATGGCCGCGGCGCAGCTCGCTCGGCTCACGGGGCTCGCCGTGTTCGCGCAGGTAGGCCGGGCTGGCGCAGTTGACCAGCGCGATCCGGCCCAGCGGCCGCACTACCAGGCTGCTGTCGGCCAGCACGCCGAAGCGCACCGCGCAGTCCACGCCTTCCTGCACCAGGTCGATGGCACGGTCGCTGGAGCCGAGCGACAGCTGCAGCCGCGGATGGCGCCGCAGCAAGGCGGGCAACGCAGGTGCCACCAGCCGGCGCGCGATGCGGCTGGGCATATCGACGTTCAGTCGGCCGCTGGCCTGGCGCTGGCCGGCCTGGAACAGCTGGTCGATATCCTCGACCTCGGCCAGCAGCGGGCGCAATCGTTCGAGCAATTGCGCGCCGTCGGCGCTCAGCCGCACCTGGCGCGTGGTCCGGTGCAGCAGGCGCGTGCCGACCTGGGCCTCCAGACCCTGCACCGCCGCCGACACCGAGGCGCGCGGCAGCCCAAGCGCATGGGCGGCCTTGATGAAGCTGCCCATCTCGGCCACCTGCAGGAATACGCGGTACTGGTCGAATCTGTCCATGCGCCTCGCTCGTCGATGGCGCAAGCATACCTGCAATGCGTGCGGGTACCGGCGCCTGGCGGGCTGGCCTATGGCTTATTTGGTCGTGTATCCGCCGTTGATGAGCAGGGTCTGGCCGGTGATCCACCAGCCGTCGCTGACCAGATGGCGGATCAAGGGCACCACATCCTCGATATGCGTCAGTCCCGTCGGCGAGAACGGCGACAGCGCCGCCGCGCTCTTGTGATAGGCCACGGCATCGTCGCCCTCCTGGCCGTAGAAGAACGGCGTGTCCATCGGGCCCGGACCCACCGCCGTCACCGAGATGCCGCGCGCGCCGAACTCCTTGGCCGCGGCGCGGGTAAAGTGTTCGACCGGCGCCTTGGTGCCGGCATAAGCGGCATAGAAGGGCGTGAACGCACCCAGCAGCGAGGTCACCAGCGTGACGATCTTGCCGTGGTCGTTGACGTGGCGGCCGGCTTCCTTGAGGAAGAAGAAGGCGCTCTTGGCGTTGACGGCCGACATCTCGTCGTACTCGGCCTCGCTGATGTCGGCGAACGGCTTCTTCAGCACCTTGCCCACCGTGTTGATGGCGATATCGGGACGGCCCACCGCGGCCACGGCATCGGCAAACAACCGCTCGACCGCGCCCGCGCGGGTCAGGTCCGCCTGCAGCGCCACGGCCTCGGCGCCGCTTGCCTGGAGCGCCTGGACCGTGGCATCGGCGTCGGCGCGCGAGGCCGCGCTGTTGTAGTGGATGGCGATGGCGCGGGCGCCCTGGGCGGCCAGGTCGCGCGCGATCAGCCCGCCCAGGTTCTTGGCGCCGCCGGCGATCAGCGCGACCTTGCCGCGGATGGAATGGTCAGCCATGAAACTCTCCTGTGGATGCGTCGAAGGAGGCTTCAGCTTAGGCGGGCAAGAGGTGGGAATAAATCGGCGGCGACTGGATAGATCATCCAGAAAACCAGAACAATGCGGGGCGGCATCGGACGCGGTGGCGGTGCCGTGCCGGCCCGTAGAAGTAACGCGAAGGCGCCCCCGTGGCGCGCCTTGCAGGCCCGGCCCAGCGTTCAGCGCTGGTACTGCGGCGGCACGAAGCCGGCGAAGCGCTGCTGCGTCACCGCCTTGAACTCCGCGGACTGGTAGGCCTCGCGGATGTCCTTGACGAAGGGCTTGTTCAGGTCGGCGGTCTTCACCGCGACCAGGTTCATGTAGTAGTCCGGAATCTTCTCCAGCGCCAGCGCCGAGGTCAGCTTCAGCCCCGAGGCCAGCGCATAGTTGCCGTTGACGAAGGCATAGTCGACATCGTCGAGCGAGCGCGGCAGCTGCGCGGCTTCGAGCTGGACCAGCTTGAGCTTGTGCGGGTTGGCGTCGATATCGCGTTCGCTGGCGCGGATCGGGTCGGTGCCTGGCTTGAGCGTGACCCAGCCGATCTGCTGCAGGATGGCGATGGCGCGCGCCAGGTTGGTCGGATCGTTCGGCAACGACACGGTGTTGCCCGCCTTCACCTCGGCCAGCGCCTTGTGCTTGCGGCTGTAGATGCCGATCGGCGCGGTTGGCACCTGGACCACGTCGCTCAGGGCCAGCTTGCGGTCGGCCGAGAATTTCTTCAGGTAGGCCACGTGCTGGAAGGCATTGGCGTCGATGGCGCCGTCGGCCAGCGCCAGGTTGGGCTGCACGTAGTCGCTGAACTCGACGATGGTGACCTTGTAGCCGCGCTGTTCCAGCACCGGCTTGACGCCATAGCGGATCTGGTCTGCGTACGGGCCCGCGGTGGCCCCGAAGCGGATTTCCTTCTTGTCCGGATCGGCCGCGGCGGCGCCATGGACCACGCCCAGCGCCAGCACGACTGCTGCCAGCCGCGCGGCCAGGCCGAATTTCCCGTATTGCATCGGATGCTCCCCTTTGATGTGGTTGTTGCCCGCGGCGTCGCGCCGTGGCATCGGCCCATTGTATGGAAAGGCAGCCAAAGGACGAACGAGCGATTACGCATGGCGATATGCCCGGGCGGAATAAGGCCTACGCTGTAGGAACGCGACACCCGCTTGCCCTGCCCCTGGGAGGCTGCCATGCCCGAACAACTGACCAAGCATCCCGACGTCACCCTGCAGGTGTTGCGCAGCGCCGGCGCCCGCTGCGGCGAGGGCGAGACCCAGGCCATTCTGCGCAGTTGTCCGCCGGCGCGCTTTTGCAAGCTGCCCGGCGGCGAGGTCTGCGTGTACGGGCTCGATGGCGCGCCCGCGATGACGCAGTTCACCGCCGCCGACTGGCAGTCGCTCGCCCCCCTGGCTCGCGGCAGCGCCGACGCCGACGCCGCGGGCCCGTGGAGCGGCATGACGGTGGCGATCTTCGTTGCCGGCGTGGCGGCCGGTGCGCTGGCCGCCGCGGTGCTGGCCCGCTGGCGGCGCGGCCGTCGCCCGGGTTAGGAGCGACCGGCCCCGGGTTTTCGCTGGCATGGTGTTTGCGGCGATTTCCCGGCCATGACACAGTTGCCGACCGCTTCCGACCGCTTCCGCCTGCTGGAGAACGGCGAGGAGTATTTTCCGCGCGTGTTCGACGCCATTGCGCGCGCGCGCCGAAGCGTACTGTTGGAAACTTTTATCCTCTTTGAAGACGAGGTAGGTCACAAATTGCACGCCGCCCTGCTGGCGGCGGCGCGCCGCGGCGTGCGCGTGGCGCTGACGGTGGACGGCTTCGGCTCGCATGACCTGTCGCCGGCCTTCATCACCAGCCTGGTCGATGCAGGCGTGCAGTTCTGCACATTCTCGCCGCGGCCGCGGCTGTTCGGCGTGCGCACGCATATCTTCCGGCGCATGCACCGCAAGCTGATCGCCATCGATGCCGAAGTCGCGTTCGTCGGCGGCCTCAATTTCTCCGCGCAGCACCTGTACCAGTTCGGGCCGCTGGCCAAGCAGGACTATGCGGTGGAAATCCGCGGGCCGTTTGCGCGCCAGGTCCACGACTTCCTGGTGCGCGCGATGCCAGGCGCGAGCCTGCCGCCGGCCCTGGCCGGGCCGCAGGCCGAGCGCGAGGAGCAGGATCCGTGCACGCATCCCGCACGCGCTTGCCTGGTCACGCGCGACAACCATCGCCACCGCAACGACATCGAGTTTGCCTACCTGGACGCGATCCGCGCGGCGCGGCGCGAGGTCATCATCGCCAATGCGTACTTCCTGCCGGGCTACCGGCTGTTGCATGCGCTGTGCGAGGCCGCCGCGCGCGGCGTGCGGGTGCGGCTGCTGTTGCAGGGCAAGCCCGACATGCCGTGGGTGGCGCGCGCCGGCGGCCTGCTCTACGCGCAGCTGCAGGACGCCGGGGTGCAGATCCTCGAATACGTCGAGCGGCCGTTTCACGGCAAGGTCGCGGTGGTCGATGACGACTGGGCTACGGTCGGCTCAAGCAACCTCGACCCGCTGAGCCTGTCGCTGAACCTCGAGGCCAATCTCGTGATCCGCGATGAAGCCTTTGCACGCCACCTGCGCAGCCGGCTGGAAGCGCTGATCGGCGCGCGCTGCCGCGCGGTGCCGCCGGGGCTGAAGTCTCCGCGCAACCGCCTCGATGCGCTGGGCGCGACGCTGATGTTCCACTTCCTGCGGCGCTTCCCGGCCTGGGCGGGCTGGCTGCCGGCGCATGCGCCCCGGCTGGTGCAGCCGATGCCGGGCGGGCGGCGCAACGCGCGGCGCGTGGTGGTGTTGCGCGGAGGCGCGGAATGACGGGCGCCGAGGCCCTGACCGCCATCCGCCAGCACGCGCACTGGCCGGCCTGGCGCCGTGCCATCGGCATCCTCTTCATTGCCGCCGTGCTGGCGCTGATCGCGCGCAAGCTGGGCACCATCGACTGGAACGCGGTGCTGGAAGCGCTGCGCGGCTTCAACGCGCGCACGCTGCTGCCGGCGGCCGGATTCGTGGCACTGAGCGGGCTGCTGTACAGCCAGTTCGACGTGCTCGGCTGCCGCTATGCCGGGCACCCGCTGCCGCTGCGCCGGGTGATGGCGATCTCCTATGTCAGCTACACGCTCAGCCTCAACCTGGGCGCCACGCTGGGCGGCGCGGGCGTGCGCTACCGGCTGTACTCGCGCGCGGGACTGAGCGCGCCGCAGATCTGGAGCCTGTTCGTGGTGGTGGTCACCACCAACTGGCTCGGCTATGCGGTGCTGGCGGGCGCCATCCTCGCCGGCGAACTGGTGGTGCTGCCGCCGGAGTGGGGCATTCCCGCGGCGCTGACGCGGATGCTCGGCGTGCTGATGCTGGCCCTCCCGGCCGCCTACCTGGCCGCGTGCGCGCTCTGGCACGGCCGCCACCGTACCGTGCGCGATCACGACATCTACGTGCCCACGGTGCGCTTCGCCGCGTTGCAATGCGTGCTGTCGGCCGCCCACTGGATGTCGATGGGCGCGATCCTGTACGCGCTGCTGCATACGCATGCGACCTACTTCACGGTGCTGGGCGTGCTGCTGGCGTCCGGGCTGGCGGGCGTGGTGGTGCGCATCCCCGGCGGGCTGGGCGTGATCGAGACCGTGTTCCTGACGATGCTGGGCGACCAGGTGCCGCACGGGCTGCTGCTTGCCGCGCTGATCGCGTATCGGGCGCTGTATTACCTGATTCCGTTGATGATCGGGGCCGTGAGCTATTTCGTGCTGGAGGCGCGGGGCAAGCGCGGTGACGAGAAAGAGGTGGGATGATCGGCTAGTGCATGCGCCTACCCTCTCCCCCGGCCCCTCTCCCGCGAGCGGGAGAGGGGAGAAAAACCGCGGGCAGGAGGTCAGGCCGCGGCCAGCGCGCGGTCCAGGTCCTCGATCAGGTCGTCGATATGCTCGATGCCGATCGACAGACGCACCATGTCTTCACTGACGCCGGCCGCCTGCAGTTCTTGGGCGTTGAGCTGGCGGTGCGTGGTCGACGCAGGGTGCGTGGCCAGCGACTTGGCGTCGCCGATATTGACCAGCCGCGTGAACAGCTGCAGCGCGTCGAGGAAACGCGCGCCGCCCTCGCGGCCGCCCTGCTTCAGGCCGAACGACAGAATGCCGGGCCCGCGGCCGCCCAGGTATTGCTGCACCAGCGCGTGGTCGGCGTGGTCCGGCAGGCCGGCAAAATTGACCCACGCCACCTTGGCGTGCTGCTGCAGGTGGCGCGCGATCGCCAGGGCGTTGTCGGTGATGCGGTCCAGCCGCAGCGCCAGGGTCTCGATGCCCTGCAGGATCAGGAACGCGTTGAACGGCGACAGCGCCGCGCCGGTATTGCGCAGCGGCACCACGCGCGCGCGGCCGATATAGGCGGCCGGCCCCAGCGCTTCCGTATAGACCACGCCGTGATACGACACGTCCGGCTCGTTCAGGCGACGGAAGCGCTCCTTGTGCTGCGCCCACGGGAACTTGCCGCTGTCGACGATGGCGCCGCCGACGCTGTTGCCGTGGCCGCCCAGGTACTTGGTCAGCGAATGCACGACGATATCCGCGCCATGCTCGAATGGCCGGCACAGGTAGGGCGACGGCACCGTGTTATCGACGATCAGCGGCACGCCGTGGTTGTGCGCCACGCGCGCGATCGCGGCGATATCGACCACGTTGCCGAGCGGGTTGCCCACCGACTCGACGAACACGGCCTTGGTGCGGGCATCGATCAGGTCGCCGAAGCTGGACGGATTGCGGCCGTCGGCAAAGCGCGTCTCGATGCCGGACTGCGGCAGCGTGTGCGCCAACAGGTTGTAGGTGCCGCCATAGAGCTGGCTGGACGAGACGATGTTGTCCCCGGCCTCGGCAATGGTCTGGATCGCATAGGTGATCGCCGCCATGCCCGACGCCAGCGCCAGCGCGCCCACGCCGCCCTCGAGCGCGGCCAGGCGCTGCTCGAGCACATCGTTGGTCGGGTTCATGATGCGGCTGTAGATGTTGCCGGCCACCTTCAGGTCGAACAGGTCGGCGCCATGCTGGGCGTTGTCGAAGGCGTACGCCACCGTCTGGTAGATGGGCACGGCCACCGCGCGCGTGGTGGGATCGGGCGAATAGCCGCCGTGGACGGCCAGGGTTTCGAGTCTCATCTTCTTCTCTCTTCTTCTCGCTGTTGGGTGCCGGACCGGCGCGCGGGGGCAGTGCCTGCCCTGGCGCCGGGCATGCCGAGCAGTGCGCCGCACGGGCGCACCAGGCCGTGCGATGGTACCAGCCGGCCCGCGCACGCCCCTGCGGCGTGGCTGCTATGGTTGCCGACGGCGCTCGCGCGAAGCAAGGAAACTTATTGCATTTGGATATGCGCGGTGCCGCGGCGCAGCGCTCATGCCCCGACCGCGAGCGGCGGTTCGAGCTGCTGCCAGCGCAGGTTCTCCGGCCGGCGCAGCCCCAGGTGCTCGCGCAGCGTGGTGCCCGTATAGTGCTCGCGATAGAGCCCGCGCCGGCGCAGTTCCGGCACCACCAGTTCGATGAAATCATCGAGCCCGCCCGGCAGCCAGGGCGGCATCACGTTGAAGCCATCGGCGGCCTCGCCCTCGAACCACGCCTGCAGCTGGTCGGCGATGGACTGCGGCGTGCCGTGGATCGACCAGTGGCCGCGCGCGGTGGCCACGCGCAGGCACAACTGGCGGATGGTGAGCCCCTCGCGCCGGGCCAGGCCGGTAACCAGCTGGAAGCGGCTCTTGGCGCCGTTCGGCTCGGCCAGGTTGTCGGGCAACGGGCCGTCCAGTGGATAGCCGCTCAGGTCGATCCCGCCCAGGTGCTGCGACAGCAGGGCCAGCCCCACCGACGGATGGATCAGGTTTTGCAGCGCTTCGAATTTCTCGTGCGCCTCGGCCTCGCTGCGGCCCACCACCGGGAACACGCCCGGCAGGATCTTGAGCTGGTCGGGCGTGCGGCCATAGCGCGCGAGCCGCGCTTTCAGGCCGCGATAGAAGGCCTGCGCATCCGCCAGCGACTGCTGCGCGGTGAAGATGACCTCGGCGGTGCGTGCGGCCAGCTCCTGCCCGGCCTCGGACGAGCCGGCCTGCACGATCACCGGATGGCCCTGCGGCGGGCGCGCGACGTTGAGCGGCCCGCGCACCTGGAAGTGCGCGCCGCGATGGTCCAGCGTGTGCAGCTTGTCCGCATCGAAATGCCGGCCGCTGTGCTTGTCGTACAGGAAGGCATCATCCTCCCAGGTGTCCCACAGCCCGGTGACCACGTCGACGAACTCCTCGGCACGGGCGTAGCGGTCAGCGTGCGCGGGATGACGCTCGAGGCTGAAGTTGCGCGCCTCGGCATCCGACCACGATGTCACCACGTTCCAGCCCGCGCGGCCGCCGCTGAGATGGTCGAGCGAGGCGAACTTGCGCGCCACATGAAAGGGCTCGTTGTAGGTGGTGGAGACGGTCGCCACCAGGCCGATGCGCTGCGTCACCGCCGCCAGTGCCGACAGCAGCGTCAGCGGCTCGAAGGTGGCGGCGCGCGCGGTGCGCGGCAGGGTGGCATCGTCCATGCCGCGGATGGCGACGCCGTCCGCCAGGAACAGCGCATCGAACCCCGCGGCCTCGGCGCGCTGCGCCAGTGCGATGTAGTGCGCCAGGTTGCGCCCGGCATCGGCCTGCGCGCCGGGATGGCGCCACCCGGCGACATGGTGCCCGGTGGCCTGGAGAAAGGCGCCCAGATGCAGCTGGCGCGGCGGCTTTTGCGGTGACATCGATCGTGCTCTCCGGAAGAGACTGGCTGAATCAGGCCGCTTGCCGTTGCGCGGCACCGGCGGACTGGTTGGCCGGCGCCGCGCCCTCGCCGCGCACGCCCGCCTTCACCGCCTTGCTGCGGCGGCCATCCACGCCGACCGGAATGTCGCCGGCGACGGTGGCGCGGCGCACCACGCGGTGCGCGTCGCCATAGTCGTTGATGGCGTAGTGCTGGGTGGCGCGGTTGTCCCAGATGGCGACGTCGCCCGCGCGCCAGCGCCAGCGCACGGTGTTCTCCAGCCGGTGCACATGGCCCTGCAGCACGGCAATCAGGTGCGCCGAATCGGCCGACGCGTAGTCCAGCAGCTTCTTGACGAAGTGGCCCAGCACCAGCGTGCGCTCACCGGTTTCCGGGTGCACGCGCACCACCGGGTGCTCGGTCTCGTAGAGCGCCGAGGTAAATAGCTCGCGGTAGCGCTTCAGCCCTTCGTCGCTCGGATTGACGCGCGTGGCCGCGTAGTCGTAGTCGTTGGTGTGCAGCGCCCACAGCTTGTCGGCCAGTTCGCGCAGCGGCCCGGGCAAGTCCTGGTACGCGGCGGCGGTGTTGGCCCACACCGTGTCGCCGCCGGCGGCGGGAACGGTCACGGCGCGCAGCACCGAGACCGCGGGGTAGGCCAGGTCGAAGGTCACGTCGGTATGCCAGGAGTTGGCGCGGCCGCCGTGCTGCGAGTCCAGCTCAAGCAGCTGCGTGCCGTCGCGCGAAGGCACGGTCGGGTGCGGCACGGTGTCGCCGAACAGGCGCGCAAAGCCCTGCTGCGCGGCATCGTCCAGATGCACCTGGTCGCGGAAGAACAGCACCTTGTGCCTGAGCAAGGCTGCGCGGATGGCGGCGAAGGTGGCGGGCGGCAGGTCGCCGTGCAGCGCGACACCGCGGATCTCGGCGCCGATGCGGCCGGCAACCGGGTGGATGTCGAGCTGGACGGGCTGGTCTTGCGTGGCGTTGGCTTGGGTCATCACGAAGCTCCGGGGAGAGGGTTGGGTCAGGCGAGTTCAGGTTCAGGGGCCCGCTGCACGACGGGCTCCTGCCCGGCGAATTCGCGCAGCACGGCATCGCGCGCCCGCGCGAAGGGAAGTCCGGCGCGTTCGCGCGGATGCGGCAGGTCCACCGGCAGGATGCGGCGGATGCGGCCGGGCCGGGGTTCCATCACCACCACGCGGTCGCCCAGGAAGACGGCTTCCTCGACGTCGTGGGTGACCAGGATCATGGTGATGCCCTCGGCCTGCCAGATGCGCTGCAGCTCCTGCTGCAGGTAGGCCCGCGTCATCGCATCGAGCGCGCCGAAGGGCTCGTCGAGCAGCAGGATCTCCGGGCGCGTCACCAGTGCCCGCGCAATCGCCACGCGCTGCGACATGCCGCCGGAGAGCTGGTGCGGATAGGCCTGCTCGAAGCCGCGCAGGCCAACCAGCGCGATATGCTCGGCAACGTTGCGGTCTTTCTCCGCGTCGCTGCCCGGCGTGTTGAGCAGCGCCAGCCGGATGTTCTGTTCCACCGTCAGCCACGGGAACAGGCGATGCTCCTGGAACACGATGCCGCGCTGCAGGCTGGTGCCCGATACGCGCTTGCCGTCCAGCAGGATCTCGCCGCGGTAATCCTGTTCCAGCCCCACCACCAGCCGCAGCAGGGTGGACTTGCCGCAGCCGCTGGCGCCGACGATGCTGACGAACTCGCCCGGGGTGATGGTCAGCGTGATGTCCTCGAGCACGGGCAGCGCCCGGCCCTCGACTTCATACTGCTTGTGCAGGTGCGCGATGCTTAGCGTGCCGGCATGTGGCATTGGTGGTCTCCGTTCAGTAAGGGGCAGCGCGGCTCAGCCCGCGGCCACCGAGCGCCCGCGCCAGGCAAGCAGGCGGGATTCGATGCGGCTGGCGATCCAGTTCAGCGTGAAGCCGACCAGGCCGACCACGATCACGCCGAAGATCACCAGGTCCATCCAGAAGTTTTCGCGGCCGTCGGTCATGGTGTTGCCGATGCCCTTGCCGGATACCAGCAGGTACTCCGCGCCGAGCGTCGCCAGCCACGCATAGATCAGCGCCAGGTGGATGCCGGCGAAGATCGACGGGGCCGCCGACGGCAGCACCACGCGCCACAGCACCTGGGTGCGGTTGAAGCGTAGGACACGCGCCACCTCAAGCAGGTCGGCCGGCACGGCGCGGATGCCTTCGAAGGTGTTCAGCACCACCGGGAAGAATGCGGCCAGCGACAGGAACACCACCTTGGCGGCATCGCCCAGCCCGAACCAGACCGAGATCAGCGGGATCCATGCAAACAGCGAGATCTGCTTGACCGTGTGAAAGCTCGGGCCGACCAGGCGCTCGAACAGGCGCGACAGGCCCAGCGCCGTGCCGAACACCAGCCCGGCGCTGGCGCCGATGGCAAAGCCGGCCAGGTCGCGCCACAGGCTGGCGGCCAATGCCGTGGCCAGCGCGCCGCTTTGCACCTGGCGCACCGCGGTGTCCCAGACGCTGGATACCGGCACCAGCAGCGGCGAAGTGGTCCAGCCAAAGCGCACGGCGGCCCACCACAGCGCGAGCAGCGCGAGCGGCAGCACCCAGCCGCGCAAGGCGCGGGGCAGGCGAATACGGGGGCGGATAGCGGAAGTGGTCATCGCGGCCTTGCCTCAGAAGCCCGGCTTGCGCCAGCGCAGTACCGCGCCTTCGGCCAGCGCCAGGGTCTTGTCCAGTGCAAAGCCCACCACGCCCACCACCACCACGGCGGCCAGCACCATGTCGAGCTGGAACAGCTGGCGCCCGTAGACGATCATGTAGCCCAGCCCCTCGGACGAGGCCAGCAGCTCCACCACCACCAGTGCCAGCCACGCGTGCGTCAGGCCGTAGCGCACGCCGTTCCACACCGGCGCGGCCGCGGCGGGCAGCACCACGCGCGACAGCGTCTGCCAGCGCGTGAGCTGCAGCACCCGCGCCACTTCCAGGTAGCGGGTCGGCACGCTGCCGATGCCCTTGTACGTGTTCAGCGCCACCGGCACGAAGGCGGCCTTGGCGATCAGGATCACCTTGAGCGCTTCGTCGATGCCGACCAGCAGCATCAGCAACGGCAGCCAGCCCAGCACCGGCACCTGGCTGAACGCCTTGAAAGTCGGGTAGACGTAGTCGCGCAACGTCGGCGACAGGCCCATGGCCGCGCCCAGCGCCAGCCCACCGGCCAGCCCCACGGCAAAGCCACCGGCCACGCGCAGTGCGCTGATGGCCAGGTTGGCCTGCAGTTCACCGCTTTGCCAGAGGTCGGCCAGCGTGCGTGCGACGTCCTCGGGTGCGGGCAGCACCTGCGGCGGAATCCAGGCATTGCGGGCGGCCACGTACCAGACCAGCAGCAGCGCCAGCGGCACCGGCCAGGCCAGCAGCCAGCGGGCGGCATCCTGCCAGCGCAGTGGCCTGCGCGGAGCCGCCACGCGCGGCGCCGCGGCGGCTGGCAGTGAAAGCGAATCGGCGACAGACATGATGTCAGGCTCCCAGGATCTTGCCGTTGGGTTGGTAGACGGGCCAGTAGCTCTGCAGGCTCAGGTCGGTGAGTGCAGCCTTCAGGAAGCGCTGGTCGATCCACTGGTCCACGTCAAAGCGCGCACGGCTCAGCTTGAAACGATAGGCCTGCTCGACCGCGTCCTTGTAGCGGCTGACCAGGAAGGGATCGAAATTCGGGTTCAGCCGCACCCGCAGCGGCTCGCCGTCGAAGTCCTCCTTCCAGTGGTCATAAGGCGTGCCCGCACGCGCCCAGGTGCGCAGCACTTCTTCACGATGGCTTTCGTCCGAGGCCCACCGCGCCGCCTCGACCGCGGCCTTCACCAGGTGCTGCGTGGCCTCCGGATAGCGCCCGGCGAATTCGTCGCTCACCAGTACGTGGCTTTGCCGTGTGTAGATCGGCGACTGGTTCTTGCTGGAGTAAAGGATGCGCACCGCGCCCTTGTCGCGCAGGCGCAGGATGTCCATGGCACCGATGGCGGCGTCGATGTCGCGCGTGGACAGCGCCGCCAGGTAGCCGGCCGTGTCCAGGTTCAGCAGGCGCAGGTCCTTGTCCGACAGCCCGTTCGCTTCCAGCAGCCGCAGCGCGGGCAGATGCATGTTGGTGCCCTTGAACAGCGACACGCGCTTGCCGCGCAGGTCGCTGACCGTCTTCAGCGGCGAATCGGGCGGCACTCCCACGTAGATGTTGGCGCGCACGCCGGTGGCCAGCACCAGCCGCGTCTTCAGTCCAGCGGAGCGTGCCACGATGGACGGCAGGTCTCCTTGCAGCGCAAAGTCGAGCTGGCGGTTGGCCAGCGCCTCGTTGACGGCGGGGCCGGCGCCCTTGAAGAAGAACCACTCCACGCGCGTGCCGGTCGGCTTGAACGATTCCTCGAGCCAGCCGCGCGCATGGGCAATCGCCAGCGAGCTGCCGGCAAAGCTGGGCGGGGTGCCGGTGGCGGGCTGGGCCACGCCGACGCGGATCACGTCAGGCCGCGCGGCCGGGCTGGCGCTGAACGCGGACAGCGGCGACAGCGAAGCCGCCATGCCCAGCCCGGACCAGGCCGCGCAGCGCAGCAGCTCGCGGCGGGTCAGCGTGGGTGCAGCGGTGGCATCGGGGCGCGGGGTCGTCATCGTGCAGACCTTCTTGAAGTTGAGGACGGCTCCACGATAAGCGGCGCTGCGCGCGGACCAGAACGAATGATTCCGGCTTTGGTTATCGGCCCCGCGCATATGGCGCGCAGCGCGGCGTTGGCATATCGGCATGCATTCTTCTTCGTTGGACAAGTGCCGGTGCTGTCCTACAGTCTGCGCATTTTGATCGCTACCAGACTGACCACGCCCTCACGATGAGCAATGACCTGAGTTCCGGCCGCCGGCGCTTCCTCCAGCGCGGGGCGGTGCTGGGCGCCGCCGCGGCCGGCGCCGCCACTGCGGCGCGCGCAGAACCCCTGACGGTTGCGCCGTGGACGCGCGCGCCGGGCGAGCCCGTGCTGTGGCATGCCTACGGCCAGCCGTCACCGTTCGAGAAAGACGTGGTGCGGCGCAGCCGCAGCGCGGCGCCGCTGCCGGGCGCCAACTCGTCGATGACGCCGCTGCAGGACCTGCGCGGCATCATCACGCCGACCGGGCTGGTGTTCGAGCGCCATCACGCCGGCATCCCGCTGATCGACCCGGCGCAGCACCGGCTGGCGGTGCACGGGCTGGTGGCGCGCCCGCGCATCTTCACCATGGACGACCTGGTGCGCCTGCCGTCGGTGTCCCGCATCCATTTCCTGGAGTGCTCGGGCAACACCGGGCGCGAGTGGAAAGCACCCGGTGCGAAGTCGGTGCAGATCAGCCACGGCCTGCTGTCTTGCTGTGAGTGGACCGGCGTGCCGTTGTCCGTGGTGCTGGACGAAGTCGGCGTGGCGCCCGATGCGGCCTGGGTGCTGGCGGAGGGCGCCGATGGCGCAGCCATGACGCGCAGCGTGCCGCTGGCCAAGGCGCTGGAAGACGCGCTGCTGGTCTATGCGCAGAACGGTGAGATGCTGCGCCCCGAGCACGGCTATCCGCTGCGGCTGTTCCTGCCGGGCTACGAAGGCAACATGAGCATCAAGTGGCTGCGGCGTCTGAAGCTGGGGCGCGCGCCGTTCATGTCGCGCGAAGAGACGGCGAAATACACGGATTCCCTGCCTGACGGCAGCGCGCGGCAGTTCACCTTCCTGATGGACGTGAAGTCCGTGATCACCTTCCCCGCGCCGGATCACAAGCTGCGCGAGCGCGGGTTCTATGAAATCTCGGGCCTGGCGTGGTCGGGCCACGGGCGTATCCGCCGCGTCGAGGTGTCGGTCGACGGCGGCCGCAGCTGGCGCGAGGCGCAGTTGCAGGAGCCGGTGCTGGACCGCGCCCTGGTGCGCTTCCGCCTGCCGTGGCGCTGGGATGGCGGGCCAGCTTCGCTGGAGAGCCGCGCCATCGATGAAGCCGGCAACGTCCAGCCCACGCCGGACCAGCTGGTGGCCGCGCGCGGCGTGGCTTCCACCTATCACTACAACGCGATCCAGCGCTGGCGCGTGGCCGCGGACGGGAGCATTGCCAATGCGCGCGCTTGAACGAATCAGTGGTGCCGCCGCCGTGCTGGCGCTGGCTTGCGCTGCCCAAACGGTCCTTGCGCAGACCTACGGCATCGGCCGCGCCGCCAGCGAGCGCGACCTTGCCGCGTGGAATATCGATGTGACCCCGGACGGCACGGGCCTGCCGCCGGGCAGCGGCACGGTCGCGCGGGGCCAGCAGGTCTATGCGCAGCACTGTGCCGCATGTCACGGCGTCAATGGCGAAGGCAAGCCGGCCGATGCGCTGGTGGGCGGGCAGGGCACGCTGAAGGACGCCGCCAGCGGCAAGAACCCCGTCAAGACCATCGGCAGCTTCTGGCCCTACGCCACCACGGTATTCGACTTCATCAACCGCGCCATGCCCTACAACGCGCCGCAGAGCCTGGCGCCGGACGACGTCTATGCGGTCACCGCGTGGTTGCTGCACAAGAACGGCATCCTGCCCGCAGATGCCGTGCTGGACGCGCGCACGTTGCCGCAGGTGAAGATGCCGAACCGCGACGGCTTTGTCGCCGACGCGCGCCCGGATACGGCCAACGTGCCGTGCCGCAGCGGTTGCCCCGGCAAGCCCTGATGGCCCGCCAATGTCGAGACATGGATATGCGATAAGCGGATAAGGGCCAGCGATATGATTCGTTGACCGTGCAGTGGCCGGCTCTCTACAGTGCAAGCTTGTACGCGGCATCCCGGATGCCGCATCGGCTTCCCCCGTATGCCAGAGCTTGCCATGACGATCGCAACCGCCCACGCCAGTGTTTCGCGCCAGCAGAGCGCGCCGCTTTCCACCGCATTTTCCGCAGACGCGGGCAACTTCGAGATCCGTGCGCTGGACGCGCCGCTGGGCGCGGAAGTGATCGGGCTCGACTTGTCGCAGCCGCTGTCCGACGCGGATTTTGCCCGCATCCATCGCGCCCACCTCGACTACCACGTGGTGGTGTTCCGCGACCAGCAGATCACGCCCGCGCAGCAGATCGGCTTCAGCCGCCGCTTCGGCCCGCTGCAGATACACGTGCTGCACCAGTTCCAGCTGCCGGGCCATGCGGAAGTGCTGGTGGTGTCCAACGTGGTCGAGAACGGCAAGCCGATCGGGCTGGGCGATGCCGGCCACTTCTGGCATTCGGACCTGTCGTACAAGGAAAAGCCCAGCCTCGGTTCGCTGCTGCATGCGCGCGAACTGCCCGCCGAGGGAGGCGACACGCTGTTCGCCAACATGCACCTGGCCTGGGACACGCTGCCGGCGGCGCTGCAAAGCGCCGTCGATGGCCTGCAGGCCGAGCACACCTACCTGGCGCGCTATGCCGAGCTGCAGCAGCGCAGCCCGTGGCGGCCCAACCTGACGCCGGAGCAGATTGCGCAGGTCAGGCCGGTGCTGCAGCCGGTGGTGCGCACCCACCCGGAAACGGGGCGCAAGGCGCTCTTTGTCAGCGAGCACTTCACCACCCGCATCGTCGGCCTGCCCGAGGATGAAAGCCGCGATCTGCTGGACCAGTTGTTCGCGCACAGCGTCAAGCCCGCTCACATCTACCGCCACCAGTGGCAGCCGCACGACCTGGTGTTCTGGGACAACCGCTCGCTGCTGCATCTTGCCGCGGGCTGTCCGCCGGAACTGCGGCGCGTGATGTACCGCACCACCATCGAAGGCGACGTGCCGCGCTGAAGGCGGCAGCGGTTTCGCAAGTCATCCCAGGGCGCTCGCAGCAGCGAGCGCCAATCCACCGTATTCCCCGGAGTCTTGATCATGTTCTCTCGTTTTTCCCGCAAGCTCGGCCTGCTGGCGCTGAGCGCCGGCCTGGCCATCACCGGCAGCGCGCACGCCGAAGGCAAGCTTCGCATCGCCGAACAGTTCGGCGTGGTCTACCTGCTGCTCAACGTGGCGCGCGACCAGCAGCTGATCGAGAAGCACGGCAAGCAGCAGGGTGTCGACATCAAGGTCGAATGGACCCAGCTGTCGGGCGGCGCCGCGGTCAATGACGCGCTGCTGTCCGGTGCCATCGATATCGCCGGCGCCGGCGTGGGCCCGCTGCTGACGCTGTGGGACCGCACCCACGGCAAGCAGAACGTGCGCGGCGTAGCGTCGCTGGGCAACTTCCCGTACTACCTGGTCAGCAACAACCCCAAGGTGAAGTCGATTGCCGATTTCACCGAGAAGGACCGCATCGCGCTGCCGGCGGTGGGCGTATCGGTGCAGTCGCGCGTGCTGCAACTGGCTGCGGCAAAGCAGTGGGGCGACAAGGAATACAACCGGCTCGACAAATGGACCGTGGCGGTGCCGCATCCGGATGCCGCCGCAGCCATCATCTCCGGCGGCACCGAGATCACCGGCCACTTCGGCAATCCGCCGTTCCAGGAGCAGGAACTGGCGGGCAACCCCAACGCGCGCATCGTGCTGAATTCGTATGACGTGCTGGGCGGCCCCAGCTCCTCCACGGTGCTGTACGCGACCGAGAAGTTCCGCAGCGACAACCCCAGGACCTATCGCGCCTTCGTCGATGCGCTGGCCGAGGCCGCGGCCTTTGCCACCGCCAATCCGGAAGCGGCCGCCGATATCTACCTGCGCCAGAGCAAGGCCCGGACCGACCGCGCGCTGCTGCTGCGCGTGCTGAAGAACCCGCAGGTGCAGTTCCGCGTGGCACCGCAGAACACCTTTGGGCTGGCCGCTTTCATGCACCGCGTGGGCGCGATCCGCAACCAGCCGAAGTCCTGGCAGGACTATTTCTTCCAGGACCCGGTCACCGCGCAGGGGAGCTGAGCATGGCCACCCACAACCTGCGCGTGGTGTCGGACCGCGCCACGCCCTTGCTGCAGGTGGACGGCGTGTCGCTGGAATACCGCACGCCCGAGCGCATCGTGCGCGCCACCCATCGCGTCAGCTTCGACGTGCATGCCGGCGACCGCTTCGTGCTGCTGGGCCCGTCCGGCTGCGGCAAGTCCACGCTGCTGAAGGCCGTTGCCGGGTTCGTTCCGCCCAGCGAGGGCGAGATCCGGCTCGAAGGCCGGCGGGTGCTGCAGCCCGGCCCGGACCGCATCGTGGTGTTCCAGGAGTTCGACCAGCTGCCGCCGTGGAAGACGGTGGTGCAGAACGTGATGTTCCCGCTGCGGCAGGCGCGCAGGCTGTCGCGGGCGGAGGCGCGCGAGCTGGCGCTGGACAGCCTGCACAAGGTCGGGCTGGCCGATTTTGCCGATGCCTACCCGCATACGCTGTCGGGCGGCATGAAGCAGCGCGTGGCGATCGCGCGCGCGCTGGCCATGCGCCCCAAGGTGCTGCTGATGGACGAGCCCTTTGCCGCGCTGGACGCGCTCACGCGCCGGCGCATGCAGGAAGAGCTGCTGGCGCTGTGGGACGACGCGGCCTTCACCTTGATGTTCGTTACGCATTCGATCGAAGAGGCGCTGGTGGTGGGCAGCCGCATCCTGCTGCTGTCGCCGCACCCGGGCCGCGTGCGCGCGGAGCTCAACAGCCACCAGTTCAGCCTGGCCAGCCAGGGCGGCGCCGAATTCCAGGCCGCCGCGCAACGCATCCACGGCCTGCTGTTCGACGCGCCGGCCACCATCGACCCGCCGCCGGCGCGCAGCGCGGTGGCACGCTGAAACCGACATCGCATCATGACGCAAACGACGCTGACCCTCGCCGACCCGCTGCGGCCCGAATACGAGCGCGAGCCCGAGCCGTTCACCGAGGCCCCGCTGGCGCGCGCGTTGCCGTGGCACCAGCGCGCGTGGCAGCAGGACTGGCTGCGCAAGGCGCTGATCCTGCTGGCGCTGGGACTGATCTGGGAAGCGGTGGCGCGCATCCAGGACAACGACCTGCTGCTGCCCTCGTGCCTGGCCACGCTGCGCGCCTTTGGCGCGGCGGTGGCCAGCGGCGAGCTGCCGGGCAAGGCGGCGATCTCCCTTTCGGTGCTGCTGCGCGGCTATGCCGCCGGCATCGTGCTGGCATTCGTGCTGACCTCGCTGGCGGTATCGACGCGCCTCGGGCGCGACCTGCTGGACACGCTTACCGCGATGTTCAACCCGCTGCCGGCGATTGCGCTGTTGCCGCTGGCGCTGCTGTGGTTCGGGCTTGGCACCGGCAGCCTGGTGTTCGTGCTGATCCATTCGGTGCTGTGGCCGCTGGCGCTGAACATGTACGCGGGCTTCCGCGCGGTGCCGCCGACGTTGCGCATGGCGGGGCGCAACTACGGCCTGCGCGGGCTGCGCTATGTCGCGCTGGTGCTGGTGCCGGCGGCGCTGCCCGCGATCCTGTCCGGCCTGAAGATCGGGTGGGCCTTCGCCTGGCGCACGCTGATCGCCGCCGAACTGGTGTTCGGCGCGTCGTCGGGGCAGGGCGGGCTGGGCTGGTTCATCTTCCAGAACCGCAACGAGCTCTATACCGACCGCGTGTTCGCCGGGCTGGCCGCGGTGATCCTGATCGGATTGCTGGTCGAGGGGCTGGTGTTCACCACGCTGGAGCGGCTGACCGTGCGCCGCTGGGGCATGCAGCATTAGGCGGCGGGCGGCGGCGCCGGCACCGGCGATCAACCTGAGCCTACATAGTCGCCTGCCTTACCCAGAATGCCGCGCCGACGCGCACCGCGCAGCGCTCGCGCTGGCGCTCCGCTTCCGCACGGCGCCGCGCGCGGGTGCTGGCCTGGATCTGCTCCCAGATCTCGAGCATGGCGCAGATCTTGGGCAAGGCATTGAATCCGGCCGCGGTCGGCAGCCAGGCGGCGCCGCACGGCTGGAACAGCGGCATGCCGAGCGCGGTCTCGAGCTGGCGCAGCTGGTAATGGAGCCGTTGCGACTGGATCCCGAGCGCCTGCGCGGCGCGGCCGGCGTCGCGATGCTGCATCAGCGCGACAAAGACACGCAGGGAGAGGAACGAGACGCGCCGGTTGATGAGTCGGTAAGCCATGCCCATGTCATGGCCGGGGGGCGGTTTCGCGCTCGCGCGCTGCTACGGGTCCCCGGCGGATCGAAGTGGATCGATCGTAGCGGGGCGGCGCGGGGCAGGTGGACAGCCGGATTCAGAAATGCAGTGCGGAATCTTCCGGCGAGGCGTGCGGCAGCGACGCAGTCAGTGCATCGGCAACTGGCCGATCGCGGTCAGTGCCAGCACCACGTCGGGCGACAGGCGGCGTTCGCTGCATGGCACGCCTGCGGTTTCGAGCGTGGTCCACAGGTCGGCGTCGCCGGTGACGATGCGTAGCCGCAGCTGGGCCAGGTATGCATATTCCGCGGGGGTCAGCGGCCGCGGGGCGCTGCGCAGGTCGTCCAGGATGGCACCAAGCGAGAGTGCGGGAACGGTCATACCAAGGTCGGGAATAGCACGGCGATGAGACATTGCGGCGGAAACAGCAGGATGGCGCGGAGTTGAGCAACGCATGATTCTATCCATCCGCTGCAGCGGCCGCTAAAGCAAAAGCCGGGGCAATTTACCCCGCTGATTCCGCTTGCAAAGCCAGGAGTGGCGAATAGGCTAAGCGCGGGGCGCGCGATGTGGCGCATGCGGTGTCCAAAGGGCGCAGAACGCGCTTGCGCAACCGCGCAATCGGGCCAGGCACCGCGTATGGGTGTTGCAGAAAAACGCCACCATGCTGGCGTGCGTGCGTCGACTCCACCGCACACGGCCCCGCCCGGCAGCGCGGATTGACAACCCCCCGACCGTTCTATACGGTGGCGCATCGTTTCGACCCAACGCCTTCCGGGTTCATCACCCGCCGCCCGCCATGCCCCGCAAAGCCGCACAGGTTTCCGAAGCCGACAAGCACGCCGCCGCCGGCGGCGCCATCGCCGTGGACCGGGCGCTGTTCGTGCTGTCGGTGTTCCGGCTCGGCGATGGCGCGCTGGCGCTGGCCGAACTGGCGCAGCGCAGCGGCCTCTACAAAAGCACGCTGCTGCGCCTGCTGGCATCGCTTGAACACGCCGGGCTGGTGCTGCGCCACGCCGATGGCCGCTACGGCCTGGGGCCGGAGGTGGCGCGGCTGCACGCGGTCTACGCGGCATCGTTCTCGCTCGAGGCGGTGGTGATGCCGGCGCTGCGCGAACTGGTCAACGTCACGCGCGAGAGCGCGGCCTTTCATGTCGAGCAGGGCGGGCACCGGCTGTGCCTGTACCGCGTCGATTCGCCACAGCCGGTGCGGGACCACGTGCGCGCGGGCGAGCTGCTGCCGCGCGACCGCGGCGCCGGCGCGCGCGTGCTGCGTGCCTTCGCCGGCGAGCCCGGCGAGCTCTATGACCGGATCCGGCAAGACGGCGTGGCGGCGCTGGTCGGCGACCGCAGCCCCGATCTGGCCGGCGTGTCCGCGCCGGTCTTCGGCCCGGGCGGTGTGCTGGCCGGGGCGCTGACGCTGACCTGTCCGGCGGCGCGCTACCGCGACGCTTTCCGCGACGATGTGCTGCAGGCAGCGCGTTCGCTGACGCGCGCGCTCGGCGGCACGGCGCCGCAGGCTACCCCGGCATCGGCAGTCCCGGACTGACCGTAAACCGCGGGGGGTGCAGTGCACCCGACCCGGCTTGCAGGGGGTGCCAAGCTGGCGCCGGCACGGGCTATCATGCGGCTGGCATGAAAAACAGCGCACGTCACATCTGGTGAAATCAGCGCCCGCATGCCTCGCGTCGCGCCCCCGTGCCCCGATGCCCGCCGATCGATATTGACGGCAGGCGGACGGCATCCTTGAGGAAATCCCTTGCACCTGGACCAGCAGACCATTGCGGTGGTGATGATGGTGTTTTCTGCGGCACGCTGATCATTGCAGCGGGGCTGGTGTTTGCGCTGCGCGCGAGCACGGCGGGGCGGCTATGGGCCTTCGGCCATGTGCTGGTGTCGGCCGCGGGCCTGGCGCTCGCGGTCAGCGCGGCCAGCGGCACCGGCCAGCTCGGCACGCTGGGCGCGTTCGCCTTCGTCGCCGGCTGGCTGCTGATCTACCGCGGCGTGCGGGTCTACTACGGCGTGCCGGCGCATCCGGGTGCGCTGGTGGGGGCGGGCGCGATCGTGCTCGGCCTGATGGTGGCCTCGAGCGGCCTGCCCGAAGGCCCGCAGCTGGTGCTGCGCATCGTCTATGGCGTGCTGGCGCTGGTGTCGCTGGCCACTTTCGCCACGCTGGCGCGCGCCGGGCGCGGGCGCCGCAGCATCGGGGCGCCGCTGGTGCTGGTGGCCAGCCTGGTGCAACTGGCCACGCAGCTGGCGGGCTTCAGCCATGCCATGAGCCTGCCCGCGGGCGGCACGGCCGCGGCGCCGCTGACCCTGTTCTTCGCCGGCCCGGCCGATTCGGCCTGGGTGCTGGCGCCGCTGATCGCCACGCTGCTCGGGCTGTTCGGCTTTACCGTGATGGCGATGGAGCAGATCGTCGCGCACAACGAAAGCGGCGCGCGCATCGACGCGCTGACCGGCCTGCTCAACCGCGGCGCGCTGGAGATGTCGGCGCTGTCGCTGGTGGCGCGCTGGCAGCGCGATGGCCAGCCGCTGTCGTGCCTGGTGATCGATATCGACTACTTCAAGCAGGTCAACGATACCTGCGGCCACCACGCCGGCGATGCGGTGCTGCGCGAAGTGGCGCAGGCGCTGGACAACTCGCGCCGCGCCTCGGATGTGGCCGGGCGCTACGGCGGTGAAGAGTTCTGCGTGCTGTGCCCGCATACCGACGAGCAGCAGGCCTCGGCACTGGCCAACCGCGTGCTGCGCAAGGTGCATGCGATCGCCTTGCCCGCCGGGCGCGGCCATGCCAGCGTCAGCATCGGCGTGGCGCAGCTGCGCGGCGGCGCGGGCAGCCGGGAGGCGCTGTGGCGGACCCTGTTCGCCGATGCCGACCGCGCGCTCTACCACGCCAAGGCGCATGGGCGCGACCGCTATGTGCTGGCATCGTCGATGGCGCAGCCCGCCGCCGGCGCGGCGGCTGCGCCGCTGCTGCAGCCGCAACCGGACCTGGCCGGCTGAGCGCGCGATCCGGCCTGCCGGCGGGTGTTGCCGCTGATGCGGACTTTTATGTGGGCTTGTGCGGTTCCGGTACGTCGCGCGGCGGCGCGCCGTCATAGCGCCACAGGAACTGGCGCGGCATCGGGCCCTTGTTGCGCCCGCCCTCGCACTGCTGCTCCCACGCGTGCGCGAGGATGCCGACCGAGCGCGACAGGCAGAACAGCCCGCGCGCCAGCGGCGCGGCAAAGCCCAGTTCGGCGTAGATCACCGCGGTGGCGCCATCAATGTTCATCGGGATCGGCTTGCCGCGCCCGGCACCGAGCGCAGCCTCGATCGCGCGCGCGATGCCCGCGTAGCGGCCGCTCACCACGCCGTCTTCCGCCGCCCGCGCGACCAGCGCCAGCAGCCGCGGCGCGCGCGGATCGACCGGATGGAAGCGGTGGCCGAAGCCGCCGACGTACTTGCCGTGCAGGTCGCGGTAGTGCCGCAGCGCGTCTTCGACCGCCAGCGCCATCGTGCTGCCGGTGTCCAGCCGCTGCGCCACGTCGTGGTACAGCGCCACCGCCTGCTCGCCCGCGCCGCCATGCACGTCGCCCAGCACGTTGACGGCCGACGCCATGGCATTGTTCAGCCCCACGCCGCACGTTGCGGCCATGCGCGCGATGGCGATGCTGGGCGCCTGCGGGCCATGGTCGACCGCGGCCATCAGCGCCGCGTCCAGCAGTTCGCCCTGGCCCGGCCCGGGCAGCTCGCCGCGCAGCATCAGCCAGATCATCTGCGCGAACGACACCCGGCCGATCAGCTGCTCGATCGGGTAGCCGCGGTAGCGGATCTCGCCCGGGCGCATGTCGATGATGCCGGTGCGCCACCAGTCCTGCGACAGTTGCTGGCCCGCATCCATGCCGTCGTCCTGTGTCTGGCTGCCGCTCATATCGCACCCTCCCGGTTCAGTGCATCGATGTCCGCATCGCTGTAGCCCAGGCCGCCCAGCACCTGGCGCGTGTGCTGGCCCAGTTGCGGCGGCGGCGTGTCGACCGCCGGCGCTTCGCGGTTGAGCTTGAAGCCGGTGCGCACCACGCGTATGTCGCGGCCCACCCCGGGGGCATCGGCAAAGTCGCCGATCATGCCGCGCTCGCTGACCTGCGGATGGGCCAGCGTCTGCGGCACGTCCAGCACCGGGCCCGCGGGCACGCCGGCCGCGGTCAGCAGCGGCCACCACTCGGCGGCCGGCCGGGTCGCCAGTTCGGCTTCGAGCGCCTGCGTCAGCGCGGCCCGGTTGGCCAGCCGCGCCTGCCGCTGCGCGAAGCGCGCATCGTCAGCCAGCGCCGGGCGGCCCACTACGCGGCACAGCGCTTCGAACTGTTCCTGCTTGTTGGCGGCGATATTGAGCAGGCCGTCGGCGGTGCGGAAGGTGCCGGACGGGCTCGCGGTCATGTTCTCGTTGCCCATCGGCGTGGGCGCCCGGCCCGCGATCAGGTGGTTGGATACCGCCCAGCCCATCGTGGCCAGCGTCGCCTCGAGCATCGAAACGTCGATGAAATAGCCCTCGGTGCGCCCGGTATCGGCCAGCGCCGCCGACACCGCGAGCGCCGCGGTCAGCCCGCCGATGGTGTCGGACACCGGATAGCCCACCCGCAGCGGCGCGCTGTGCGCGTCGCCGGTGATCTGCATCACGCCGGCCATGCCCTGGATGATCTGGTCATAGGCCGGCAACCCCGCGAGCGGCCCGTCCTGGCCGAAGCCCGAGATCGCGCAGTAGATCAGCCGCGGGTTGTCCTGCTTCAGGGTTTCATAGCCCAGTCCCAGGCGTTCCATCACGCCCGGCCGGAAGTTCTCGACCACCACGTCGGCGTTTTGCACCAGCCTGCGGAACACGGCCTTGCCGCTGGCGTGCTTCAGGTTCAGGGTGACCGACTGCTTGCCGGGGTTCTGCGCCAGGAACGACACGCCCATCAGGCGCTGGTTCAGCTCCGGGTCGGCGCCCAGCTGGCGCGCCAGGTCGCCGCTGCCAGGGGCTTCGACCTTGATCACTTCGGCGCCGAGGTGGGCCAGCTGGTGGCAGCAGAACGGCCCGGCCAGCACATTGGTGAGGTCGAGCACGCGAACATGGCGTAATGGTTTTGGCATGGCAGGGGTCTGTGTGCGTATTCTGTACAACAGAACAACGCTCTTTTATAAAGAACAGACGCAGCATAGGAGCCGCTCCGCATCCCTGTCAAGGTTGCCTTGGAGGTGCCGCCGGCATGGCGGTCGGAGCCGACAGGCACGGACCCGGTGGCTGCCCTACAATAGCGCCCCCGCCCGCAACGGTCTTGTGCCGCGTGGGCCACTTAGCTGGCAGGAAAATGGAATCGAAGATGTCAAACGCATGCGGCCTGGATTTCGGCACGTCCAACTCGACGGTGGGCTGGAGCCGCCCGGGCAGCGCGGCCGCGTTGCTGCCGCTGGAGGATGGCAAGGCGACGCTGCCGTCGGTGATCTTCTTCCATGCCGAGGATCCGCTGGTCAGCTACGGCCGCGCCGCGCTGGGCGATTACCTGGCAGGCTACGAGGGCCGGCTGATGCGCTCGCTCAAGAGCCTGCTGGGCACCTCGATGATGGACGACAGCACCGAGGTGATGGGCCAGGCCATGCCGTTCCGCAAGCTGCTGGCGCATTTCATCGGCGAGCTTAAGTCGCGCGCCGAGCAGGCCGCCGGTACCGGGTTCTCGCGCGCGGTGCTGGGGCGTCCGGTGTTCTTTATCGACGAGGACCCGGTGGCCGACCAGCTGGCCGAAGACACCCTGGCCGGGATCGCGCGCGACGCGGGCTTCAGCGAGGTCGCGTTCCAGTATGAACCGATCGCGGCGGCCTTCGACTACGAGGCCGGCATCACGCGCGAGGAGCTGGTGCTGGTTGCCGATATCGGCGGCGGCACCTCGGACTTCTCGCTGGTGCGGCTGTCGCCCGAGCGCGCCGCGCGCAGCGACCGGCGCGACGACATCCTGGCCAACGGCGGCGTGCACATCGGCGGCACCGACTTCGACCGCGCGCTCAGCCTGGCGCGCGCGATGCCGCTGCTGGGCCTGGGCAGCGCGCTGCGCAACGGCAAGGCGATGCCGTCGAGCCAGTATTTCGACCTGGCCAGCTGGCACACCATCAACCTGCTCTATACGCGCAAGGCGTGGTCGCTGGTGATGGACAACTATCGCGACGCCGCGGACACGGTCAAGCTCGACCGCCTGGTGCGGCTGATCCGCGAGCGCGCGGGACACTGGCTGGCAATCCAGGTCGAAGCCGCCAAGATCGCGCTGTCGGACACGGGCAGCACCGAGGTGGACCTGCACCGGCTGGAACCGGGCCTGTCGCTGACCATCACGCGCGACGAGTTCGATGCGTCGATCGACAAGCTGGTGACGAAGACCGAGCAGACCGTGCACAAGCTGCTGGCCGACGCCGGCGTGCGCGGCGCCGCGGTCGACACCATCTTCTTTACCGGCGGCTCCAGCAGCGTGCCGCTGCTGCGCCAGCGGCTGGCAGCGCTGCTGCCCGAGGCGCGCTGCGTGGAAGGAGACCGCTTCGGCAGCATCGGCAGCGGGCTGGCGCTGGATGCGGCGAGGAAGTTTGGATGAGGGATTGGTTTTAGCTTTGCTCCCTCTCCCGCTTGCGGGAGAGGGAGCCCCCAGTTAGTGTTGGAGAAACCGGCGTCATCTCGCTGCTCCGCGGGTCCCCATCAGCCGCTTCAAGAGTCAGCGTGCTGTGAGCGCATGTCGCGCAGGCCAAATACATCGCCCAGCGCCAGCCTTGCGGCTCGCAGCGCCCCGCGCGCGGCCGCAGCATCGCCAGCGAGGCGCAACAGCGCCGGCAGTTCCTGCGGCGCGCGCAGCAGCCCGCCCAGCACCGCGGCCACATCGGTCTTGCCGTCATCGCCCATGCCAGCCGCGGCAGCGGCCGGCACGGCGCGAGAAGCCGGATCGACGATCACCCGGCACGCCGCGAACGGCAGCCGGCACGCCGACGCCATGCGCGCGGCCAGGTGCGATTCCATGTCGACGCACAGCGCCCCCGTGGCCCGGTGCAGCGATGCCTTGGCGGCCACCGTCAGGACTGGCTGGTCGGCCCCGGCCGCGGTGCCGATGCGGGCGTGCGGCAGTGCCGCGTGCATGGCGCGCGTCCACGTCGTGTCGGTGTCGTAGCGCTCGCCGGGCGCGCACACCGCATCGGCCAGCACCACATCGCCCGGCGCAAGCGCCGGCTCCAGCCCGCCCGCCACGCCAAAGCTGAGGATGCCCATGCAGTGCCGGCTGGCCATTGCCGACACCTCTTGCTCCAGCGCCAGGCCGCGCACGCCGTGCACCACGCGGCAGTGCGGTCCGGCCGCGATGCGCGCCTCGAACGCCATGCCGGTGACGACCAGCACGAACGGCGCCGTCACAGACCCCACGACACCTGGCCGCTGTGGCCCCTGTGATCGGCATGGCCGCGCTGCAGGTTGCGGTAGCGCGCCAGTGCCCACAGCGGAAAGTAGCGCGCATAGCCGTGATAGCGCAGGTAGAACACGCGCGGGAAGCCCACCGCGGTAAAGCGGGGCTCATGCCACAGGCCGCCGGGCTGCTGCGTGCGCAGCAGGTAGTCGATGCCGCGCGCCACCGCCGCATGCTGCGCGGCGCCCGCCGCCATCATTGCAAGCAGCGCCCACGCGGTTTGCGAGGCCACACTGGGCGCGGGTTCGTAGCCGCGGTAGTCGAGCCGGTAGCTGCTGCCGTCCTCGCCCCAGCCGCCGTCGGCGTTCTGGATCCGTGCCAGCCACGCCACCGCGCGCTGCAGTTCGGGCGCAGCAGGCGGCAGGCCGGCGGCGTTCAGCGCGCACAGCGCGCTCCAGGTGCCGTAGATGTAGTTGGTGCCCCAGCGGCCGAACCAGCTGCCGTCGGGCATCTGCTCGGCCAGCAGGTAGCGCAGCGCGCGCGCGGCGGGCTCGCTCTTGCGGGGGGTGGCGCCGGTCTGGCACAGCATCGACAGGCAGCGCGCCGACACGTCCGCGGTGGGCGGGTCCAGCAGCGCGCCGTGGTCGGCGAAGGGAATGTTGTTCAGGTACAGGTGCGTGTTCTCGGGCTCGAATGCGCCCCAGCCGCCGTTGCCGCTCTGCATGCCGACGATCCACTCGGTGGCGCGCGCCACCGCTTCGCCGTAGCGCCCCGGCGCATCGTGCGCGCGCATGAAGCGGTCCATGGCGGCGGCCACCACCGCGGTGTCGTCGACGTCGGGGTAGTAGGCGTTGGCGTACTGGAAGGCCCAGCCGCCGGGGCGCACCAGCGGGCGCCGCACCGCCCAGTCGCCGCGCAGGTCCAGCACCTGCAGCGGCCTGAGCCAGTCAAGCGCGCGCCCGGCGGCCTGCGCCGCGCGCACTTCGCCGGTTTCCATCAGCGCGTGCGTGGCCAGCGCGGTATCCCACACCGGCGATAGGCAGGGCTGGCAATAGGCCTCGTCGCCGTGCTCGACCAGCAGGCGCTCGAGCGAACGCCGCGCCACCGCGCGCGCCGGATCGTCGGGCGGCACGCCCAGCACGTCGAACATCATCACGCTGTTGGCCATCGCCGGGAAGATCGCGCCCAGCCCGTCCTCGCCGTTGAGTCGCTTGCGCACGAAGCGCTGTGCCGCGGCAATGGCGCGCCGGCGCAGCGTGCGCGGGAGCAGCGGCTCGGCCACGCGCAGCAGCGCATCGAGCCCGCGGAACACCGTGTACCAGCCGGCATGCTGGTGCGGCGCGCGCGGCGGCAGGCCCACCGTGTGGCAGTTGCCGACGAAGAGTTCGTTGATGCCGATGCCGCGCGGGTTGCGCGCCTGCGGGCGCAGGCTGTTGAGCACCAGCAGCGGCACGATCACCGTGCGGGCCCAGTACGAGATCTTGGACAGGTGGAACGGGAACCAGCGCGGCAGCAGCATGATCTCGACCGGCATCATCGGCACCGCCTTCCATGGCAGCACGCCGTACAGCGCCAGCAGCGTGCGCGTGAACACGTTAGTGGCCTCGGCGCCGCCCATGGCGTGGATGGCCTGGCGCGCGCGCTGCATCGGCGCGGACTGCGGATCGTCGCCCGCCATCTTCAGCGCGAAATACGCCTTGACGCTGGCACTGACGTCGGAGCGGCCCTGATGGAACAGCGGCCAGCCGCCGTCCGGGTTCTGGATGCGGCGCAGGTAGCGCGCCATGCGCGCTTCCAGGTCGAGGTCGGGCGCTTCGCCGAGGTAGTGCACCATCAGCACGTATTCGGCGGGGATGGTGGCGTCGGCCTCGAGTTCATAGATCCAGTGGCCGTCGGGGCGCTGCTGGTGCAGCAGCGCGTCGAGGGCGCGGCCGATGCCATGGTCTAGCGCTGGCGCGGACAAGCGTGTCGCCGGCGCTTGCGCCGGGCCGGCCGGCTCACGCTGCGCCGCATCGGTGTGCGGCGCAGCGTTGGCAAGGGCGGTCTCGTTAATCGACATGCAACCTCCTTGTGCCGGCGCCGGCATGGCCGGCCCCGGCGTGCATCGACATGCCGCGCTCAGCCAATGGCGTGGCGCAGCACGATCCAGAGCAATTGCGCGCGCGGCAGGCGTACGCGCTGGCGCGGCGCCCGCCAGGCCTGCGCGCACAGCCGCGCCAGGATGCGGTGGTAGACCTCGGCCATGATGCGCGGCGAACGCACCTGGCGTGCCGGGCAGCGCGCCATGATGGCCTGGGCCTGGTCGTAGTGGGCCTGGGCCTCGCGCGCCACGGCCGCGCATGCCTGCCCGAGCGCCGGGTGCGCGGCCACGGCCGCGGGCGTGGCGGCCGCGATGCCGGCCGCCGCCAGCGCCTCGGCCGGCAGGTAGAGCCGGCCGATGGCGGCATCCTCGTCGATATCGCGCAGGATATTGGTCAGCTGCAGCGCACGGCCCAGGTGGTGCGCCAGCGCAATCCCGCAATCCGTCTCCAGCCCGAACACGCGCACCGCCAGCCGGCCCACCGCGCTCGCCACGCGGTCGCAGTACAGGTCGAGGGTGGCGGCATCCGGTGCGCGGATATCCTGCACCACGTCCATGGTCATGCCGTCGATCACGGCGAGGAAGTCAGCCTGCTGCAGGTCGTAGGCGCGGATTTGCGCGTACAGCGGCTGCAGCGGCGCGGGCGGGTTGCCGGCGTAGCAGGCGTCGATGTCGCGGCGCCAGGCATCGAGCGCGGCCAGGCGCTCGGCATGCGGCGCGTCGCCGTCGGCGATATCGTCGACGGCGCGGCAGAACGCGTAGATCTGAAACATGGCCTGGCGCTGCGCCGCCGGCAGGATGCGCAGCGCGGCATGGAAGGAGCTGCCCGACGAGGCGGCGGGACCAGCCTGGGCGCCGATGCCGGAGCGGCTGTCTGAAGCTGCGATCTGAGTACCGGCCACGTAACTCCTCGACACGCTGCTTACCGTCCCGCGCCGGCCGCGCGGCGTTGGCGCGCGACTCGTTTGGGAGGTGGTTGTGGGTCGGGCGATTATAGCAATTTCACCTGCAACGGCGCGGGCGCAACCGTGCTGCAGCATGGTTGCGCCCAAACAAAAAGCCCCGCAAATCTGCGGGGCTTTCGTGCCGGCCGACCCGTCGGGCCAGCCGGAACCTCACCGGTATCAGAGGGCCTGAATCTTGGTGGCTTGCTCGCCCTTCTGGCCCATGGCCTTGACGTAGCGCACCTTCTGGCCTTCCTTCAGCGACTTGAAGCCATTGCCTTCAATTGCGGAGAAGTGCGCGAACAGATCGTTGCCGCCTTCATCCGGCGTGATGAAGCCGAAGCCCTTGGCGTCGTTGAACCACTTAACGGTACCGGTTTCCATATCTATCTCAACCTTGAATTTCAAAATGAGCGAAAACGCTCGTTATACACCGTGTGCAAGCACCCGGCGGATCTGTTTTATCTTCCCCGCCAGCGCATTCCATATGACTTCGATATGTCGCTGTCGTGACAACCGAAACCGTCACGGAACGACAACACCAAATGACACACCGAATGGGCGCTGCACAAGTGGGAATCATTCTGCCGAATTTTCCCGGTGTGTCAATCAGGCTAAGCGCCTAATCATGATGAGAGGTTCCGACAGGAGATATTAGCGTTTTCTACTTCAGTACCGATTCAGTGAATTCCCTGATTTTTTATTGTTGCGTTTGCCTGTGCATGCACCGCAGCCGGGCCGCGTGCCATGTAGTCGTGCATAATGGGCTGCCGCCCGCTGCAAGCTGGTGCCATCTTTTTTACAAATTTTTACGGCACCGTTCCTACCGCGTTCGGGTGAGGCCAGTCCGTCGCGGATATAACATTATGCGGATAAACCACTATACCCGTGACAGCAGACAGGTTATCCATGCCAATACATGAGTCAATGGCCTGCATGCGCGTCCATACATAAGAGAATGAACGCAAAGATTTCATGTGGTGGCAAAGCGGCTGTCCGGAAATCCGCTGACGGACAGCGACCTCGCTGGGCGTAGCGAGGATCGATCTTTCCGAGGCTGGCTGGCAGCCCGTCGTCCCCAAGCATCGGCCGCCCACGCGGGCGGCCGAGCCGCCTCCATGTCTCCTTTTCGGGACAATTGTTGACAATACGGGCCCGGTGCCTGCTCTAGCATGCGGATGCCGGATACCATCGGACTTTTCCGAATTGACGGTCAGAACCAGGCGCACGCGGTCGCGAACCGCCTCTAAAATGTCTGGCACCGTGCACTTCGGGTGCGCAAAAATAAAGGGAAGCACGCTGTGAATCGACTGGGGGAAGCGCAAGGCAGCCGGCGCGGCCTGGGTGGCTGCACGCCATGCCGGCCGGGATGGTTGGCCTTGCTGGGGCATCTGGCGCAGTGCGCTGCGCTGGCGCTGGCCCTCGGAGCGGCCGGGGCCGCCGCGGCACAGCCGGCAGCCGGCGCTGCGGCATCCGCGCCGGCAATGCCGTCGATCGCGCTGCACTACGGCGCCAAGCCGCCGGTCGACGCGCTGCAGGCATTCGATATCGCCGTGGTCGAACCCGACAGCGGCTTCGACCCGCGCCGGGTCGCCACCCCCGCGACCGCCTGGTTTGCCTATGTCAGCGTGGGCGAGGTGCTGGAAGGCCGCCCGTATTTCAAGGACATCCCCAAGAGCTGGTTCGTCGGCCGCAACGACGCGTGGAACGCGCCGGTGATCGACCAGGCGGCCGACGGCTGGCCCGCCTTCTATGTCGACAAGGTGATCGCGCCGCTGTGGGCACGGGGTTTCCGCGGCTTCTTTCTGGATACCCTGGACTCGTACCAGCTCGCCGCCAAAACCGACGCCGAGCGCGCGCGGCAGGAAGCCGGCCTGGTGCGCGTGGTGCGCGCGATCAAGGCGCGCTACCCCGATGCCCGGCTGATCTTCAACCGCGGCTTCGAGATCCTGCCGCAGGTGCATGGCCTGGCGTATGCCGTTGCCTTCGAGTCGCTGTTCCGCGGCTGGAACCAGGCCCAGGGCCGCTATGTCGAGGTGCCGCAGGCCGACCGCGACTGGCTGCTGGCGCAGGCGCGCACCATCCGCGAGCAATACCGGCTGCCGGTGGTGTCGATCGACTACTGCCCGCCGGCGGACCGCCGCTGCGCGCGCGACACCGCGCGGCGCATCCGCGCGCTGGGCATCACCCCCTATGTTGCCGACCCCGGCCTGCAGACCATCGGCATCGGCAAGGTCGAAGTGCTGCCGCGGCGCGTGCTGGTGGTGCAGGAGCGCGGCCCGGGCGTGGCGATCGACCAGTCCGAGGGCGTGCGCTTTGTCTCGATGCCGCTCAACTACCTGGGCTACCGCGTCGAATTTGCCGACACCAGCGAGGAGCTGCCCGAGATCGGCCCCGACCGTTATGCCGGCGTGGTGATGTACCTGACGGGCAAGGTCACGGCGCAGCCGGGCCGTTTCCACACCTGGGTGCAGGCGCGCATGGCGCAGGGCATGCCGGTGGTGTTCCTGAACGACTTCGGCACCAGCGTCAGTGGCGCGGTGGCGCGCGGCTTCGGCCTGAAGGCGGTGAGGGGGCGCGTATCGGGCCCGGTCGAGGTGCTGGCCAAGGACCCGATGATGGGTTTCGAGATGCCGGTGGCGCCCGACCGCAACCAGGCCGAGGCGATCCAGGTGCCCGATGGCGACGGCTTCCGCACGCTGCTGCGCCTGCGCTCCGGCACGCTGACCTATGACGCCGCGGCCATCACGCCGTGGGGCGGCTATGTGCTGGGGCCGTATGCGGTGCACGAGAGCGGCATCGGCACCGCCGACAGCCGCTGGGTGGTGCAGCCGCTGGACTTCCTGCGCGAGGCGCTGCGCCTGCCCGCGATGCCGGTGCCCGACGTCACCACCGAGAACGGCCGGCGCCTGCTGACCATCCATATCGATGGCGACGGCTTTGCCTCGCGCGCCGAGATTCCCGGCGGCGGCTTCTCCGGCGAGGTGCTGTTGCGCGAGATCTTCGACCGCTACCGGCTGCCGATGACCATGTCGGTGATCCAGGGCGAGGTCAGCCGCGACGGCATGTACCCGAAGCTCGCCGCCGAACTGGAGCCGATCGCGCGCAAGATCTTCGCCCAGCCCTATGTCGAGGTGGCCAGCCATACCTTCTCGCATCCGTTCGAGTGGGCGCGCACGGTTCCGGCTCAGGGCGGCAACGCCGCCGCGGGCGCGGGCGACGAGGCCTTCCACCTGAACATCCCCGGCTACACCATGGACCTGAACCGCGAGATCGGTGGTTCCATCGACTACATCAACCGCAGCCTGGCGCCCGCCGGCAAGCCGGTCAGCCTGCTGCTGTGGTCGGGCGACTGCCAGCCGCCGGCCGAGGCCCTGCGCCTGACCGACCAGGCGCGCGTGTTCAACATGAACGGCGGCGACACGCTGATCACGCGCAGCAATCCCAGCTGGACCGCGATCGCGCCGCTGGGCATCAACAAGCCGGGCGGCACCTTCCAGGTGTTCGCGCCCAACCAGAACGAGAATGTCTACACCAACCTGTGGCATGGCCCGTTCTACGGCTTCGAGCGCGTGATCGAGACCTTCGAGCTGACCGACCGGCCGTATCGCTTCAAGCCCGTCAACATCTACTACCACAGCTACTCCGGCACCAAGGCGGCGTCGCTGAAGGCGCTGCGCAAGGTCTACGACTACGTGCTGGCGCAGCCGCTGCTGCCGCTGCATTCGACCGATTACGTGCGCAAGGTGCTCGACTGGCAGGAGATGGCGGTGGCGCGCGAAGTGGGCGACGGCAGTGCCGGCAGCAGCGCCACGCAATGGATCGTGCGCGGCGACAGCAACCTGCGCAACCTGCGCTGGAGCGGCGCGGGCCTGCCCGACATTGCCGCGGCGAAGGGCGTGACCGGAACCTCGCCGGCGCCCGGCGGCGGCGTCTACCTGCACCTGGACGGCGGCGATGCGCGCTTTGCCATGCGCGACTCGGCCGCACTGACGGCGGCCGCCACGCCGCAACTCGCCGAAGCCAACGGCATCGTGCGCGACTGGTCGCAGCGCGACGGCGTCACCCGTTTTGCCTTCAGTGGCTACTTCAAGCCGTTCTTCCGCCTGGCCAACGCCGGCCACTGCCGCATCAGCGTCGATGGCAAGGCCGTGGCGGCGGTGCGCGAACGCAACACGCTGCGCGTCGATACCGCACCCGTGACCGACCCCAATCATGTCAGGCAACAAGTCGAAGTCCGCTGCGCCGGCTGAGCGCGAGCGGCTGCTGCCGCCGACGCTGGTGCTGACCTTTACCGCGATCGTGGGCATCGGCCTGGCGCTGATGTTCCCGCGCGAAACCCTGCGCGAACGGCTGCTGGGGCAGGGCCGCACCATCGACGGGCTGACCATGGCCTACCTGGAAGCCTGGTGGAAGGTCACGCCCGACGATCCCGCCTTCATGGGCGTGCTGGCCGAGCAATACGCGCGCACCGGCCGCCTGGAAGACGCGCAGGCGATGCTGGAGCGGATGCAGGCGGTGCAGGGCATCGACCTGTCGGGCCAGGTGCTGCGCACGCGTATCGAGATCGCGCAGCAGCGCGCCTGGGCCGCGCAGCCGGAAACCGCCGAGCGCGAACAGAACCTGGTGCAGCTGCGCAGCCTGCTGGACCAGGCCGCCGGCCGCCGCTGGAGCATGGCCGACCTGCAGGCACTGGCCACGCAGGCGCGCCAGGCCGGCGCGGATGCCGCGATGCGCCGTTTCTATACCGCGCTGGCGAGCCAGGACCGCAACAACGCGGCATTCTGGAACCGCCAGCTGGCGGAGATGGCGATTGCCGGCGGCGACTACCGCGATGCCGCCAACGCACTGTTCGCGCAGCAGGCGGCCGCGACCACGCTGGCCGAGCGGCGCGCGCTGTTCCTGAAGGCGGTGCAGACCCTGCAGTCCGGCAACCTTCTGGACGAGGCGCTGGCGCAGGCCGAGCGCCACGGCGGCAAGCTGCTCGACGACCCCGAGGTGCTGCGCTACCTGACCCGGCTGGCGCTGGCGGCCAACAAGCCCGAGCAGGCCAGCCGCTATGTCGAGCGGCTGCTGAAGGTGTCGGCGCGGCTGCGCGATGCCGGCCATGCGGACCCGGCCGCGCTGGCCGCGCGCGAGGCCGAGGTGCGGCGCATCGCGGCCAGCCAGCCGTGGCGCGAGCGCGGCGTGGTGTTTCTCGACGGGCCGCGCGGCGTGGCGCTGCGCGAGGCGCTGGCCGCTTCCGGCCAGTTCGGCGTGAGCAGGGCTGCGGCCCAGGCAACCGCGCCCGCGCAGCCGGACGAGACCAGGTTCAATGCCGACGACTACGAGCTGGCCTATCGCGTGTTCCTGGCCGCGGGCAAGCTCGACCAGGCCCAGCGCGTGGCCGAGACCGCGGTGCACCGGCTGCCGGCCGAGCCGATCTGGCGCGAGCGGCTGGCGCAGGTGGCGGAATGGAACCGCCAGCCGGCGGTGGCGCTGAAGAGCTGGCTCGACTATGCCCGCGCCACCAACGACGAGCGCGCGTGGGATGCGGTGATGCGGCTGGCGCCGGGGCTGTCAGACGATCGCGCCTACCTGGCCGCGCTGCGCCACCGCGCGGGCGGCTCGGACCTGAAGACGGTGGACGAGGTGGTGGCCGCCTACGAGCGCCTGGGCGAGCCGGAAGAGGCCATGCGCTTCCTCGAAGGCCTGAGCCGGGGCCCGAAGGCGCGCGACATCATGGAGCGCCACGCCGCGCTGGCCGAACGCGCCGGCAAGGACGAGCGCGCCTTCCAGCTCTATACGCAGCTGCAGCAGCGCTTCGGCCCGCGCCCCGCCTACGCGCTCAAGCTGGCCAACTTGCTCTATGTGCGCGGCCGGCTGCCCCAGGCGCTCGACGCGATGCTGCCGGCGCGCGCCGCCGCGGGTCCGCGCGACCTGCTGTTCTGGCGCACGTTCACCGAGCTGGCGCGGCTCAACCAGCGCGACGACCTGCTGCAGGACGGCTATCGGCATCTGATGATGGCGGCCGCGCAGACCCGCGACGAGCACTGCCGGCAGCTGCCGGAGGGCCCGGCGCGCAACGACTGCACGGCCGAGGTCCGCGCCACGCAACAAGCGGACTTCTCCAACCTGATCGCCTACTACGACAGGACCCCGATCGACGCCGGCCGCATCGCCGAGGCCGACTGGCGCCGCAGCGCCAGCCCGGCCTCGCTGGAGCTGGCGCTGTACTACTACACGCGCGCCCACGCCTACCGCCGCATCGAGCGGCTGCTGCAGGACATGAGCGCGGAGCAGCGCCGCGCCGCCTGGCAGTCGGGCCGCTTCCTGATGCGTCGCGCCGAGTACTACCGCGTCACGGGCCAACGCGAGCAGGCCCTGGCCGACCTGCGCCATGCCGCGGGCCTGCCGGACGCCGACAGCGAAACGCTGGCGGCGCTGCTGTGGACGCTGGTCGACCAGGGCAGCGATACCGAGGTGCGCGCGGTGATGCGCCGCCTGCAGGACCAGGCCGAGGACAATCCCGACCTGTGGGGCGCCTTCGCCGCCGGCCATATGCGCTTCCACGACGGGCGCGCGGCGCTGCATTACCTGCGCAAGCTCAACGACGGCAAGAGCGCCGATCCGCTCTGGCTCAGCCTGCTGGCCGACGCCTATGAAGCCGTCGGCCAGACCGACATGGCCTGGCGCGTGCGCCGGCAGGCGTGGATCGATCTGCATCGTGGCTGGGCCCGGCGCGGCGCTGGCGATGCGCGCATGCGCCCGGACCATGCCGATGGCGACGAGGAGCGCGAAAACGCCTCGGGCGCGCCGTCGCGCGCGGACCTGCGCCGCCAGACCGTGGCGCTGGGGCAGATCTTTGCCTCGGGCGAGGTCTCGCGCGCGCTGGTGGTCCAGATGCTGCGCGCCGACCGCGCTTCCACGGCGGCGCGCGAACTAAGCCCGCCCGACGCGGACGCGGCGTCGCAGCTGGGCGAGATCGCAGGACTGCCGCCGCTGCGCGAGCCCGTGCCCGCCGAGGTCGTGCGCGACGCGGCGCGGCGCGAGGCAGCATTGTCGGCCGCCGGGCGCGATGCCGCGCTGGCGTGGGCGATGTCGGCGGAATCGAACGAACTGGCGCGCGGCTGGCTGGCACGCCAGTACGCCAGCCGGCTGCAGCGCCCGGCGTATGCCGAGGTGGCGATCGCGCTGGACCGGCAGGACCTGAACAGCCTGGACCGCATCCTGGAGCGCCAGGCCGGCCGCGTGCCGGTGGCGAGCCAGATCGAGGCCAACCAGCGGCTGGACCGCCTGGGCGCGGCGCAGACGCTGGCCTTCGAAACCCAGGAGCGGGCCCGCTCCGACGACGCGCTGCAGGAAACCCTGCGCGACACGCTGCTGTTCAACGCCCAGGCGATCGAGCCGCGCGTGCGCTTTCTGCACCAGAAGCCGCTGGAGTTCACCGAAGGCAGCCTGGCCGGCGGCGTGCGGCTGTGGGACGGCTATGACCTGAACCTGCGCGGCACCTGGCGCGACCAGCGCAGCACCGATCCGCGCCAGCTGGCCAACGTGCCAGCATCGGACCGGAGCGCCGACCTGTCGCTGGGCTACCGCGACAGCAACCAGCGCTGGCGCGCCACCGCGGGCTACCGCGAGGGCCTCGACACCATGGCCACGGCGCGCTTCTTCGGCGAGTGGAACCAGCAGGGGCGGCTGCAGTTCAGCACGCTGGCCGGGCTCAACCAGCCGGCCGACGAGTCCGCGCCGCTGCGCGTGGGCGGCGCCAAGGACGTGCTGGGGCTGGGCGCGACGTGGCGCTTCAGCCTGCGCGAGTTCGTCGGCGCGCGCATCGAGTACAGCCGCTTCCGCGGCCAGGACCGCAGCACGCTGGGCCACGGCATGGTGTATGACGTCGAGGCCGGCTACAAGATCCGCACCGCGTATCCGGACTACACCGTGCGCGTGGTCGCCACGCACGCCAGCTACAGCACGCAGGGCGGCAGCCTGACGCCGCGCCAGGCCGCGCTGGTGCCGGCCGGCGACGCCGCGACACCGGCGTTCTACATGCCGCAGGGCTTCACGCAGGCTGGCGTGCTGTTCGGCTTCGGCACCGAGCTGCTGGACGAATACACCCGCAAGTGGCGGCCGTTCGGCGAGATCGGGCTGTTGCACGACACCCGCGCGCGGCAGAACTTCCGCGTGCAGGGCGGCGTGGCGGGATCTCTGTTCGGCAACGACCACCTGGCGCTCTATGTCTCGCACGAGACCGCGGCGCGCAACGGCGGGCGGCCGATGACGGAACTGGGGTTGCGCTACCGCTGGCTGTACTGAGCGCGCGGCGCATGGCGGGACAGGCGGGGCATCAACAGATATGGCAATACGGAAAAAGGGGATGAATATGGACAAGCAAGGCACGGGCATGACGGGCAAGACGGTGGCGAGGCGGCTGGCGGCATGGTGCGGCGCGCTGGGCGCGGCGCTGTGGCTGGCGGGCTGCGCGGTGACGGACGTCGGCCGCGCGCCGGCGCTGGCGCGCGGCGAGACCATCGCGGTGCTGCCGATCGTCAACTACACCGAGACGCCGCAGGCCGGCCTGCGCGCCGAAGCCATCGCCGAGAGCCTGCTCAAGACCGGCGGCGTGGCCAGCCTGAAGCGCTATCCGGCCGCGCTGAACCCGGAAACGCTGTTCGAGCCGGCCGAGCGCGAGGCGGTGGGCAAGGCGCTGGAATGGGCGCGCGCCGAGAAGGCCCGCTATGCGCTCACCGGCGCGGTGCAGGAATGGCGCTACAAAGTGGGCGTGGACGGCGAGCCGGCGGTCGGCATCTCGCTGCAGCTGCTCGACGTGAACAGCGGCGAAGTGGTGTGGTCCGCCACCGGCAGCGACAGCGGCTGGAGCCGTGCCTCGCTGTCGGGCACCGCGCAGAAGCTGCTGCGCCGCCTGCTGGCGCCACTGATGCAGGGCTGAGGTGAGGGTGGCGTTGATCGGCACGGCGCCGCGCCAGCGCGGCGATGGATGGTTGGAGCAAGGGGATGAGCGTGGCCAAGACGGCTGACAACACCTATCGCGCGCGGCAGGGACAGGGCATCGGCCTGGGCGGGCGCTATGCGCGCCTGCTCGCGCCCGCGGTCACCGGGCCGGCCGCCGTGGTGGAACTGGTGGTGGCAATGCTGGCCGCGCTGGGGCTGGCCTGGCTGGTGCTGCCGCAGAACCCGCTGCTGCTGGGCATGGGCTTTCCGTGGGCCTGGCTGCTGCCGGTGGTCCTGGCGCTGCGCTACGGCACGCTGATCGGCGTGGGCAGCGTGCTGATGCTGCTGGGCGCCTGGTATGTGTACCATCAGACCGGCGTGATGCCCGGCCCGTTCCCGCGCCTGTTCTTCCTGGGCGGCCTGCTGCTGGTGCTGGTGGCGGGGCAGTTCGGCGATATCTGGGGCACGCGCCTGGCGCGCGCGCGCGCCGTCAACCGCTACCTGGACGAGCGCCTGGCGGCGCTGACCAAGAACCACTACCTGCTGCGCATCTCCCACTCGCGGCTGGAAAACGACCTGCTGGCGCGGCCCACCACGCTGCGCGACACGCTGTCGCAGCTGCGCGGCGTGGCGCTGGAAGAGGCCGCCCGCGGCGGCCACGTGCTGGCCGGCGCGCAGCCGGTGCTGCAGGTGGTGGCGCAGGCCTGCCAGGTCGAGGCGGCCGCGCTCTACGCCTGCAACGGCGAGCGCGTCGACGCCGAGCCCGCGGCCAGCATCGGCCCGGCCTTCACCCTCGACCCCACCGATCCGCTGGTGCGCCACTGCCTGGACACGCGCCAGCTGGCCCACCTGCGCGCCGAGGGCCTGCAGCACGATGCGCGCACCCGCTACGTGGCGGTGGCGCCGGTGCTGGCGGGCTCCGACCACCTGATCGGCCTGCTGGTGGTGGAGCGCATGCCGTTCCTGTCGCTCAACTACGAGAACCTGCAGATGCTGATGGTGCTGCTGGGCTACTACGCCGACGGCGTCGAGCATGTCGGCGCCACCCGCACCATCCTGGCGGCGCTGCCGGCATGCCCGTATCCGTTTGCGCTGGACTATGCGCGCCTGTCGCGGCTGCAGCGCGAGACCGGCATCGACAGCTCGGTGGTGGCGCTGGTGTTCGACACCGATCCCGAGCGCGATGCGCTGTTCGAGCAGGTGGTGCGCAGCCGGCGCGCGCTGGACGTGGCCTGGCCGCTGGTCAATCCCCACCACCGCGCCATGCTGACGCTGATGCCGCTGTCCGATGCGCAGGCCGTGGCGGCCTACCTGGTGCGCATCGAAGACATGCTGCGCGCGCAGTTCGGCACCGATTTCACCAGCGCCGGCATCGGCGTCTACTCGCTGGCGGTGCCCGCGACCGGCGCGGAAGAGGCGCTGGTCAAGCTGCTGCGCCGGGCCCAGGTCGACGGCACGGCGGCGCGGCCGACACCGGCGGCCGGGGAAGCGCCCCATGTTTAAGTTCGGCGCCGGCGGCCTGGCCGCCCAGATCGCCGCGCTGGCGCTGCTGGCGCGCGCCGGCAACAGCACCGCGCTGCTGCTGGCGTTCCTGGGCATGCAGGCGGTGGCCGCGGCGCTGACGGCGCTGCTGCTGTGGCGCCTGCTGCCGCGGCGCATGCGCGTGCCGTTCGCGTGGAGCTACGGCTTCCTGGCGCTGTTCTGCTTCTTCGTGCCGCTCGGCGGCGCGCTGGTGTGCGTGGGCAGCTACCTGCTGTCGAAGCTGTTCCCGCGCCGCATCGACACCAGCGGCATCGGCACCGTGGGCCTGCCCGAGTTCGTCACGCACCTGATGTCGCGCGTCACGCACGGCGGCGGCGCGCGGCTGCGGGCGCAGCTGGGCAATGCGCGCGCGCCGCTGCCGGAGCGCATGACCGCGCTGGTGGCGATGCAGTCGATGCCGGCGCGCACCGTCAGCCCGGTGCTGCGCGAGCTGCTGGCCGACAGCGCCGACGATATCCGGCTGCTGGCCTACGGCATGCTGGACGGCGCCGAGAAGCAGCTGACCCAGCAGATCCTGGCCGAGCTGCCGCGGCTGGAAACCGCCTACAGTCCGAGCGAGCGCGCCGAGATCAGCAAGCGCCTGGCCGACCTGTACTGGGAACTGATCTACCAGAACCTGGTGCAGGGCGACGTCTACCGCTATACCGCCAGCCAGGTCGAGCGCTACGCCAGCGCGGCGCTGTCGCATGACGACGGCATTGCCTCGCTGTGGTACATGCGCGGGCGCCTGGCGCTGGCGCGCAACGCCCCGCGCGAGGCGCGCGCCTGGCTGCAGCGCGCCGAGGCGCTCGGCTTCGCGCGCGAGCGCGTGCTGCCGCACCTGGCCGAAGCCGCCTACCTGGAGCGCGACTACGCCGCGGTGCGACAGCTGATGGCATCGTTTGACAGCCCCTCGCCGCTCCCGCTGGTGCGGCCCCTGCTGCGGTACTGGCAATCATGAGCGAGATCCTCTTGAAAGCGGCGTCGGCCGACGTCATGCTGCTGCTCGAAGGCACCTTCCCGTACGTGAGCGGCGGCGTGTCGAGCTGGGTCAACCAGATGATCCGCGCGTTCCCCGAGCTGCGCTTCGGCATCGTCTTTATCGGCAGCCGGCGCGAGGACTATGGCGATATGGCCTACCAGCTGCCGGCCAACGTGGTGCACCTGGAAACGCATTATCTCTATGACTTTCCACCGCCGCCGCTGGCGCAGGGCCGCAGCGGCGACGCGAAGGCGTTCGACGCCGCCGACCGCCTGCACGACCTGCTGCGCGAGCCGGGCCGCGAGGCCGAGGCTGGCGCGATGATCCGCGAACTGATGCCGGCGCTGCGCGAAGGCGGCGCGCTGGGCGAGGACGCGTTCCTGTACAGCCGCCGTGCCTGGCAGACCATCACCGACCAATACCGGCGCTTCTGCACCGACCCGTCGTTCACCGATTACTTCTGGACCGTGCGCATCATGCACAAGCCGCTGTGGCAGCTGGTGCGGATTGCCGACGGGCTGATCCCGGCGCGCGTCTACCACACCGTTTCCACCGGCTATGCGGGCTTTCTGGGCGCGCTGCTGCGCCACCGCAACCAGCGCCCGCTGCTGGTGTCGGAGCACGGCATCTATACCAAGGAACGCAAGATCGACCTGTTCCAGAGCCAGTGGATCCGCGACAACCGCAATGTGTTCGAGCGCGACATCTCCCAGATCAGCTATTTCCGCGAGCTGTGGGTGCGCTTTTTCGAAACCCTGGGCCGGGTCTGCTATGACGCCGGCGACGACATCGTCGCGCTGTACGAAGGCAACCGCCGCCGCCAGGTGCAGGACGGCGCGCCCGAGGCGCGCACGCGCAGCATCCCCAACGGCATCGACCTGCCGCGCCTGGCGCCGCTGCGCGCGCGGCGCCAGCCGGGGGTGCCGCCGGTGCTGTGCCTGATCGGCCGGGTAGTGCCGATCAAGGACGTCAAGACCTTTATCCGCGCGATGCTGACGGTGGTGCGCGAATACCCCGAGGCCGAAGGCTGGATCGCCGGCCCGGAGGACGAAGACCCGGAATACGCGCGCGAATGCCGCAGCCTGGCCGAAAGCCTGGGCCTGGGCAAGAAGGTGAAATTCCTCGGCTTCCAGCGCATCGACGCGCTGCTGCCGCAGGTGGGCGTGCTGGTGCTCAGTTCGATCAGCGAGGCGCTGCCGCTGGTGGTGCTGGAAGGCTTTGCCGCGGGCGTGCCGTGCGTGACCACCGACGTGGGCTCGTGCCGCGAGCTGCTGTTCGGCCTGCCCGGCGAGGACGCCGCGCTGGGCCAGGCGGGCGAGGTGGTGCGCATCGCCGACCCCGCCGCGCTGGCCGCGGCCGCGCTCGGGCTGCTGCGCGAGCCGGCGCGCTGGCAGGGGGCGCAGGCCGCGGGCGTGGCGCGCGTGGAGCGCTACTACACCCAGGAGCGCATGGTCGGCAGCTACCGCGAACTGTATCAACGGCTGATGGCGCAGCCCGATGGCGCCGGGCATGACGGACCAGCACGGCACGGCGGCAATCCCGCGCGCTGCCCGGTCCACCGAGGAGCCTGAGCATGGCTGGGATTGGATTCGAGCTGCGCAAGATGCTGCGGCGGGACAACCTGTCCGGCATGCTGAGCGCCTACGCGTATGCCGGCATCATCAGCTCGGGGCCGTGGATCCTGTCGATCGTCGGCATCCTGCTGATCGGCATGCTGAGCCTGCCGTTCGTGGTGCCGGGCACGCTGATCACGCAGTTCCAGGTCTCGGTGACCTACCTGATCGCGGGCAGCCTGATCCTGACCGGGCCGATGCAGCTGTCGTTCACGCGCTTTACCTCGGACCGGCTGTTCGAGAAGCGCGACCACCTGATCCTCAGCAACTACCACGCGGTGGCGCTGCTGGCCACGGTGCTGTCGGGCGGCATCGGCGTGGCGTGCGCGGCGTTCAGCTTCGGCGAGCAGTCGGTGCTGTACCGGCTGCTGATGGTGGCGGGCTTCGTGGTGCTGAGCAATATCTGGATCGCCGCGATCTTCCTGTCGAGCATGAAGCAATACAAGGCCATCGTCTGGACCTTCCTGCTGGGCTACGCGGTCTCGGTGGCGGCCGCGCTGGGGCTGCGCCGCTACGGCATGGAAGGGCTGCTGGGCGGGTTTGTCGCGGGCCAGCTGTGCCTGCTGACCGGCATGGTGACCCTGATCTACCGCAACTACACCAGCCGCCAGTTCATCTCGTTCGAGGTGTTCCGGCGCCGCTATGCCTACCCCAGCCTGGTGGCGATCGGGCTGCTCTACAACCTGGGCATCTGGATCGACAAGTTCATGTTCTGGTACGCGCCGTCCACCGGCCACCAGGTGATCGGGCCGCTGCGCGCGTCGATCATCTACGACATCCCGGTGTTCCTGGCCTACCTCGCCATCATTCCCGGCATGGCGGTGTTCCTGGTGCGAATCGAGACCGATTTCGTCGAATACTACGACGCGTTCTACGATGCGGTGCGCGGCGGCAGCTCGCTCGAGCATATCGAGGACATGCGCAACACCATGGTCCAGACCATCCGGCTGGGCCTGTACGAGATCGTCAAGGTGCAGGCCATTGCCGCGCTGCTGCTGTTCGCGGTCGGTACCTGGGTGCTGCGGCTGCTGGGCATTTCCGAGCTGTACCTGCCGCTGCTGTACGTCGACGTGATCGGCGCCAGCCTGCAAGTGGTGCTGCTGGGCGTGCTCAACATCTACTTCTACCTGGACCGGCGCCGCGAGGTGCTGCTGCTGACCGCGCTGTTCGTGGTGCTGAACTGCGCCCTGACGCTGGTGACGCTGCAGCTGGGGCCGGCCTGGTATGGCTATGGCTTCGCGGTGTCGCTGCTGGTGGTGGTGGCGCTGGCGCTGGCCATGCTGGACCACAAGCTCGAGCGGCTGGAGTACGAGACCTACATGCTGCAATAGCGTGCGCAGGGTGCAATGGTGCCAGGTGGGCACGCCGGCGCACCCCACCTCGGGGCGTCTCGACGGAATGGGCCGCGATTGGGTAACATGGCGGCAGCCGGCGGGCTTCGGCCTGGCCCGCCGGTTCAGATCGACGGCCGCGCCCCCTTGCCAGGGTGAAATACAAAGAATGACTTGCCGGCCGAGCCGTCGACACGCCGTGGCAGAGACCGCAGTTGCAGTCGGAAGCTGGCAGAAGGGTGTAGAGGTATGCGAATTGCATCCGTGGAGGATGATCCGGATCAGGCCGAACTGATCCGGCAGATTTTGGGCGAAGCCGGTTTCGAGTGCGAATCCTTCGCCAACGGTGCCGACTTGCTGCGCGCGCTGCGCGAGCGCGCCTACGACCTGCTGCTGGTCGACTGGCAGCTGCCGGGCACCAGCGGCTATGAGCTGGTCAGCTGGGTGCGGCAAAAGTCCGGCAACATGCCGCCGATCCTGTTCGTCACCAGCCGTACCGCCGAATCCGATATCGTCGACGGCCTGACGGTGGGCGCCGACGACTACATGCTCAAGCCTATCCGCGCCGGCGAGCTGGTCGCGCGCGTGCGCTCGCTGCTGCGTCGCGCCTACCCGGAGGCCGCGCAGGAAGTCGAGCTGATCCGGCGCGGCAACTACACCGTCGATACCCACGCGCGCACCATCACCGTCGGCGGCGAAGCCGCGGTGCTGTCGCCGCGCGAATATGAGCTGGCCCTGTTCCTGTTCCGCAATACCGGGCGCCTGCTGGCGCGCGAAGTGATGGAGCAGGCGGTGTGGGGCCGCGCCATGGGGGCGGGCTCGCGCACGCTCGACACGCATATTTCCCGCTTGCGCCTGAAGCTGGGGCTGCGCCCCGAGAACGGCGTGCGGCTGACCTCGGTGTATTCGCACGGCTATCGTTTCGAGGAGATTTCCGCCGCCGAAGCGCAGGCGGATGAGGACCGCGATGCTTAGGTGCGTGCTTAGGGTCGTGCGTGGTATCGCGCTGGCCGTGCTGGCCGGTGCAGCAGTGCCGGCGCAGGCCGGGCCCGCGGGCGCGCAGGGCGCCGACTTCATCTACGTGGTGGAACCGGGCGATACGCTGATCGGGCTGGCCTCGCGCTACATGGCATCCGAGCAGGGCTGGCGCACGCTGCAGCGCCTGAACGGCGTGGCCGATCCGTACCGGCTGGTGCCGGGGTCGCGCGTGCGCATCCCGCTGAGCCAGATCCCGGAGCAGGCGGCGTCGGCGCGTGTGGTTTACGTCAGCGGCGAGGTGCGCGCCAACGGCCGGCCGGTGCAAGTGGGCATGACCCTTGACGAGGCAGCGCGCATCGAGACTCCCGCCGGCGGCTCGGTCACGCTGGAGCTGCCGGACCGCACCCGCGTCACCTTGCCGCCCGCGACCACGGTGGCGGTGAACCGGCTGCGCACGTTCGCGCGCAGCGGCCTGGTCGATACCGTGATCCGCCTCGACAAGGGGGCCGCCGAGACCCGCGTGGCGCCCGAGGGCGGTGGCGTCGGCCGCTTCGAGATGCATACGCCGATGATGGTGACCGGCGTGCGCGGCACCCGTTACCGGGTTTCGGCCGATGCCGGCGGCAGCCGCAGCGAGGTGCTGCAAGGCCGTGTCGGCGTCAGCGCCGCGCGCGCAAGATCGGCAGCGGCAGCGGCACCGGAGCGCGCGATGACCGCGGCGGCGTCGCTCGAGGCCGGCTTTGGTATCGGCGTGTCGGCGGGCGGCAAGCTGTCGCAGCCGGTGGCGCTGCTGCCGGCGCCGGCCTTGCTGCCGCCGAATGAAACCGTGCTGGGGCCCTCGTTCGAGGCGGCCTGGCAACCGGTGCCGGGCGCCGTGGCCTACCGCGTGCGGGTGGCGCGCGATGCGGCGCTGAGCGAACTGGTCTGGACCGGCACCGCCAGCGGCGCCGATGCCGTCCGGGTGCGGGTCGATGGCCTGCCGGAAGGCACGCTGTACCTGAGCGTCAGCGCCATCGACCGGCACCAGCTGACCGGCCATGACGCGCAGGCGCCGGTCTCGGTGCGGCTCAACCCGCCGGCACCTTTCACGCAGCAGCCCGCCGCGGATGCGGTGCGCTATGCCGATGCCGTGAGTTTCGAATGGGCCACGGTGCCGGGCGCGGCCAGCTACGAGCTGGCGCTCGCCACCGATGCCGCCTTTACCCGCGACGCCGCCGTCCACGCCGCCGCCGCGTCGCCCGCCGCGCAGGCGCTGGCGCCGGGCCGCTGGTGGTGGCGCGTGCGCAGTGTCGATGCGGCGGGACTGACGGGCCCGTGGTCGGACGCGGTGCCGTTCCGCGTCGAGCCCAAGCCGCCGGTTCCCACCCTGCAGGACGACGGCGGCGCGCTGCACATCGGCTGGCCCGATGGCGGCAGCGGCCCCGGCTACCGGGTGCAGCTGGCGGCCGATGCGGGCTTTGCCACGCTGCTGGCGGACGAGCACACCGCCACCAACGCCATCGACCTGCCGCGCCCCGCGCCGGGGGTCTATTTCATCCGCGTGGCGCGCGCCGCGCCCGGCGTGGCGCCCGACCCGGCCGCGTTCTCGGCGCCGCAGCGCATTGAAGTCATCGCCATGCTGCGCGACGGGCAGGGCGGTGCAATCGGTTCGGGCGACCGGCCGGACGGCGGTGGCCGCATCCGGCTCCGCTGACGCAACCCGCGCGCCGGGCGCGCGCGCGGAGCCGCGTGCGGCGGGGCGCGCCTTCGGCCAGCGCACGCTGGTCGAATGGTGCCTGCTGGCCGCCGCGGTGCTGGCGCTGGTAATGCTCGCGGCGCGCCAGGGCTGGACCGAACGCGCCGACCTGGCCGCCTACGACATCGCCATCGGCGCCCAGCCTCATCCCGCCCGCAACGACATCGTCATCGTCGGCATCGACGACGCCAGCATCACCGCCATCGGCCGCTGGCCATGGCGGCGCGCGGTGCTGGCGCAGCTGATCGAACGCATCGCCGCCGGCGGCCCGCGCGTGATCGGCGTCGACGTGATCCTGTCCGAGCGCGATACCCGCTATCCGCAGGACGACGCCGTGCTGGCGCGCAGCATGGCGCTGGCCGGCAACGTGGTGCTGCCGGTGCTGGCCGAGCCCGGTCCCGCCGGGATGCTGGTGCGCTACCCGCTGGCCGGACTGGGCGCCGCCGTCGGCCATATCAACATGGTGGTCGATACCGATGGCGTGGCGCGCCAGGTCTACCTGCGCGAAGGCCCGCATCCGGTCGCTGCCGCCGGCGTGCCGCACCTGGCCGCGGTGATGGCTGGCTTCGGCCGCGCGGGCGCGCTGCCAGAGAACGTGCGCCACGAGCCCGCCGTGGTCGCCGAAGCCAATGGCTGGGAACGCAGCGGCCGCCTGCGCATCCCCTACGCCGGCCCGCCCGGCACCTTCGCCCGCGTGTCGGTGCGCGACGTGCTCGATGGCCGCGTCGATCCGGCCATGTTTGCCGGCAAGGCGGTGCTGATCGGCGCGCTTGCCACCGGCATGGGCGACGTGCTGCCGACACCGGTCTCGCGTGACGGCCGCGGCATGAGCGGCGTGGAGATTCTGGCCAACACGGTGCAGGCGGTGAGCGACGGCGATGCCATTGTCGCGGTGTCGCCGGCATGGCAGGCCGGCGGCACGTTGCTGGCGGTGCTGCTGGCGGCGCTGGCGGCGCTGCGGCTGCCGCCGCGCGGCGCGCTGGTCGCCACCGGGCTGCTGCTGTCCGGCCTGCTGCTGGGGTCGCTGGCGCTGCTGGCGCTGGCGCGGCTATGGTTCGCGCCGGCCGCCGCGGCGCTGGGCTGCGTGCTGTTCTATCCGTTGTGGAGCTGGCTGCGCCAGGAAGCGGCGTTGCGCTTTCTCAGCGGCGAGCTGGCGCGGCTGGAGCGCGAGCCCGGCGTGATGCCCGCGCCGCGCCACCCCGGCGCCACGCTCGACAGCCGCATGCGCGCGGTCTACGGCATGAGCGCGCAGCTGCGCGGCCTGCGCCGCTTCCTTTCCGACGGGCTGGAAAGCCTGCCCGATGCCACCGCCATCTGCGACCTCGACGGCGGCGTGCTGCTGGCCAACCGGCGCTGCGTGGCGCTGGCCCCGGCGCTGCTGGCGCGCGTACCGGAAGGGCCGGTGGAGCCTGGCCTGTCGCGTCCCGGCATCCGCGCGCTGATCGAGGCGGTGTGCCCGGCACCGGCACCGGCGCTGGCCTACTGGCAGGCGCTGCACGATCGCTACGCCGGCGCACCGGCGGCGTGGACCCAGGCCGCGGCGCCGGTGCCCGAGGGCGGCATCGAAGTGTCCGGGCGCGGCGACCGCCGCTACCTGCTGCATGGCGCGCCGCTGCATGGCGAATCCGGCGCCGTGGCGGGCCTGATCGTCAGCGTGATCGACATCACCGCGATCCGCCTGGCGGAGCGCCAGCGCGAGCAGATGCTGCGTTTCCTGTCGCACGACATGCGCTCGCCGCAGGCGTCGATCCTGGCGCTGATCGAACTGGAACAGCGTCGCGCGCATCAGGCGGGCTCCAGCACCGGCGATGCCGCCGCAGGCAGCGGCGTGCTGGCCCGCATCGGCGCGCATGCGCGCCGCACGCTGACGCTGGCCGACGATTTCATCAGCGTCGCGCGCGCGGAGTCGAAGGCGCTGGCGTTCATGGAGGTGGAGCTCGGCGGGCTGGTGCTCGACGCCACCGATCAGTTATGGGCGCTGGCCAGGGCGCGCGAGGTGTCCTTGCAGATCGACCTGCCCGACGACCCCGCGGTGCTGCAGGGCGAACCCGCGTTGCTGGTGCGCGCCATCGCCAACCTGGTCAGCAATGCGATCAAGTTCAGCCCCGCGGGCGGGACCGTGACGGTGTCGCTGACGCGCGCGCCGGAGCGCTTCGTGGTGGCCGTGCAAGATCATGGGCCGGGCATCGCCGAGGCTGACCAGGCGCGGCTGTTCGAGCCATTTGCGCGGCTGCACGAAGGCCAGCAGGGCGCGCCGGAAGGGACCGGCCTGGGCCTGGTGCTGGTGCGCGCCGTGGCCGAGCGACATGGCGGCCAGGCCAGCGTGCGCAGCCAGCCCGGCATGGGTGCGGTGTTCCGCATCGAGCTGCCGTTTTCCGCGACCTCGCAGCCTGCCTCGGCATGACGTGATCGCGGCCCGGCACGCGTTTCAGGGCACTGCCTGTTACGGCCGCCGACACAATTGTTGGCAGTCGCAAACGGGGGATTTGCGTAGCATCGGAGCACCGCTGGAGCCGCATCCGGCTGTCTTCACGCCCACGCCAGCTCCCCCACGGCTGTAACTGGCGTGGGCGGCTTTTTCTTGCCCAAGGCGCGAAAGGAAGCGCAAAACCAAGCGCAAAACTAAGCGGGGAACGTCAGGGTAAAACGCGTCTTGCCCGCCTCTGACGACACGCCGATTGCGCCACCGTGCGCGGTTACGATGGCCTGCGTGATCGCCAGCCCCAGCCCCAGTCCCGCGCCATCCGACTCGGGCCGCGCGCGCGACTTGTCGGCGCGGAAGAAGCGGTCGAACAGCGCGGGCAGCAACTCCGGACGGATGGTCTCGCCTTCGTTCTCCACCACCACCTGCACCGCGTTGGCGCCGGGCGTGATCTCGACCACGATGCCCTTGCCCGCGGGTGTATGCCGCAGCGCATTCGACAACAGGTTGCTCAGCGCCCGGCGCAGCATCAGCCGGTCGCCGGTGATGCGGCCGCGGCCGCGCAGCGCGAGCCGCACGCCCTTGTCCTCGGCGAGCGCATCGTAGAAGTCGAACAGCGCCCCGACTTCATCCGCCACCTCGATCGGTTCCGCGCTGGGCAGCGTGATGCCATGCTCGGTCTTCGCCAGGTACAGCATGTCCGAGACCATGCGCGACAGTCGCTGCAACTCTTCCATGTTCGAGGACAGCACGTCGCGGTAGCGCGCCGCATCGCGCGGCTGCGACAGCACCACCTGGGTCTGCGTCATCAGGTTGGTGATCGGCGTGCGCAGCTCGTGCGCCAGGTCCGAAGAGAATTCCGACAGGCGCGCGAAGTCGCGCTGCAGGCGCTCCAGCATCGCGTTGAGGTTGGCGGCCAGGTCAGCCATTTCCACCGGCACGGTCTCGACCGGCATGCGCGCGTCGAGCTTGTGCGCGGTGACGGCGCGCGCGCGCGAGGCCATGGTGCGCAGCGGCGACAGCCCGCGGCGCGCCGCCCACCAGCCCAGCAGCCCGCTCGCCAGCGCCGCCAGCGTGCCGTAGAAGGCCAGCGTGTTGCGGAACGCGTGCAGGAAGTGGTCATGCAGCGCCGTGTCCATGCCGACCAGCACCCGCAGCGCGCCCGGCTGGCCGCCCGACTGTGCACCAGCATGCGCCAGCCGCGCGCGCAGGCCGCGGTAGGTCTGGCCCTGCTGTTCCCAGGCAAAGGCGTCGTTTCCTGCCGGCGCCTGCGCGGCGGCAGCCAGCGCCGGGCGGAAGTCGAAATCCCGCGTGGCGTACAGGCGCTTGCCATCGGCGCCACGCACTTCGGCGACGAAGCCGGCATGGTGTTCCAGCGCCGGCCCCAGCCGTTGCGGCAGTGACGCCGCCGGGCCGTCGGCGGCGATCTTCTCGATCAGCCGCACGTTGTCAGCCAGCACCGCGTAGTCCTCGTCGGCGAAATGATCGTCGATCGCCAGCCAGATCAGCACCCCCAGACCCAGCAGCACTGCCGCCGACGACAGCGAGAACAGGATGGTGAGTCGTGCCGTCAGCGACAGCCGGGGCGTCATGTGGGCCGCCCGTCGTGTGCCGGCGGCGCGTCTGCTTCATCGGCGGCTTCGGGCGCTTCCAGCACATAGCCCATGCCGCGCACGGTCTGGATCAGGCGGGCCTCGAAGCCGTCGTCGATCTTGGCGCGCAGGCGCCGGATCGCGACGTCGATGACATTGCTGTCGCTGTCGAAGTTCATGTCCCACACCTGCGAGGCGATCAGCGAGCGCGGCAGCACCTCGCCGCGGCGGCGCGCCAGCAATTCCAGCAACGCAAACTCCTTGCTGGTCAGCGTGATGCGGCGGCCGGCGCGCGTGGCGCGGCGGCGGGTCAGGTCCAGCACCAGGTCGGCCACCTGGATGCGGTCCAGCGTCATCTGCGCAGTGCCGCGGCGCAGCAGCGTGCGCACGCGCGCCAGCAGTTCGGAGAAGGCGAATGGCTTGACCAGGTAGTCGTCGGCGCCCAGCTCGAGGCCCTTGACGCGGTCGGCCACGCTGTCGCGCGCGGTCAGGAACAGCACCGGCACCGGGTTCTGCCCCGCGCGCAGCGCCTGCACGATGCGCCAGCCATCGACGTCCGGCAGCATCACGTCCAGGATGATCAGGTCATAGGGCTCGGTCATGGCCATGTGCTGGCCGTCCAGCCCGTTGCGCACCAGGTCGACGACGAAGCCCGCCTCCGTCAGTCCCTGGCGCAGGTATTCGCCGGTCTTGGATTCGTCCTCCACCACAAGCAGTTTCATCAGCGCTTTCCTTATGCGATTGGCCCCTGGTACAAGGCCGGCCAACTCTACGCCGGCGTTGCCGGCGCCAACATGACCGCAAGATTACCGGATTGTCATGTTCCGGTCAGACCTCGGTAGGGTGGCGCTGGCTACGCTTGGCGTGCCAACTAACCGAACCGACTGACATGCGACGCCATCCAAGCCCCGGCCGCCCAGCGCTGCCACTTTTGCTGCCCGACCCGCTCTCCGGATTGCCTGATCTCCGACGCCGCCGCTTCGTGCAGGGGCTGGCCGCCGGCGGCGTGGTGGCCGGCCTGGCCGGGTTTGGCGGCAGCGCCTGGGCGCAGCATGCGGGGCACGGCGGCGGCGCGCGCGAGGGACAGCCCGCCCCCGCGGGCAGCGGTGCCGGCCCGGTGCTGCGCGGCACCGAGTTCGACCTGGTGATCGGCGAAGCGCTGGTCAACTACACCGGCAAGCCGGCCATCGCCACCACCATCAACGGCATGCTGCCCGGCCCGACGCTGCGCTGGCGCGAGGGCGACACCGTCACCATCCGCGTGACCAACCGCCTGCGCGAGGCCACCTCGATCCACTGGCACGGCATCATCCTGCCCTACCAGATGGACGGCGTGCCCGGCATCAGCTTCCCGGGCATCCCGCCCGGCGAGACCTTTACCTACTGCTTCAAGGTCGCGCAGACCGGCAGCTACTGGTATCACTCGCACTCCGGCTTCCAGGAGATGACCGGCGTGTACGGCGGCATCGTCATCGATCCCGCCTCCGGGCACGAGCGCGCGCACGCCGACCGCGACCATACCGTGCTGCTGTCGGACTGGACCGACGAAGATCCGATGCGGGTGCTGAACAAGCTCAAGATCCAGGGCGACTACTACAACTACAACCAGCCCACGGTGGTCGACTTCTTCCGCGACGTGTCGCGCGACGGCCTGAAGCAGGCGCTGGACAAGCGCCGCATGTGGAACCAGATGCGGATGAGCCCGACCGACCTGGCGGACCTGTCCAGCGCCACCCTGACCCACCTGGCCAACGGCGTCACGCCGGCGGGCAACTGGACCGGCCTGTTCCGCCGCGGCGAGACCGTGCGCCTGCGCTTTATCAACGGTTCGGGCAACACCTTCTACGACGTGCGCATCCCCGGCCTCAAGCTGCGCGTGGTGCAGGTCGACGGCCAGGACATCGAGCCCGTCAGCGTCGACGAATTCCGCTTCGGTCCCGGCGAGACCTGCGACGCGATCGTGACGCCGCAGGACGACGCCTACACCCTGTTCGCCCAATCGATGGACCGCACCGGCTATGCGCGCGGCACGCTGGCGGTGCGCGAAGGCCTGTCGGCGCCGGTGCCCGCTCTGGACCGGGCCGAATGGCTGACCATGACCGATATGATGGGCGCGATGACCGGCCATGGAGCAGATGGCGGCCACGGTGCTCACGCCGGCCATGGCGCGATGCCGATGGCGGGCATGGACCACGCCGGCATGGATCACAGCCAGCACGCGATGGCGCCCACCGATGCGCTGCGGGTGCCCAGCAAGACCGCGCGCCATGCCCGCACCGAATACGGCGCCAGCACCGACATGCGCGTCGACATGGCCCGCACCAACCTTGACGACCCCGGCATCGGCCTGCGCAACAACGGCAGGCGCGTGCTGACGCTGGCCGACCAGCACACCATCGGCGGGGCCATGGATGCGCGCGGGCCGGGGCGCGAGGTGGAGTTGCACCTGACCGGCAATATGGAGCGCTATACGTGGTCGTTCGACGGGGTCGAGTTCGGCAAGTCCACGCCGATCTACTTCAAGCATGGCGAGCGGCTGCGCGTGATCCTGCACAACGACACCATGATGACCCACCCCATGCACCTGCACGGCATGTGGAGCGAGCTGGAGGCGCCCGACGGCAGCTTCCAGGCGCGGCGCCACACCATCCCGGTGCAGCCGGCGCAGCGCATCAGCTTCCTGGTCACGGCCGATGCCCTGGGGCGCTGGGCCTGGCATTGCCACCTGATGCTGCATATGGATGCGGGCATGTTCCGCGAAGTGGTGGTGGCTTGATGAAGCAAGCTGAACTCTCGATTGTCATGCCCGGATACAAGAAGACCATGCTCGCCGCGGCGCTGGCGCTGGGCGCCATGAGCGCAGCCTTTGCGCAGGACCCGCATGCCGGCCATGCGCACGGCCATGGCCAACAGGCCGCGCCGGCCGCGCCTGCCGCGATGCAAGGGATGGACCATAGCCAGATGCAAGGGATGGAGCAGCCGGAGATCCAGACCATGGACGGCGCCAACGCGCCGCCGCAAGAGTCGGCCCCGGCGATGGACCATGGCGACATGAAAATGCAGGGCGGCAGCGCACCGCCCGACGCGCGCGACCCGCACGCCTATTCCGGCGGCTACCAGCTCGGCGTCGGCCAGTACGCACTGGGCGACAAGCGCCAGCTGGTGATGGCCGACGAGCACCTGTTCGCGTCGGTGCTGGTCGACCGCCTGGAATGGGCCCATGCCAACGGCCACAATGCCGCCGCCTACGAGGCGCAGGCATGGTTCGGCAACAGCTTCGACAAGCTGGTGCTCAAGGCCGAGGGCGAGGCCTCCAGGGGCAAGCTGCACGAAGCCCGCACCGAGCTGCTGTGGGGCCATGCCGTGGCCAGCTACTGGGACACCCAGTTGGGCCTGCGCAACGACGCCGGCAGCGGGCGCCCGGCGCGCAACTGGCTGGCGTTCGGCGTGCAGGGCCTGGCGCCGTACTGGTTCGAGGTCGATGCCACCGCCTATGTCGGCACCAGCGGCCGCACCGCGCTGCGGCTGTCGGCGGAGTATGAACTGCTGCTGACGCAGCGCCTGATCCTGCAGCCGCGCATCGAGGCCAACCTCTATGGCAAGAACGACCCCGAAGTGGGCATCGGCAGCGGCTTGTCCAACGGCACCGTGGGGCTGCGGCTGCGCTATGAGTTCAGCCGGCAGTTCGCCCCGTATATCGGCGTCGAGCGCTACCAGAGCTTCGGCAATACCGCCGACATGATCCGCAGCGCCGGCGGCAAGTCGGGCGAAACGCGCTTCGTCGCCGGCGTGCGCGTGTGGTTCTGACGCGGTCGCCCGGACCATCCCACTTCTACATCCCTCAGCGGAGACCCTCATGCATGCCAATCGCCCCCTGATCCACGCCATGATTGCGGCCACTGCCGCGCTGGCCAGCAGCCTTGCCTTCGCGCATCCCAAGCTGGAAGCGTCGGCGCCCGCCGACAAGGCCGAGGTGCCCGCGCCGCAGAAGATCGAGCTGCGCTTCTCCGAGAACCTCGTCACCCAGTTTTCCGGCGCCAACCTGGTGATGACCGGGATGCCGGGCATGGCCAACCATGCGCCGATGAAGATGGCGGTGAAGGTCTCGGGCAGCGATGACCCCAAGACCATGGTCATCACCCCAACGCAGCCGCTGCCGCCGGGCAGCTACCGGGTGGACTGGCGCGCGGTCTCTTCCGACACCCATCCCGTCAATGGCAACGTCACGTTCACGGTGAAGTAATTGGCGCAGCCGCAATGGCTGGCCGCCGGGCTGCGCCTGGCGCTTTATCTCGACCTCGCGCTGGTGTTCGGGCTGCCGCTGTTCTGCCTCTACGCACTGCATCGGGATGAACGCGCCGGCCGCTTCGCGCGCCGTTGCCGGGCGCTCGCGCTGGGTGGCGCCGGCGTGGGCATCGCGCTGTCGCTGCTGGCCCTGGTCGAGATGGCGCGCGCCATGACGGGCGTGTCGGACTATGCCGCGCTGCAGGCCCATGCGCTGGCGATGATCGTCACTGGGACCGATTTCGGCGTGGCCTGGTGCGCGCGCGTGGCGGCGCTGCTGTTGTTCGTGCTGGCCGGCATGCGCCTGCACCGCTTGCGCGCGCACTGCGCCGTGCTGGCCGCGTATGGCGGCGTGGCGCTGGCCACGCTGGCGTGGGGCGGGCATGGCGCGATGCACGACGGTGCGGTGCGCTACCTGCACCTGGCGTCGGACGTGACCCACCTGCTGGCCGCGGGCGCATGGGTGGGGGCGCTGGCGGCGTTCCTGCTGATGGCCTGGCCCGGGCCGCCGCCGCACCGCGAGGCCCTTGCGCTGCTGAGCCGCAGCACCAACGGCTTCGCGCGCATCGGTACCGGGATCGTGGCCCTGCTGGTGATTACCGGCGCGCTCAATTACTGGTTCATCGTCGGGCCGGTGCTGCCGGAATTTGCGCCGATGTCCTATGGCGGGCTGCTGGCGGCCAAGCTTGCGCTGTTTGCCACCATGCTCGGGCTGGCGGCGGCGAACCGGTTTGCGCTGGCGCCGCGGCTGGAAGCGGCGGCGCGCACCGGCGAGCGGGGCCCGGCGCTGCAGGCAGTCCAGGCGCTGCGGCGCAGCCTGCTGCTGGAAGCCGGCACCGCCGCGCTGGTGCTGGCGCTGGTGGCGGTGCTGGGCATGCAGTCGCCGACGCCGGCATGACTGCCGCGGGCTGGCACTCGCGGCATGGGCCAGCCAATGCTTGCGTGCCGGCGTGCCGCTTCAGACATAAGCGATCAGCCGTCCGGCGCAGATCACCAGCAGCCAGGCGGCAATGGACAGGATGGCGTTCAGGCGGACGCCGGCAGGCGGCGGGGCGTCGGCGTCCCAGCCGCGTTCACGGTCATGCAGGCTGCGGCTGGGCCCGGCGTGGAACCACAACACGTTGGCGAGCGCCAGCGCGATCAGCCCCAGCTTGGCGAGGAACGCGGGGTTGGCGGCCAGTTCGTCGGCATGGGCCACGAACAGCAGCACGCCGCTGGCCGCGACGGCGAAGAAGGCGCCGATGGTGAAGGGCAGCGCATGGCGCAGCAGCAGGCTGACCGGCAGGCGCCGGCCAAGCCCCGCCAGCCGCATGTCGACCACGACGATGGAGCCGAACAGCAGCGCCATGCCGGCGAGGTGGACGATCTCCACCGCGGGATAGGCCCACGCCGAACTGCGCAGCGCCGTCGCGAACGGCAGCCGCGCCAGCGCGCCGGCCCATTCCGTCCAGGTGGTGAAGAGCGCCGGCATGCGGCGTGCCGGCTCAGCGCAGCTCGACCGTCTTGCCGTCCACGGTGATGCGCTCGGCGCGCAGCTCGTCCGGTTTTTCCTTGCTGGCGTAGCCGACCAGCGTGACCTCGCGGCCCACCGCGACCTTGTCCGAGGTCGCGCCGCGCGCTTCCATGCGCGACACGGGCGCCAGCACCGCGAGCCAGCGCTTGCCGCCGGCGTCGATGCGGATATGCGCGTGCGGGTTCTCGTAATGGCTTTCGACGATCTTGCCGGTCAGCGTCATCGGTTTGGCCTCGTCATAGGTCGACCAGCCGTGGTGGGCGATGGCCGGCACGGCCGCCATGGCCAGGGCGGCGGCGCCGAGGATGGGGCGGAGCAGGGCGGGACGGAACAGGGCGCGGATGCTGGGCATGGCGGGTCTCCGGTCAGGACAGGTGCAGTATAGGCGCCCGTGTCCGTCCTTGCGGCCCTTGCCGCCGCGCCGGCCAGCGCCTCAGGGTTGCGCGCGGCAGGTGTCGGCGCGCTGCACCAGCCGGCGCAGGCTCGGGCTGACGGGCTTGAGCGCGGCGCGCTCGGCGGTGAGCGCGAGCGCCAGGTTGCCGCTGCCGCTGCGCAGCGCCGCTTCGAGCAGGGTCAGGCCGATCACGTCGCGCTGCGCGTGGCTGCCGCCGAAGCGGTGGGCCACCAGGCGCACCGGCACCAGCAGCTCGATGGCGGTGGCGTAATCGCCCTGTGCGAACGCGATCAGCGCATCGGCGACCGGCAGCCCCACCTCGCGCGACATCATCGCGTTGGTGCCGTTGCCCAGCGCGGCCCGCTCCAGTGCGGCGCGCACCTGGTCGGCCGCGGCGGGGCGCTGCGCGCCCAGGCTGGCCATCACCGCATGCACGTCGTTGAAGGCGTAATAACCGGCCGCACCGCGGCCGAGCCAGTCATCCGCCACTGCATGCCAGCGCCGGCCCACGTCGACGCCGCGCAGCTGCAGCCGCCACAGCAGCGCCGAGGCATCGACCAGGTCCAGCGCGATCGCCGGCGCGGGCCGGCTGATGGCGCGGTCGTACAGCGCGAGCACCTCGTCGGTCCGGTCGTCTTCCAGCAGAAACAGCGCCAGGTGCCACCAGTTATGCACCGCCAGCATGTTGTCGTCGGCCCAGTCCTGGCGCCGGCCTTCGAGCCAGGCAATGCCGTCGTCGGTCCGGCCCTGCATCTCCATCACGTGCGCGACCGCATGCACGGCCCACGGGTCGCGCGGCTGGCATTCCAGCGCGCGCCGTCCGGCTTCTTCGGCGCGTTCGTAGAGCTGCGTCTCTTCCAGGCCGAACGCGTGCATGCCGAGCACGTAGCCGTAGCCGGGCATGGCGGCGTCCCAGTGCGGCAGCGCCCGCGCCACGCGGTCGCGCAGCATGGTCGACTGGCCCAGCAGGAAGTCGCCCAGGTGCGCGGTCTGCAGCGCCAGCAGGTCGCGTGGATAATCGATCACGATGTCGCCATAGCAGCGCACCGCGCGCTCGAAGTCCCCGTCGAGCCAGGCGCGCGCCGCGGCGATATGGCGGCGCTCGCGCTCATTGGCGCGGGCGTGCAGGTCCTCGCCGGCCTCGACGCTCTGGCGCAGCATGGGCTCGGCGGTGCCGTCGCCGGAGGTTACCATCAGCGCGGCGCGCAGCGCGTGGCCCATGGCGAAGCCGGGGTCGTCGGCCAGCGCCGCGTCGATCACGGCGAGCGGGTCGCCGTAGTAGCCGTTCAGCAGGCGCAGGGCGGTCTCGTACTGCGCCACCGAGCGCGTGTTCAGGGTCGAGACCGCGAGGTCCCTGGAATCCGTCAGTGCCATGACCGTCTCCGTGCGCCCGCGCGGCAGCGGGCTGTCACGAACCATCGTAGACGGCAAAACGGCCGGTGTAACGGACGCGGCGCGGTGCGGCGCACCATGCCCGCGGGCGGCGCGGCCGCGGAGCGCGATATGCCGCCGCCGCCATACCGGCGGCGCGGGTCGGTTAAACTGCCGCATCCCCAATCACGACCTCGAGAGCAGGCCCTTCCATGAAAACACTTGCGCTTTTCCTTGGCACCCTGACCCTTGCCGGCGCCGCCTGCGCTGCCGGGCCGGCCGCTTCGGCGCCTGCCGCCTCCGCCGCCCCTGCTGCCCCTGCCGCGGCGCCGCAGACGTTGGCGTCGGGCATGACCATCCAGCACCTGATCAAGGGCACCGGCGCCTCGCCCAAGGCCACCGACACGGTCCAGGTGCACTACCGCGGCACGCTTGCGGACGGCACCGAATTCGACAGCTCGTACAAGCGCGGCCAGCCGATCTCGTTTCCGCTCAATCGTGTAATCCCGTGCTGGACCGAAGGCGTGCAGGCCATGCAGGTGGGCGGGAAGGCGCGCCTGACCTGCCCGCCGGGCACCGCCTACGGCGCGCGCGGCGTGCCGGGCACGATCCCGCCGAACGCCACGCTGACCTTCGAGGTGGTGCTGCTGGGCATCGGTAGCTGAGCGCCTCGGCGCGGCGCCTGCGGCTGCGCGGGCGTCGGCGTCCCGGCGGGGGCCGGCGCTGGCGGCACCGGCTGCGCGCCGGCGTCCTCGTCATCCCCGTAGTCCGGCAACGCGGTGTTCTCACCGAGCAGGTAGCGCCGCCGCTGCAGGTAGGCGTCGCGCACGAAGGCGTACTTGTCCAGCGCCGCCAGCTTGAGCAGATCGGTCGCGCCGAGCAGGTTGGTGCGCACGTCGACCACGTTCATCCCGTACACCGAGTTGCGCACCGCCGGCTCGGCATAGGTGGTGGGATCGAACCAGAAATTCACATACAGGCCCGCGCCGTCGCGGAAAGAACTGGGGCCGAACAGCGGCAGCACCAGGTAGGGCCCTGACGGCACGCCCCACGTGCCCAGTGTCAGCCCGAAATCCTGCGAGTGCTTCGGCAGCCCCGCCGGCGTGGCGATATCGATCAGCCCACCCAGGCCCAGCACGGAATTCATCGCCACCCGCATAAAACTCTCCGCCGCCGCCACGCCCTTGCCTTGCAGCAGGTTGTTGGCAAAGTTGCCGATGTCCGCGAGGTTCGAATAGAAATTGCTGACCGCCGCGCGCACCGGCTCCGGCGTGACCGCCTTGTAGCCTTTGGCCACCGGCATCGCGACATACTGGTCGAGCTTGTCGTTGACGCTGAAGATGGCGCGGTTCATCGGCTCCAGCGGATCGTCCGGACTGGCTTGCGGGCCGGTGGCGCAGCCCGCGAGCACGGTCGCGGCGATGGCGGCTGTGGCGAGCGTCGGTAAGCGAAGCGGAACGGGCATCGAGACAACGAGGGTCGCGCGGGCGCAATGCGCGTTCAGGGCCGGGCCGGCTGGTCCGGTCCCTGATGGCCGCCTTCGTGGCCATCCGCGCGCGGACGGCCCATCAGGATCGGCTGGAAGAACACCGCGCCGACCAGCGTGCACGCCAGCGCCAGCGCCAGCAGCTTGCCCATGCTGGCGGTGCCGGGATGCCGCGACAGCCACAGGCTGCCGAAGGCGACCGCGGTGGTGGCGGCGCTGTACAGCACGGCGTGCGTCAGGCTGGACTGCAGCAGCTGGGTCTTGCCGTGCCGCCAGGCAATCACGTAGTAGATCTTGAAGGCGACGCCCACGCCCAGCAGCAGCGGCAGCGCGATCACGTTGGCGAAGTTCAGCGCAATGCCGAACACCACGCACAGTTCCAGCGTGACGATGGCCGACACCAGCAGCGGGATCAGCGTGCGCAGCACGTCACCGAAGCGGCGCAGCGTGATCCACAGCAGGATGGTGATCGACAGCACCGCCCAGGCCCCTGCCTGCGCAAACGCGGTCATGATGGTATCGGCCGAGCCGCGGATCGAAATCGGCCCTCCGGTGGCGGCGGGCGCCACGCGCTGCACCGCGGCGATAAAGCGTGCCAGCGCGGCTTCGCGCTGTGCGCTGGCGGACGGCGGCAGCTTCGGGCTGACGTTGACCAGCGCGCGCCCGTCCGGGGCGATCCAGTCGCGCACCAGCTCGGGTGGCAGCGTCTGCTGGCTGACCGCCTGCGGCGTCAGCGCCAGCTTCAGTTTTGCCAGTGCCAGCTGCAGCGGCAGGGCGACGGCACGCTCGGCGCGGTCGCGCATGTGCGCATCGGCGCTGGCCAGCTTTTTCAGCGTGGCGGAAAGGTGCGCCGCTTCGGCAGCGCCGGGACCGGGATGTTCGTCGGCGGCGATGGCCAGTTGCCGCGCGGCATTGCGCAGCGCATTGACGCGTGCGCCGTCGGTGGCGGGCGCCGCGGGGGCCTGGGTCAGTGCCGGCATCAGCGCGGCCGAGGCCGCTGCGATGGCCTGCAGCTTGGGCGGCTGGTTGTCGGGTATAAAGCTCTGCAGCGTGATCGCGCGCGCCACTTCGGGCAGCGCCGCGAGCTGGCCCGCCAGCGCGTGCGCGGCCGGCAGCGATGGCGCCAGCACGCTGACATCGTCGGTGCCGGCCTGCGGCGCGTCCTGCAGCGACAGCAGCGTGGCCATCGATTCGGACTGCGGGTCCTTCAGGTGCAGCGGGTCGAAGTCGAAGCGCAGGTGCGGCAGCAGCGGTGCGCCCGCGAGGATGGCGAGCAGCGTCACCAGCAGCACCGGCTTGCGGTAGCGGTCGAAGAAGCGGTCCGCCGGCGCCAGCCAGGCAAAGCCCGGCGACGCGGATTCGCCGCCGGGCCTGAGCACCGCGATCAGCGCCGGCAGCAGTGTGAAGGTGGTGGCGAAGGCCACCACCATGCCGACTCCGGCGATCAGGCCCAGTTCGGCCACGCCGCGGTAGTCGGTGGGCAGGAAGCAGAAGAACGCCGCCGCCGTGGCCGCGGCGGCCAGCGCCAGCGGCGCGCCGACGGCGCGCGCGGCCAGGCCCAGCGCATCGACGATATGGTCGCGGCCATGGCGCTCGGCGCGGTAGCGCACGCCGAACTGGATGCCGAAGTCCACGCCCAGCCCGACGAACAGCACCGCGAACGCCACCGAGATCATGTTCAGCGCGCCCACCATGGCCAGCCCCAGCGCGGCGGTGATCAGCAGCCCGGCGAACAGGCTCGCCAGCACCGCCACGATCAGCCGCGCCGAACGCAGCGCCAGCCACAGGATCAGCACTACTGCCAGCACCGTCAGCACGCCGTTGAGCACGGCACCGTCGCTGACCGAGGCGAATTCATCGTCGGCCAGCGCCTGCGGGCCGGTCAGGCGCACCGAGGCCTGGTAGCGCTGTGCCAGCTGCAGTTCGTCCGCGGCGTGGCGGATCGCGCGCGCCGCCGCGGCGCCGGCTTTGAGGTCGCTGTAGTCGAGGACCGGGCTGAGCGCGACATAGCGGTAGACCTGGCCGTCGGGGCCGGGCTTGAGGCTGTCGTCGAGCAGCCCCGCCCACGACAGCGCGGCGGGCTTGCCGGCCAGCACCTGGTCCAGCGTGCGCGCGCTGCTGCCCATCAGCCCGGCCATGTCGCCCAGCTTGACCTGCCCCATCTGCAGCGGCAGCGCCAGCGTGGTGGCGAGCACATCGGACAGGCCGCGCAGCGTCGGGTCGTGTGCCAGGGCGTTGAGCAGCGGGCGCGCCTGCGTCAGTTGCTGCGTCAGCTGGTTGACTTCATCGGTGCCGGCGAACAGCAGCCCGTTGCGCGCGAAGAAGGCGCCGCCGCCGGGCTGGCTGACCGCGTTGAAACGCGCCGGCTGCCGGCGCAAGGCTTCGGCCAGCGCATCGGCGGCGGCATCGGCCAGCTCCGCGGCCGGCGCCTGCACCACCGCCAGGATCATCTGGCCGCGTTGCGGAAACGCTTTGGCGATGGCTTCGTCGCGCTGGGCCCAGGGCGCGTCGGAATCCAGCAGGCGGCCGATGTCGGTGTTGATGGCAAAGTTGCGGGCCACGTAGACGCCGCTGGCAGCCGTCAGCAGTGCCGCCAGCAGGATGACGCGCCACGGCCAGGCGGTGGCAAGCCGGACGATGCGTGTCAGCAGCGAGGTCAGCATGGACGGATCCGGAAGGAGCACGAACCGCGAGTATATCGGCTGGCGCCGTGCCGCATGCGCCATGCGGCACGGCGCGGCCGCGATGCGGGCCGATACGCGATAAAAAGGAAGCCGGTGGCGGCCCGGGCGTCGGATGGCGCGGCGC